>JAFSZK010000112.1 GCA_017458975.1 Eubacterium sp. | reverse complement strand
TTAGGCATTTTGATTTATTGGCGTAGATTATATTATCGGTGGCTGTTGCCTTTAAGATTTTAATTTCGCCTTTCTTTAATGAATAAAACGTCTTTGTATAATCTGCATTATAGCCACCGTTTTTAATCTTATTTCCTTTTTTATCCTTAACAGGCTGTCCCTTATCGTCAAGCTGAAATTCGTCAAGGTCCTTACCGGTTACGTAGATACATCCGTTAGCAATATTTCCTTCAAGCACGCTTGCGCCTTTAAAGTCCTTAAGCGCGAGTTTTACAGCAGCGCCGTAGTCATTAACCACACTTGCGAGAGTATCGCCCTTTGAGCTTTCGTCATAGCCGTATCCGAAAGCGTTTACGATATAATCAAAGCTTTCCTCAGCCGTAAAGATTGAATCGGAAATCGGGTTTCCTCCGCCGAATACAAGCGTACATCCGTCGTCTATCATAGCCTCAACAACCGAAGCGTATCTGTCAACCATTTCAAACTTAGTCGTATAGCAATACTCGTTTTCCATTGCAATACCGGTTGAAAGTCCCTGGTTGTCAATGTTTTCCCACTTGTAGAACATATATCCGTCCTGAGGAGCGTTGGCGGTAATATAAACCTCATCCTCGGTAAGATAAGTTCCCGAGCCCGTTCCGTTTTCAACGGTTACGGTAAAGGTAGGAGTTTCGCTCTTAACGAATACGGGAGTCATTGTAATCGGTGAATCGGTAACCTTAACGTTAGTTCCCGAGGATTTTAAATCCTCAACAACGCTTTCGTCATCGGTCTCCCAGTGGTCAAATACCGTACCCGCAGGAGCGGAGGGAGCGCAAACCCAGTTAGTAGAATTTTCGGTTGCATAAATCACGCCCGCAGTGCTGTTACCGTCGGAGCCTTTAATAGTAATCGGGATTGTCTTAACGTCAGCCCAAACCGCCGTAATAGTACAGTCGCAATCACCTACAAGGAGGTTCATTTCGGTTTTCTTCTTACTTGAAATATTAACCTTTTTATCCTTAACGCCCTCGGTATTGCTCTTTGTTTCCCAGTGGTCAAAGCATTTACCCTCGGGAGCGGGATTAGCGGTAATCTTAACGTTTTCACCGTCGGTATAAACGCCCGAGCCGATTCCGTCCTTAACGGTTACCTTAAAGGTCTTTTTCTTAGCCTCTTCAATCTTTTTATAAACAGGTTTTATAGTGAAGGAATAATCGTATTTAAGGTTCTCAGCGTCATAATTTGCATAATCCATATACGCGGGAATGCTCTTTTCGTCAGCCGCATAGCCTGCACCCTGAACGAAGCCCGCACCGTAATCAAGCGAGCTCTCCGACTCAACAGAGCCGAGATAGCCGAGCTTTGTATTGCCCTCAAGAACAGAGGTATAACCCGCAAGGAAGCCTGCCTGAAGCGCATTAAAGCTGATACACATAACGTTACTTTGCATTCTTACGGTTTTATCGCTTTCGCTGTGAGGTACGGCGTCAATAAGAATAAAATTAACGTCCTTATATGTAGGAGCAATTTCATATGCGCTTACGGCGAATTTTTCGCCCGGAAGAACGATGCTTTTAGCTCCGTTTTTAACAGCCAGCTCAATATAATTCTTAGCCGTTTCAGAGGAAATATTACCCTCCTCGTCAAGGCTCGGCTGGTAGTAACGGCAGGTAAGCTTATTCTCCTCAGCGTAAGCTTTTACACCCTCCCACGCGCTCTTATTATACGCATTATCGTTAACCGTTGCGCCGTCTGTTATAAGAGCTATATCGAATTTTTCATTTCCCTTCTTGGCGCAGCTTGAAAAAGCAAAAGAGCTTCCTATAACAAGCGTTATTACAAGAAGAGCTGAAATAATTTTCTTCATAATTATTCCTCCATATGAAAATATCACTTATTAATAATAACAAATAAAACAAAATATTGCAATACATTATTAAAAATATTTGATTTATAAGCATTAATTCATTATAATAGATACGAGGTGATATTATGCTTAAGGATATTATTTCTCAAATCAGGAGCAAAACCGATTTTATTCCCGAGATTGCAATCGTTTTAGGCTCGGGTCTCGGCGGACTTCTTAAGGATATAAATATTGTATGTGAAATTCCGTACGATGAGCTTGAGGGTATGCCCGTTTCAACCGCTCCGGCTCACGAGGGCAAATTTGTTTTCGGTGAAGCCGGCGGTAAAAGGCTTGTTATTATGTGCGGACGCGTTCACCTTTACGAGGGCTACAGCGCAAGACAGGTTGCAACTCCTATAAGAGTTATGAGGCTGCTCGGCGCAAAAACGCTTATTCTTACCAACGCCTCGGGCGGAATTAACAAAGGACTTAACGCAGGCGACCTTATGCTTATAAGCGACCAGATTTCTTCCTTTGTTGAAAGCCCGCTCAGGGGTAAAAACACTGACGCGCTCGGAGTACGCTTTCCCGATATGTCAAACGCGTATGACAGGGATTTAAGAAAAGAAGTCGTAAAAATTGCCGACGAGCTCGGCATTGAGCTTAAAAGCGGAGTTTACTGTCAGCTTTGGGGTCCTCAGTTTGAAACACCAGCTGAGATAAAAATGCTCTCCTCTCTCGGCGCGGACGCCGTAGGTATGAGCACTGCCGTGGAAACCGTTGCGGCGGTACACTGCGGCTTTAAGGTTATAGGTATAAGCCTTATAGCAAACCTTGCCTGCGGATTAACCGACTCGCCTCTTTCAAGCGAGGAAATTAACGAAGCCGGAAAAGACGCAGGTCCGAAAATTGAAAGCTTAATTAAAGGAATTATTAAAAGCATATGATTGAAAACATTAAAATAGAAAACGGTATTCTCATGTATCTTGACCAGAGCCGGCTTCCGAATAATGAGGTTTATCTCAAAGCCGAAACAAAAGAGGATTATTTTACCGCAATTAAAACGCTAAAGGTTCGCGGGGCTCCGCTTATCGGTGTTTTTGCCGCATACGGTATGGCGCTTCTTGACGGTGATAAAAGAGAGCTGAAAAAATATCTCGACTCTGCAAGACCTACGGCGGTAAATCTTTCATGGGCAACCGAAAGGATGCTAAGGGCTTATGAGAGCGGAAAAGGCCTCTTAAGCGAAGCGGCGGCTATACAAAACGAGGACAAAGAGATGTGCCGTAAAATCAGCGAATACGGGTTATCGCTATTAAAAGACGGCGACGGTATTTTAACCCACTGTAACGCCGGAGGACTTGCAACCTCAGGTTACGGGACGGGGCTCGGACCTCTTTTTCTCGGTAAGGAAAGAGGCTATGATTTCAGGGTTTACTGTGATGAAACAAGACCCCTGCTTCAGGGAGCAAGGCTTACGGCTTACGAGCTTGAAAAGGCGGGGATTGATACAACGCTGATTTGTGACAATATGGCGGGGCTCGTTATGAAGCAGGGAAAAATTAACGCCGTTCTCGTCGGGGCTGACAGGATTGCCGCCAACGGCGACACTGCCAATAAAATAGGAACCTCTCCCCTTGCCGTTAACGCAAAATACTACGGAATTCCGTTCTACGTTCTCGCGCCTTATTCAACTATTGATTTTTCGTGTAAAAGCGGAGATGATATTATAATCGAGGAGCGCGACGGAGATGAAATAAAAAAGGGTTACTTCAAAAGCAGTATGGCTCCCGAGGGAGTTAAGACCTTCAACCCTGCCTTTGACGTTACCGACCACTCGCTGATAAGCGCAATAATAACCGAAAAAGGAATTATTAAACCGCCTTTTAAAGAGAATATGGAGGAGCTTTATGATTAAATTTACTAACGGATTAATTCTTGACAAAAACTTCAACATCGTTGAAAAAGACGTTTACGTTGACTCAAATAAGATTGTTGCGCTCGGAGACAGCGATTTAAAAGCCGATACCGTTTACGACCTTAAGGGCAATCTTTTAATGCCGTCATTCAAAAACGCTCACACCCACTCTGCTATGACCTTTGCAAGAACTCTTGCGGATGATTTACCGCTTCACGAGTGGCTTAATAATATGATTTTCCCGATGGAAGCAAAAATGACCGGCGAGGATATTTACTGCCTTTCCCAGCTTGCGTTTGCGGAGTATCTTACAAGCGGTATTACAGCTTGCTTTGATATGTATTATTCCCCCGAGGAATATGCAAATGCATGCGTTGATTTCGGCTTCCGCTCGGTTATGACAAGCGGATTAAACAATTTCAAAGAGAATATCAGCCTTCTTGAGGATTATTATAAGAGATATAATTCCTTTGACTCTCTTGTATCGTATAAGCTCGGCTTCCACGCCGAATATACGACGTCGTTTGAGCTTATGCAGTCGGTTGCAAAGCTTGCCGAAAAGTACGAAGCGCCGGTTTTCGTTCATTCAAGCGAAACGAAGAGCGAGGTTGAGGGATGTATTGAAAGATACGGCAAAACTCCCACCGCACTTTTCAACGAGCTCGGATTTTTCAACTACGGCGGCGGCGGATACCACAGCGTATGGGTTAACGACGACGATATTGAAATATATAAGGAAAAAGGCGTTTGGGCAATTATTAATTCAGGCTCTAACGCAAAGCTTGCTTCAGGTATTGCGCCCGTTCAGAAATTTATTGACAAGGGTATTAATCTTGCAATAGGCACCGACGGACCTTCAAGCAATAACGCGCTTGATATGTTCCGCGAAATGTCGCTTACCTGCTTCCTTCAGAAGCTTGACAATAACGACGCTGCTGCCTGTGACGCCGATGAGGTACTCAAAATGGCTACCGTCGGCTCGGCTAAATGTATGGGTCTTGACGATTGCGACGTTATTGACGTGGGCAAGAAAGCGGACCTTATTGTAATCGACCTCCAAAGACCCAATATGCAGCCGATTAACAATATTACCAAAAACCTTGTATATTCAGGCTCAAAGGAAAACGTTTTAATGACTATGATTGACGGTAAAATTCTGTACGACAACCGCGAATTCAAGGGAATTGATATCGAAAAGATTTACAAAAACGCACAAGCTGTAACAGACAGACTTAAGGGTTAATTAATATTTATTTTATATTTCCGATATTATTTGCGTTTTTCACTTCGCTGTGATATTATACATATGTAGAATTTTTAAAGGAGAATTTCAGTTATGGGTAAAAATTCAGCAAGCGGAAGCAAGCTTAATTATAAGCAAACCTTCCTTATCGGTTTCGGATTTATGGCTTGTATGCTGATGTGGTCAATATACAATTCATACGTCCCCGTAATTTTCAGAGCTAAGCTCACCGAGCTTACAGGAGGCGGCGGAAAGCTTCCCGCGTTTCTTTCGGTTGCGCTTATAGTAAACGCCATAATGACTATTGATAACATATTCGGCGTTATTTTCCAGCCCTATTTCGGAAAAAAGAGCGACAGGACAAATACAAAATGGGGCAAGAGAATGCCTTACATAATTATTTGTCTTCCGATTTGCGCTGTATTTTTCAGCCTTATCCCCGTTGCTGCAACCGTTAAGGCGGCAGGACTCTCAATCATCTTAATGATGACCGTAATTATTTTCTTTAACTTTACTATGTCGATATGGCGCTCACCCGTAGTTTCGCTTATGCCCGACTTTACTCCGAGCGCGCTGCAGAGCGACGCAAACGCAGTAATTAATATTATGGGCGGTATCGGTCAGATGATAGGCTTCGTTATCGGAACTATCGCAACCGCACTTGTTGGTCTGCTCGGCTTTACCGCGCTTCACGACGCGCTAAAGGCTAAGGCAAATACCCTCGGTCAGATACTTGAGGTTAATGCGGACGGAACTCCCGTAGTTAAGTATTTCGGCGAATTTGCCGGCGGTGTTCCCGCAAACCATAAAGAAACTATCGAAAACTTTATTGCCTCGGGCAGGGACTCGCTTTACTTTAACGGCAAGAACTTCTCCTCCTCGGGCAGCGAAGCCGACCTCGTAGCTCAGAAGGTTGTTAAGCTTGTAGGCGGCGAGCCGGTATACGTTAACTATACTCCTATCTTTGTTGTAGCTGCAATCATCGCCGTTTTATGTCTTTGTATACTTGTTTTATTCTATAAGAAAAACAAGGAAAACGACCTTTCAAGCAAGGTTCAGATTAAGGAAAGCGAGAACGGCTCAAATAAAATCAAGATTAAGGATTTACCTATTTCAAACGAAGAAAGAAGAAGCCTTCTCGTTATGCTCGCTTCCCTCTTCTTAATTAACAACGCAACCGAAGCTATCGTTCCTAACTTTACAAACTTTGCGCTTGATACGCTTGACGTAAAGCCGATTTATTCAACGCTTATGATGGCGGTATTTGCGGTATCGCTTGCCGCGTTCGGTATTCCCGCGGGCGCTATGGGACGTAAGCTCGGACGAAAGAAAACAATTATAATCGGACTTTCGGTTATTGTAATTATGTTTGCAATTTATCTTGCGGTATCCCAGGTTATAAATAACAAGGCGTTTACCTGGATTGTACTCTGGATTGCGCTTGTTGTCGGCGGCGCGGCGGTCGGATGTATTAACATTAACACGCTTCCCCTTGTTCTTGCAATCGGCGGACGCGACTATGTAGGTACGTTCACCGGTTACTACTATACGGCAACCTTCTCCGCGGCAATTACGGGACCGATTCTTTGCGGACTTGTAATCGGCTTGTTCAACGATAACTACAACTATATGTTCCTCTTCTGCGCTGTAATGTTTGCAATCGGACTTGCAACAATTACCCAGGTTAAGCACGGCGAATCAAAACCCGAGGACGAGGAATGGATTAAGGAAGCAGTAGAAGCTGCGGAAGACTAAAAAAAGAGCCCTGAGGGGCTCTTTTTAATTACAAATTACAAGTGACGAATTACGAATTAAGGGAGGGTGTGAAAGCCCTCCCCTACATTTTTATTAGAGATTTAACGTTGCGTTATAATCGTCGATATCGTAGTTGCCTACGGTGTTTTTCAGAACGTCGAACATATCAAGCTCGCGGCCTAAAATATCTTTAACCGTAATCTTTTTAAATACAAAATTGAGGCGTTTGAAAAGACCGAGTACCGCGTCGCCCTTCGGCGTTCCCTCCTTCATATACTGGTTTCCGACGAATATCATTCTTACAAGCTCTGTTGCTATATCCTTGATTTTTACTTTCTTAATACTGTCGTCAACCTTAAAATGAAGGAGCCGTCCCGCGCCGCCGACGGTAAGCGAATTTACGAACTTACCTATCATTTTAACTACGGGCTTTGCTTTTTTACCGAGGTGAAATTTATTCATCATCCTGTCGGTATCGTAAGCCATATCGTAAAGTACGTTTGAAATCATATTGTCAAACATATCGGAAAGATACTCTTTACAGCTTCTTCCTCCCGTATCCCAGTCAAAGTCGGGAGCGTCGAGCGTTTTAATATCAACGGTTTTTTCGTCCTTAATATCAACAAGCCTTATAACCGACGGGTCGGCAATTATTGAACCCGTGCAGACGTCGTAAAACTTATTTCCGTTTTCGGTAGTAATAACGTTAATCGACTGATTATGCATATGGCCCGTAAAACAGATATTTACTCCGTTATCGGCAAGCAGCGGTACGACCTCTCCGGCGTCCTTCTGGCGCGCGCCTGAAATAAGATTAAATACGGGTTGACCCGGAAGAAGCGGATAATGGTTCATTGCAATCATCATCTGATTATCTTCCTTCGCCTTATCGCACTGCTCTTTTATCCACGATCTGTGCTTATCGTCAAAGAAGCGTCCGCCGCCCTCGGGTCCGTCGTTATTAAGAGCTAAAAGGCGCACGCCGTCAGAGAGCTGGGCAACATAGGATAAATGCTGTTTATCAACCGCGATTGCGTCCTTAAAGCCGAAGTCGGAATATAAATCAATAAGCTCCTCCCTCTTTGTATTCAGAGGGTGATTAAGACCGTTTTCGTCATATGCAAAGCAGTCCTCACGCTTTTCCTTAAAATCGTGGTCAGCCGTAATAACAAATACCTTTTTACCGCTTTTACGGAGCTTATTTAAATGCTCAATAAACGCGAGGTGGCTTTCCTTTTCTCCGTTAAAAGACAGGTCTCCGCAAAAGAAAACGTTATCCGCCTCATCGGCTTTTTCAAGAAAATCAAAAACGGCTTCGTTAATCGCCTGGGTTTCGGCAAAGCATTTTTGCTCATAATGCATAAAGTCGTCATATTCTTTTCCCCTTGCACCGAGTGAGTTTTTAAAATAGTGGGGGTCGGCTACAAGATAAAACTTAAACTCTTCCATTTTACCACCTTCTGTTATCATAATTCGGGCAGTCCTTTTCCTTTAAGCGCGCTCTGAGTTCAACATAACATCCGCAGCGTCCGCAAAGACCCGATATTAATTCGTCACATTCTTTACAGAGAGTAATTCTTTTTTGATACTCCTCTTCGCTTACCAGAAGCTCCTTGTCAAGCGTTAAAACAAATTGCTCTATGTCCCAGAGCTCAACCTTATTCCCCGCTTCGGCAAGCAAACATCTTTTACAGTTTTCTATCATATTACTCAATTACAAACTTAACAACCGAGCATGCGGGAAGAGTACAGGTAAATCCGTTTGAGAGGGCTTTAAAGTCATTAAACTCTTTAATATTAACCTCTTCCTTTTTATTAAAATCATTTTTAGCGTGCATTTCGCCGGTTATGATTTCAGCCTTAATTGACTTAACCTTTCTGTCGGCAATCTGGCACTTAATTTTAGCCGATTTATCAAACGAGGTATTGGCTACAGTTGAATAAATTACACCGTTTTCGTCAATGGAAGCAGACTCAATAAGGCGCGGAAACTCTTTATTTCCGTCGTTTTTAGACTTAACCGAATCGGTTGTAATAAAGGAGCCGAGAAGAGTGTTCTCCTGGTGCTCTTTAAACATTTTAAAGACGTAATAGGTAGGAGTCTTAACCATTTTTTCGCCGTCGGTAAGAATTACCGATTGAAGAACGTTAACGGTCTGGGCGATATTTGCCATAATAACTCTGTCAGCGTGCTTATTGAAAATATTAAGCGTAAGAGCGGCTACTACCGCGTCGCGCATTGTACTTTGCTGATACAAAAAGCCGGGGTTTGTTCCGGGCTCAACGTCGTACCAGGTTCCCCACTCGTCAACTACGAGCTTAGATTTTGCGCCGGGGATAACAGAGTCCATCATTGCAAGGTGATTAGTTATAAGCTCTTCCATTTTATACGCCTTGCAAATTGTAGAATTATACTCATTGTTATCAAATTTGGTAGCCGAACCCTTATCGTTCCAATTTCCTTTCGGAACGGTATAGTAATGGAGCGACAGACCGTCTGTACGCCATTTAACCTTGTCAAGCACCTTTTTAGTCCAGTGGTAATCGTCAGAGTTCGGGCCGCAGGCGATACGATTAATATGCTCCTTTTGACCCTTATAGTCCCTTACGAATACGTTATACTGCTTATAAAGGTTTCCGTAGTGCTCGGGGGCCATATTACCGCCGCAGCCCCAGGACTCGTTACCTACTCCGAAGTAGTCGAGCTTCCACGGCTTTTTACGTCCGTTCTTTTCGCGAAGCTCAGCCATGGGCGATACGCCGTCAAAGGTTATGTACTCAACCCACTCGCTCATCTCCTGAACCGTTCCCGAGCCAACGTTACCGTTAACGTAGGTTTTACATCCGAGCTGCTCGCAAAGCTCGAAATATTCGTGAGTACCGAAGGAATTATCCTCGGTAACACCGCCCCAGTGGGTATTAATCATTTTCTTTCTGTTTTTTAAATCGCCGATACCGTCCTTCCAGTGGTACTCATCGGCAAAGCAGCCGCCCGGCCATCTTAAAACGGGTATACCCATTTCCTTAAGAGCCTTTACGACGTCCTTTCTCATACCGTTTTTATTTGGTATTTCCGAGTCCTTACCGACAAATATTCCGCCGTAGATACATCTTCCGAGATGCTCGGAAAAATGGCCGTAGATTTCCTTATTTATCTTTGCGATTTTTTCGTTTGGATTAATAAGATACTTTTCCATAAATTTTACTCCTTAGCTTGATACTTTAAAGGTAACATATATATAATTTAAAGTCAATTACAGATTGAAATAATTGTATAATATGTTATAATAAACGCGGTGATAAGAAATGAATAACGTAATTAAATGTATAAATATTATAAATAAAAACAACGCCGACGGATTAATTCTTTTTAACGAAGCGAATATGCATTATCTTTGCGGCTTTTCGCCGAGCGAGGGCGTGATACTGATAACAAAGGACGGTACGGCTTACCACCTTGCCGACTCAAGGTATATCGAAAAGGCGCTCAGCTACTCAAAGAATACGGGACTGATAGCGCTTGAGCCCGAGGGACTTTTTATTGACAAGATAAAAGAGCTATGCGACAAGCACTTGGTTAAAACGCTTTTATTTGAGGATTTAACTATATCTTTAAGTCAGTATAACCGCCTTAAAGAAAAGCTCGAAGGCGTTACGCTGAAGGGCCTGGGCGACTCGCTTATGAGGGAGAGAAACCGAAAAGAAGCCGAAGAAATACTTTATATGAAAAAGGCAAACGAGATTGCCGAAAGGTCTTTCCTTGAGCTTTTAAACCACGTTAAGGAGGGCAAAACGGAAAAGGAGCTTGCCGCTTATTTCGACTATCTTATGGCTAAAAACGGCTCCGATGGACCTTCCTTTGACACAATTCTTTTAAGCGGTAAGAATACCTCAATGCCCCACGGTACGCCCGGAGATAAGACGATTAAAAAAGGAGAGTTCGTGCTGTTTGATTTCGGAGCTACCTATATGGGATACCACAGCGATATGACGAGAACGGTTGCGCTCGGCTCGGCAGACGGCGAAATGCAGGAGAATTACGACCTTGTTTTAAAGGCGCAAACGGCGGGTATCAGGGCGTTTAACGAGGGCGTTCCCTGCGCCGAGGTTTACGAAGCGGCTAACAGCGTTTTAAAAGAAAAGGAAATGGATAAATACTTCCGTCACGGGCTCGGTCACGGACTCGGTCTTGAGATACACGAGGGCTTTAACGCTTCACCGAAAAGCAAAGATATATACGAAACGGGCAACGTATCCTCAATTGAGCCGGGTATTTATATTCCCGATAAGTACGGAATCAGAATTGAGGACGTGTGTTACCTTTCGCCGAGAGGACGGGAAAATTTAAGCTGTGTAACCAAAGAGCTGATTGAATTATAAAGGAGAAAATTGCGGCAATGATAAATGTTTTAAGAGCTACCGAGGAGTGGCAGAGAGCGGGAGCGTATTCCGTAAGAATCCAGGGTATGAACCGACAGCACGGAATTTCGCTCAGGGAGGAATTTGACGATAATGACAAGGACGGAACTAATTATATAGTTCTTCTCGACGGAGATTATCCGATAGCAACCTGCCGTTTTTATGAAACGGACAAAGACACGGTACTTATCGGGCGCGTTGTTGTACTGCCCGAATACCGCGGAAAGCAGCTCGGCAGAAGGGTTATTGAGGAAGCCGAGAAATGGATTAAGGAGCTCGGTTACGGAAAAATAAATATCAACGCCCGCGTTGAAGCGGTCGGCTTTTACGAAAAGCTCGGCTATAATCAGGTAAGCGGAAATATAATTAAAGGTAATATATTTAACTGTATCGAAATGGAAAAACACATATAAAAAAGCCTCCCCTCGGTGAAATGATATAATGATGGTAGACACAAAAAAGTGTCTGCCATCATTTTTTTGTGGTAAGATAGAAAAAAGGAGATGAAAAGAATGGGAC
>JAFSZK010000013.1 GCA_017458975.1 Eubacterium sp. | reverse complement strand
TAAAAACAAGCCTTCCCCTTGAGGGGAAGGTGGATTGCCGAAGGCAAGACGGATGAGGTGTAAGCTTTAAATGTTTTTGATTATTTCCACCTCATCAGTTTCGCTTTGCTCAACAGCTTCCCCTCAAGGGGAAGCCTTTTTCTTTTCCGGATTTGTACTGCCAAATCCCGAAAAAAGAAAAACAAACCGAAAGAGAGTCGGTCTGTCATTAATGAAATATTGCAGGCAATATGAAATACCTGCGGTATGAAATATCTCACAATGTTCGATATGAAATTAAATTAATCCATAACACGCCGAAGGCGTATTTCATTGCGAAGCAATTTCATATTCCAAAGGAATATTTCACTAATCCGCAAGGATTAATTTAATTGGGAGAACCTTCTTTACGAAGGTTCTCCCAAAGCCGTCCTTTTGATTTTATTAAACCTCGATAGGAACAACCCAGCCCTCGGGCGGTTCGATTGTGCCCATCTGGATACCCGTTAAAGTATCGTAAAGCTTCTTTGTAACGGGACCCATTTCCTCCATACCTGAGGGGAAACAGATTTCCTCGTCGCCGTTTACAATCTTTCCTACGGGCGAGATTACGGCAGCAGTACCGCAAAGTCCGCATTCAGCCATATCCTTAACCTCTTCAAGAGTAACCTCTCTGTGCTCAACGGTTAAGCCGAGATACTTTTCGGCAACGATGCAAAGCGAGCGGCGTGTAATTGAGGGAAGGATTGAGTCGGATTTCGGCGTTACAACCTTTCCGTCCTTTGTAATAAAGAGGAAGTTAGCTCCGCCGGTTTCCTCAACCTTTGTTCTTGTTGCGGGGTCAAGATACATATTCTCGTCAAAGCCCTGATTATGAGCGTCAACAATATTATAAAGGCTCATTGCATAGTTAAGTCCCGCTTTAATGTGACCCGTGCCGTGGGGTGCGGCTCTGTCAAGCTTTGAAACGCGGATTGTAATCGGCTTTGCGCCGCCCTTGAAATAAGGACCTACGGGCGTAACGAACATTCTGAATTCATATTCGTCAGCGGGTTTTACGCCGATAACTGCGTTAGAACCGTACATATACGGACGGATGTAAAGAGTAGCGCCGCTTCCGTAGGGAGGCACCCATGCAGCGTTAGCCTTAACTACATCTTTAACAGCCTGAATAAATCTTTCTTCGGGGAATACGGGCATTGAAAGACGCTCGCAGCTCTGAGCCATTCTTGTTGCGTTGAGGTCGGGACGGAAGCAAACGATATTTCCGTCGGAGGTTGTATAAGCCTTTAAGCCCTCAAAGCAGGTCTGAGCGTATTGTAAAACGCCTGCGCATTCTGTCATTGTAACGGTTGGGTCGGTTATAAGCTCGCCGTCATCCCATTTGCCGTCCTTATAATGAGCAACAAAGCGGTAATCGGTGGGCATATAAGCAAAACCGAGTGAGCCCCAGTCGATATTTTTCTTTTCCATAGTATCGTCTCCTTTATTTGTTATTAAAAACTATTATATCACTTTGAGTTTTTTTTGCAACACAAAAATAAGGGAGGGGCTAATTGTTCTCCCTTATTTCTCACTCTTAACTTTTAACTCGCCGCTTAAAAGCTGTTTTCTTTTTCTGAAATAGATAATTGCAAGCGGGATATCGGCAAGAAGCCACGCCGCGGGAGCCGCATAGCAAACCGCGTTAAAACCGATAAGGCTTGTAAACACAAACGCTACAAGCAGCCGTCCGACAAGCTCGCCCGCTCCGGCTACCATATTCGCATAGGTAAAGCCGAGTCCCTGAAGCGTATTCCTTAAAAGCAGAAGTATTGCCACAAGGGAGTAGCACTGTGCGGTTGCAAGAATATATCTCTTTGCGGCATACATTATTTCTTCGTTTTGCTCTTTCATAAAAAGAGATACAAGATACGGACCGCCGAAATACAGAACAAGGCTCATAATCGCGCTTGCGACAAGGGTCATAAAAAGTATTTTCCTTACACCCTTAACAATTCTTTCGTTGTTTCCCGCGCCGTAATTCTGACCTACGAAGGTCTGGGACGAAACTCCGAAGGCGCTCATCGGGATATTGGTCAGATTTTCAACCCTTGCCGAGGCGGTGAAGCCCGCCATAACGTTTGCGCCGAAGGAATTTACCGCGCTCTGAAGCGCCATTGAGCCTATCGAGGTTATTGTAAACTGTAAGGATACGGGAATTCCGAGCTTAAGCTGACGGAAAGCAATTTTAAAATCCGGTCTGAAATCGCTTTTTGTTATTTCAACGTCCTTGTTATACTTAAATATGTAGGTTCCCGTCATAAGCGCCGCGGCAAAATGACAAATCATTGTTGCTCCCGCCGCGCCCTCGACGCCCCATCCGAGATGTTTCACAAAAAGCAAATCAAGGAAAAAGTTTAAAACCACGCTGACCGTAAAAAAGTACAGCGGCTTTTTACTTTCGCCGACCGCCCTTGAAATTGCGGTAAAATTGTTAGATAACATCTGCAAGGGTACCGCAAAATAAAGGATGTTTACATACGCCGCCGACAGCTCAATAATTTCCCCGGGCGTGCCGATTAGCTTTAAAAGCGGTCTTGACGCAAGATGGGCAATTATTACAATTACTATTCCGATTGAAAACGCAACCGAAATGCTCGACGCCGAATACCTGGCTACCATTTTTTTGTTTCCTGCTCCGAAAGCGTGCGCAACGGGAATTGTAAAGCCGCTTGTAAGCCCGAGCGCCGCTCCGATAATGAGCGAGTTTATTGCACCTACGTTTCCTACCGCCGCAAGCGCGTTGGTGCTGACGTAACGCCCTACAATAATATTATCAACAAAGGTGTAATTATATTGCAGAAGCTGGGAGAGCATAATCGGAATCGCAAAACGCATAACCGATTTTAATACGTCCCCCTTTATCATGTCGTTCTTTTTCATTTTCAACTATCCCCGCGGCTGAGCTCCGCGGGGTTCTCCTATAGTTTTAAAATTTATTTTGTAAAGAAGGTTAAAAACGCTTTGTACGCCATATAGACGTCAGTCTTTGCAACAACCTCGTAGGGAGAATGCATTGAAAGCACGGGTACGCCCACGTCGATTGTATCAACGTCCATATTTGCAATATACATAGCAACGGTTCCGCCTCCGCCGCCGTCAACCTTGCCGAGCTCGCCCGTCTGCCAGAGCACTCCGTTTTCATCAAGGAGATTTCTTACCCAGCCGACATACTCAGCCGAAGCGTCGCTTGTCCCGCTCTTTCCGCCCGCGCCCGTAAACTTTGTTACGCATACGCCGTTATTAAGGAAGGAGGCGTTGTTCTTTTCAAAAGCGCTTGCCCAGGTCGGGTCGTAAGCCGCGTTAACGTCAGCCGACAGGCATTTTGAATTGCGCAGCACGTCGCGTCCGTCGTAGCCCTCAAGCCTTGCAAGGTCCTCAATAAAGTATTTAAGATACGCCGACTGCAAGCCCGTATTACCCTCGGAGCCGATTTCCTCCTTGTCGGTAAGAACCGTAATTGCAGTATATTCGGGAGCCTCGTCAATATCAAGAATCGCCTGGAAGGCGGGATACGAACAAACTCTGTCGTCGTGACCGTAGCCTCCGATAAGCGAGCGGTCAAAACCGATATCGTCAACCGTAAATGCGGGAACGAGCTCAAGCTCAGCCGAAAGGAAATCCTTTTCTACGACGCCGTACTTTTCATATAGCAAACCAAGAATATTGAGCTTGATTCTTTCGCTTTCCTCATCGTCCTTAAACGGTCTTGAGCCGATAATTACGTTAAGCTCCTCGCCCTTTACGATTTCTGCAGCCTTGCGTTCTCTCTGCTCCTTGCCGAGATGGGGTAAAATATCGCTTATTACAAATTTCGGTTCTCCCTCTTCCTCGCCGAGCTTTACGTCAACAAAGCTTCCGTCGCTTTTACATATTCTTCCGTGAAGCGAAAGCGGGATTGCAACCCACTGGAACTTTTTAATTCCGCCGTAATAGTGCGTTTTGAAAAAGCCGAGTCCGTCCTGTTCGTAAACGGGACACTGCTTTAAGTCAAGTCGGGGAGAATCAATGTGAGCGGCTGAAATTCTTACGCCGTCCTTTATACTTCTCTTTCCCTTAACGCAAAGGATAACCGACTTTCCGCGGTTTGCATAGTAAACCTTTTCGCCTGCTTCAAGAGGAGCGCCGAATTCGTCAAACTTTACGAAGCCGTTATTGCGCGCAACGTTCTCAATCCACGCGGCAACCTCTCTTTCGGTTTTGTTTTCGGCAAGAAATTCCTTATAGCCTTCGCAGAATTCGTCGCATGCACTAAGCTCCGCGGAGTCCATAAAATCAACGCCGTTCTCTTTTTTGTTAAAAAGCATTTCTCTAAGCTGTTTTGATTTTTCGCTCATAATCCGTCTCCTAAATTATTTCTTTCAGTATTTCTTCAAACTGCGGCTGTAAGCTTTCAAGCCCGCCGTTGTTATAAATTACATAATCGCTGTGCTCTTTATAGTATTGCTCGCTGAGCTGCGCATTTATTCGGCTTTGCGCCTGCCCGTCGGTTAAAGAGTCACGTCTTTTTATTCTTTCTTTTCTTGTTTTTTCATCGGCGCAAAGCGCAATTATCTTATAGCATTCCTTTTCAAGACCCGCTTCAAAGAGCTGGGGAGCTTCAAGAAGCACAAGGCTTTGCGCTTTTTTCTCTTTTGCAAGCTTTTTGCACCGTTTTATTATTTCGGGGTGCATAATTTTGTTTAACGCCTCTGTGTTTTCCCTGCTTGAAAATGCAATTTCGGCAAGCCTTTTTCTGTCAAGCGCGCCGTCCTTAATAATATCCTTTCCGAAGGCTTCGCTGAGAGCTTCAAGCACGGGCGAGCCGTTCTCAACCACCTCTCTTGCAACTCTGTCGCTGTCTACAACCGAGAAAAAATAGCGTCTGCTGAGCGTCGTCAGCTCGCTTTTTCCTGCTCCCGTCTGTCCGGTTATGCCGAGTAAAAACGGTTTTTTAAGGTCAATTATGCTGAACGCCGCAGCTCTGATAAGGCGGTTATATACCGCAAGGGCAACTCCGCTTTTTTCGGGTACTCTTGCGTAAACGCGCTCGGCTCCGATTTCGTCAAGTCTGCGAAGTGCGTCAAAAAGCTCCTTTGCCTGGCTGCTGTCGTCGCACTCTTTTCCGAAGGTAACCTTTGGTATTTCAACCCCGTCCTCCTCAAAACAGAGCGCGCAGGTTTTAAAGCCCTCTCCGTAAAGCTTTTTATTAAGCTGCTGAGCCGATTTAACAAACGCACAGTAGCTTTCGCTTTCGGCGTTTACGAGAATAACTCTTGCTCTTGGTGAATAATGCTTGTACTTCATACCCGGGGAGGCGGCTGTTTCGCTTTCCTTCATCCCCTCGGTTACGGCATTTGCAATTTCAACCCTGCCGATTACCGCTTCAAGCATTTCCTTTGTTACCGCACCGGGGCGCAGTATCACGGGAACCTCTCCGACAAGCGTAATAACCGTTGATTCAACACCGATTTTGCAGTCCTCGCCGTCAATAATTGCGTCAATTTTGCCGTCCATATCCTCGATTACATACCTCGCTTTAGTCGGCGAGGGAAGTCCGCTTGTATTGGCGCTCGGCGCGGCAATCGGAACGCCGCTTGCTTTAATCAGCGCTCTTGCCGTTTCGTTTTCGGGCATACGAACCGCCACGGTGTCGAGTCCTCCGCTTGTTGAGTCGGGAACTATATCCGATTTTTTAAGAATAATCGTAAGCGGAGCGGGAAAAAACGCGTCAACAAGCGCCTTTGCCTTGGGAGTGACCTCTTTAACAAGGGGGTAAAGCTGCTCCTTTTCTGCAATATGAATAATAAGCGGGTTGTCGCCCGGTCTGCCCTTGGCTTCAAATATGCGTTTCACCGCCTTCTCGTCAAGCGCGTTTGCACCGAGCCCGTAAACCGTTTCGGTCGGAAAGGCAACAAGCCCTCCGCTCCTTATTATTTCACCTGCATAAGCAATATCCTGCTCACTTGCGGTAAGAATTTTTGTTTTCAATTATTCGTCCTCTTGGCTTGCCTTGAGCTTTTCGGCTGTATCGGCGGTAATGAGCGCGTCGATAAGCTCGTCAAGGTCGCCGTTTAATATCTGCTCTAATTTATAGAGGGTTAGATTAATCCTGTGGTCGGACACGCGTCCCTGAGGATAGTTATAGGTTCTTATTCTTTCGCTTCTGTCGCCGGTTCCGACCTGAGCTTTACGCTCGCCCGCAATTTCAGCGTCGTGCTTTGCCTTTTCCGCGTCATAAAGCCTTGCGCGAAGCACCTTCATTGCCTTTTCCTTGTTTTTGTGCTGGCTTCTTTCGTCCTGACACTCAACAACCGTTCCTGTCGGGATGTGGGTTATGCGGATTGCCGAGGAGGTCTTGTTAATATGCTGACCGCCCGCGCCGCTTGAACGGAAGGTATCAATCTGTAAATCCTTTTCGTTGAGCTCAAAGTCAACCTCCTCCGCCTCGGGAAGCACCGCAACGGTGGTTGTTGATGTGTGAATACGACCCTGGCTCTCGGTTTCGGGAACTCTCTGTACACGGTGAACGCCCGACTCAAATTTAAAGCGGGAATAAGCGCCGTCGCCGTCCACGGAGAACGAAACCTCCTTATATCCTCCGAGGCCCGTTTCGTTGGCGGAAAGGATTTCGGTTTTAAAGCCCTTTGATTCGGCGTACATAGTATACATACGGTAGAGCACTCCCGCAAAAAGCGCGCTTTCCTCGCCGCCCGCGCCGCCGCGGATTTCTATAATAACGTTTTTGTCATCGTTGGGGTCACGCGGAAGAAGAAGAATTTTAAGCTCCTCGCTGATCCTTTCCATATCGTCGCGGCTCGTCTCAAATTCCTCCTTTACCATTTCGGCAAAATCGTCGTCAAGCGAGCTGTCGCCGAGCATTTCGCGGCTTTCCTCAAAGGCTTCCTTTGCGCTTTTATATTCTCTGAATTTTTCAACAACGGGGGTGAGCTGCTTAAGCTCTTTCATAAGCTTTGTATACTCATCCATATCGGCAACAATCTCGCTCTTGCATACAAGCTCGTTTACCTCGTTAAAACGCTTTTCAACTTCAACTAATTTATCAAACATAATTTATTCCTTAATCTGTTTTATGTTTTTTTCAATCTTGCTTCTTGCAGCCATAACCTCGTGCCCGCAGGTAAGACATCTGATTTTAAAATCCGCGCCTATACGAAGCACCTCAAATTCCTTTCCCCCGCAGGGGTGGGGCTTTTTCATAAGTAAGATATTTCCGACTTTTACGTCCATAATTTACCTCCGTTACTTTAAACTGAAAGGCTTTTAATATTATAGCACTATATTTTTATATTATCAACATAATTAGTAATTTAAAATCATATAATTCTTTTGAGACTGAAAAACAGGAAGGTTTTTATGAAATACTATCCCGAGGGGCTCGGCGCCCATATCGAAAAACGCTTTGAGAGCATTGACGAGGTATGTAAAGCAATAAAGGAAAAGAGCGTCTTTGAGGGACGGGTTTTTCTGTGCGACGACGAGCACAATTTACATATCGACCTCGGCGGCTTCGAGGGTATAATCCCCCGAGGCGAGGGCTCGCTCGGTATTCTTGAAAATACGGTAAAGGATATTGCGCTCATTTCCCGTGTCGGAAAATCTGTCTGTTTCAGGGTTATGGGGCTTAAAAAAGAGGGAAACCGGATTATTCCCGTTTTGTCAAGACGTGCGGTACAGCTTGATACAAAAAAGAATTATATTGATATGCTGAGGGCGGGCGATGTAATAAGCGCACGGGTTACAAGACTTGACCCCTTCGGCGCTTTTATTGATATAGGCTCGGGTCTTAACAGCCTTATTCCGATTGATATGCTTTCCGTTTCACGAATAAATCATCCCCGTGAAAGGCTTTCCTGCGGCGACTTAATTAAAACCGTACTGTTAAACAAAGATAACGGAAAGCTTACTTTTACGCTCAAAGAGCTTCTCGGAACGTGGGAGGAAAACGCCGCGCTTTTCAAAGCGGGAACAACCGTCACGGGAATAGTAAGAAGTCTTGAGCCCTACGGCGTATTTGTTGAGCTTGTGCCGAATCTTGCGGGACTTGCCGAGCCCGACGACGCCTTAATCCCGGGTCAGCTCGTTTCGGTATTCATTAAATCCGTGCTTCCCGACAAAATGAAAATTAAGCTCTCGGTGGTTGAGGCGTTTGATTACGCCGACGCGCCGCCGAAGCTGAACTATTTTGTAAGCGCGGGGCATATTGATTTCTGGCAATATTCCCCTGACGGCGCGGTTAAAAAAATACATACCGACTTCAAATAAAAAGGTTGTCTCAGACGAGACAACCTTAGTTTTTATTTTTTGGGATAGATTTTTTCTGCGCCGCCCATATACATACGCAGCGCCTCGGGAATATTTACGCTTCCGTCGGCATTGAGATTATTTTCAAGGAACGCGATAAGCATTCTCGGAGGAGCAACAACCGTGTTATTAAGAGTGTGCGCCAGATAATTACCGTTTTCGCCCTTGACTCTGATTTTAAGACGTCTTGCCTGCGCGTCGGTAAGATTTGAGCAGGAGCCGACCTCAAAGTATTTCTTCTGTCTCGGGGACCACGCTTCTACGTCAACGCTCTTAACCTTAAGGTCTGCAAGGTCGCCCGAACAGCACTCAAGCGTACGAACGGGAATATCGAGCGTTCTGAAAAGGTCAACCGTGTTTTTCCAAAGCTGGTCAAACCAGTATTTTGACTCGTCGGGCTTACAAACGACAACCATTTCCTGCTTTTCAAACTGGTGAATTCTGTAAACTCCGCGCTCCTCAATACCGTGAGCGCCCTTTTCCTTTCTGAAACAGGGGGAGTAAGACGTGAGCGTGAGCGGAAGCTGCTCTTCGGGAGTGATTGTATCAATGAATTTTCCTATCATCGAATGCTCGCTCGTACCGATTAAATAAAGGTCCTCACCCTCGATTTTATACATCATTGCGTCCATCTCTTCAAAGCTCATAACGCCCGTAACAACGTTTGAGCGAATCATAAACGGAGGAACAACATAGGTAAAGCCTCGGTCAATCATAAAGTCGCGGGCGTAGCTGATAACCGCAGAGTGAAGTCTTGCGATATCGCCCATAAGATAGTAAAAACCGTTACCTGCAACGCGTCCCGCAGCGTCCATATCAATTCCGTCAAAGGTTTCCATAATATCGGTATGATAAGGTATATCAAAATCGGGAACTACGGGCTCGCCGTATTTCTGAACCTCAACGTTTTCACTGTCATCCTTGCCGACAGGAACGGAATCCTCAATGATATTAGGGATTGTCATCATAATTTCGGTTACGCGCTTTTCGAGCTCTGCCTCTTTTGCCGAAAGCTCCTCAAGCTCCTTTGCCTGAGCGGTAACCCTGTCTTTGAGCGCCATACCCTCTTCGCGCTTGCCCTGCGACATAAGAACGCCGATTTCCTTTGAAATCTTGTTTCTGTTAGCGCGAAGCTCGTCAGCCTTTGCAATAGTTGCTCTTCTCTCCTCGTCAAGCTTAATAACCTCGTCAACAAGAGGAAGCTTCTTTTCCTGGAATTTCTTTTTTATGTTTTCCTTAACAATTTCGGGGTTTTCCCTTACAAATTTAATATCAAGCATATATACTCTCCTTATTTATCCAAAGTGTTTGCCAAATTCTTTAAGTCGTCCTGCGAATAGAACTCTATTTCAAGCTTTCCTTTATTACCCGAGTTTGATACTTTAACCTTTCTTCCGAGCGCTTCGGAAAGTGAAAGCTCAACCTCATCAAAGAAGGAATCGCGTCTTTTTGCCGTTTTCTTCGTCAGCGCCTTCGGCTTTGAAGACATCTTTTCAACGTCCCTTACCGTAAGTTTACGTGAAACAATCTGCTCTGCAACCTCAAGCATTAACGCTTCGCCCTCAAAACGAAGCAGCGCTCTTGCGTGGCCCGCGGAGATTTCTCCGTTTTTAGTCATTTCCCTGATTTCCTCGGGCAGCTTTAAAAGACGGAGTGAATTTGCAATCGCCGGACGGGATTTGCCTACCGAAAGAGCAATCTCCTCCTGCGAAAAGCCGCATTTTTCAACGAGTGCGTTAAGTCCCTCTGCCTCCTCAATAGGATTAAGGTCCTCTCTCTGCAGGTTTTCAATAATCGCAAGCTCCATTGCTTCGGTATCGGTAAGCTCTTTTATTATTACGGGAACCTCGTTAAGCTCCGCCATCCTTGAAGCTCTCCAACGCCTTTCGCCTGCAACAAGCTGGTAACCGCCCGAAGCAAGAGGTCTTACAAGTAACGGCTGTAAAACTCCGTGCTGTCTTATTGACGCTGCAAGCTCCTCAAGAGCCTCTTCGTCAAAGGTTTTACGGGGCTGGTCGCGGTTGGGTATAATTTCGTTAATCGGCAGAGTACTCGTAGAAACGCCGTCGTCAACGCTGTTTTCAAGCATTAACGCGCCGAGACCCTTGCCGAGACCGGATTGCTTTTTAGCCATATCTATTCTCCTTTGTTTATCATAAACATTACTGCTTCTTTAAAAACTCATCAACAAATTTCTTATATGCAAACGACGCACGGTTGTACTTTTCGTAATAAATTACGGGCTTGCCGAAGCTCGGCGCCTCCGCAATCTTTACACTTCGAGGTATCATCGTCTTATAGGTCTTGTTCGGGAAGTATTTATTAACCTCGTCAACAACCTGGGCGCTTAGCTTTAAGCGGCTGTCATACATAGTAAACAACACGCCCTCCAGCTCAAGATTTTTATTATACTCTTTTTTTACCGTTCTCACGGTATTAACAAGCTGACTTAAACCTTCAAGCGCATAGTATTCGCATTGAAGAGGAACAATGATTGTATCCGCGGCAACAAGCGCGTTAATTGAGATAACTCCGAGGCTCGGAGGACAATCAATAATAATATAATCAAACTCAACAACAAGTGTAGCGATTGCCTTTTTCAGGATTCTGTTTCTGTTTTCAGCGTCCGCAAGCTCGATTTCAGCTCCTGCAAGGTCAATGCTCGAGGGCAAAAGAGAAAGGTTTTTAAACTCCGTCTCAATGAGAATAGCCCTTGCGGCAACCTCACCGATTAAAACGTCATAGGTTGAATATTCAACCTCGCTTTTGTCAATTCCGACTCCGGAGGTTGAGTTGCCCTGGGGGTCAATATCTATAAGTAGTGTCTTTTTGCCTTTCTGACCGAGTGCAGCCGCCATATTTACGCACGTGGTAGTTTTACCGACTCCGCCTTTCTGGTTAAAAACAGCAACAACCTTGCCCATATTTTCACCTCAATTAGATTAATTAATGATATTATACATTATATAAAAGAAATTATCAACATAAAATTCAATGTTTCACGTGAAAATTTATCGCTCGCTCTGTTTGTGTTTCACGTGAAACACAGCAAAAAGGACAAGCGCCAGCCTGTCCTTTCCGCGTGATGAAAAGAGGAGAATATGTTTAAAACGGTTGCCCGTTTTAAGCCGAATTAGGTTTTTTAAAAGTTTCGCCCGCTTTTTTCGGTATTTTTATGTGATATTCGATATAGTCATCGGTTTCTGTTTTATCAGACTCTGCCTCAATTCCCGAAGCGAGCATGGTTTCTATCGCCTTGTTTACGGTATTTACGAATATTCTTACGTCTTTTATTATTCTTACAACCTTCGGCCTCGGCGAGGGGTGCTTATCCGTCATTGAGTCAATAAGCCTGTCCGTCTGTTCGGTATTGAGCCTTCGCTCCTTTATTGCATTAAGCGCCTTCCACACGTCCTTTTCGTCCTCAAGCCTCAGCAGCGCTCTTGCGTGTCTTTCGCTGAGCTGTTCTTTTTCAATGAAATAGCGAACGTCAACGGGTAAGCGCAGAAGCCTGAGCTTGTTTGACAGCGCGCTCTGGCTCTTTCCGAGGCGTTTTGCGCACTCACTCTGAGTAAGCCCGAAATGGTTTATAAGCTGACCAAGCGCCGAAGCCTCCTCAAAAAAGGTTAAATCGCTGCGTTGAATGTTCTCAAGTATTGAATATACTGCGCTATCCTCATATGAGCATTCGGTTTCAATACACGGCACCACCTCGAGTCCTGCAAGAATTGAGGCGCGAAGCCTGCGCTCGCCGGCAACAATCTCATAATAGTCGCTGTTATTAATTCTTATTATAATAAGCGGCTGTAGAATTCCGTTTTCCTTAATTGAATCCGCAAGCGAGAGCATATCCTCGCTTTCAAATCTTCTTCTCGGCTGATAGGGATTCGGGAGGAGCTTTTCGGTCTTGACAAGTATAATATTGTTTATGTGAGTCACCCCTTGTCCTCGCCTCATCTGAGTTAATATTATCACAAAAGCGCATAAAAATAAAGACTTTCTCGTCGGGGGAAAGTCTTTTATTTCAACGGTTTTCGACCTTTTACAAAGGTTTGGTTGTAATCTTTTTTGCTTTTCTGGGGTATTCTGTCGGAGTTTGCGATATCTTTTTTATAATTACCATTGTGCGCGAATCTCCATTTGGAAGTTTATATGAAACATTGCTCTCTATTTCGCCTCCGAGCGTCTTAATTGCGTTTTCCGCCGACGAAAGCTCGTCGCCGGAGCCCTTAAGTGCAATAAAGTAACCGCCGAGCTTAACAAAGGGGAGGCAATATTCGCAAAGCGCGCTCATTGAGGCTACCGCCCTTGCCGTTGCAACGTCAAATTTTTCGCGGTACTCCTCTTTTTTTCCCGCGTCCTCGGCTCTCATACATAACAGCTCTCCCTCCATACCCGTTGAGCGCAATGCGTTTTCAATAAAGAGGAGCTTTTTTCTTACCGAATCAAGGAAGGTAACCTTTAGCTGGTTATCCTTTGCGATAAGAAGGGGTATTCCGGGGAAGCCCGCGCCGGAGCCGATATCAATTATTTTGGTTTTATAATCAAGGTCAAAATATTTAAGGATAATAAGACTGTCAATAAAATGCTTAACAACAATTTCGTCGGGGTCGGTTATTGCAGTCAGATTATACTTGCGGTTCGTTCCGATTAGCTCGCCCGCATATACTTCAAACCTGCTTATGGCGTTGTTATCAAGCTCAACCTCTATTTCCCTTGCATATTTTTCAAGTAAATCTCTGTTAATTATCATAATGACTCCAAAATTATATTAAGAGCGGTTATGTCGGCAGGATTTACGCCGCTGATACGGCTTGCCTGTCCGAGGTTCTGAGGTCTGATTTTAGAAAGCTTTTCAACCGCTTCGAGTCTCAGTCCCTTTAATGAGGAATAATCTATATCGCAGGGTATTTGTTTTGCCTCAATACGGCGCATTTCTTTTAATGCCGCCTCCTGCTTTTTAATATAACCCTCGTATTTTATTGAAATCTCAACCTGTTCAAACACCTCGTCGGGGAGGTCGGGTCTTTCGGTATCAACACATTTTAAATCTTCATAGCCTATCTGGGGTCTTTTCAGCAGCTCAAGCATTTTACAACCCGTTTTCATGGGCGCCGTGCCCTTTTTTTCAAGAATTTGCTGAAGCTCGTCGCTCATTGGCACCGAAAGGTTTTTAACTCTTTCAAATTCCTCCTCGATAAGCCTTTTCTTTTCGAGAAACGCGTCGTATCTTTTATCGCTGATAAGCCCTATTTCGTGTCCGAGGGGAGTAAGTCTTAAATCGGCGTTATCCTGCCTTAAAACAAGGCGGTATTCGCTGCGCGAGGTCATCATTCGATACGGGTCGGTACAGCCCTTTGTAACCAGGTCGTCAATCAGCGTTCCTATATAGGAGCTGCCGCGGTCAAGTATGAACTCGCTTTCGCCCTTAATTTTTCTTGCGGCGTTAATTCCCGCAACAAGACCCTGCGCCGCCGCCTCCTCATATCCG
>JAFSZK010000111.1 GCA_017458975.1 Eubacterium sp. | reverse complement strand
TACAATATGTAAAAAGCTTGAGAGCGATAAAATTCTCTTTATTCCCGATTGTAACCTCGGTTCGTGGATTGCCGCAAAGCTTCCCGAAAAGGAATTTAAGCTTCTTAACGGCGGCTGTCCCACCCACGCAAAAATGACCGTGAACGACGTTAAAAAGGCAAAAGAGGCTCATCCCGACGCGCTCTTCCTCGTTCACCCCGAATGTAAAAGCGACGTTGTTGCGCTTGCCGATTACGTCGGCTCAACTACGGGAATTATGGACTACGCAAAAAAGAGCGATAAAAAGGAATTTATCATCGGTACGGAAAATGCTATTGTAAGCCACTTACAGCTTGAATGTCCCGATAAATTCTTCTTCCCGCTCTCAAAGGATTTAATCTGTAATAATATGAAGGCTACTACGCTCGTTGATGTTCTTAACTGTTGTAAGGGAACGGGCGGCGAGGAAATCGAGCTTGACGAGGATACAAGACTTAAAGCCAAGAAATGCATTGACAAAATGATTGAGCTAGGTTAATTATGAAAAAAGCAATAATCGCTATGAGCGGCGGCGTCGATTCCGGCGTAGCCGCTTTTTTAATGAAGGAAAAGGGCTATGACTGTATCGGGGCAACAATGAAGCTTCACGACAGCCCTTTGGTATATGACGAAAAGTCGTGTTGTACAGCCGAGGATATTGAGGACGCTCGAAGCGTAGCCTCAAAGCTCGGTATGCCTTATTATGTTTTTAACTTCAAGGACGAATTTGATAAAAAGGTTATTTCAAAATTTATTGATACCTACGAAAAGGGCGGAACTCCGAACCCTTGTATTGACTGTAACCGCTACCTTAAATTTGAGCAGCTTATGACCAGGATGAACGAGCTCGGTTGCGACTGTATCGTTACGGGTCACTATGCGTTTGTTGAGGAAAAGGACGGTCGCTTTTACCTTAAAAAGGGAATTGACCCAAAGAAAGACCAGAGCTACGTTCTTTACTCGCTTACTCAGGAACAGCTCTCCCATATTATTTTCCCGCTCGGTGACTACACTAAGGACGAAATAAGGGAGATTGCCAAAAGGGAAGAGCTTGTTGTTGCAAATAAAAGGGAGTCCCAGGATATATGCTTTGTGCCCGACGGCGACTACGCCGCTTTTATTGAAGGCTATACAAATAAAAAATACCCCGCAGGCAGCTTTGTTGACCTTAACGGAAACGTGCTCGGCGAGCACGGCGGAATAATTAAGTATACAATCGGTCAGCGAAAGGGACTCGGCGTTGCAGCAGGTAAGCCCGTTTATGTAATAAAAAAAGACCTCGAAAAAAACGAGGTGATTTTAGGCTCAAACGAGGACTTGTTTACAAAAGAGCTGACGGCTGACGATTTTAACTGGATTATTGAAAAGCCCGCGGGTGAAATAAAATGCAAGGCTAAAACCCGCTATAATATGACGGAGCAGCCCTGCACGGTAAGAGCCGAGGGTGACAGCGTAAAGGTCACCTTTGACGCGCCCCAGCGCGCTATAACAAGCGGTCAGGCGGTAGTTCTCTACGACGGCGACTACGTCCTCGGCGGCGGCACGATTATATAAACGGAAGGCAAAACGCCTTCCGCTTTATTAATTACGAATTACAAATGACGAATTGAGGTTTCTCGCTTTGCTCGGACAATAAAATGGGTGTGGCAAAGCCCGCCCGAAATTATCAATTATCCATTGATGACTGTCTGTCATCTGTCGTCTGATAACTGCAAATCATTGACATATACTTAATAAATATATTATTATAAACTTAAGGAGTTGAGGTTATGAGTAAGAAGAAAACTGCAATTGTTATTGTATCTTCACTAATTTTGCTAATTGTTTTAGGAGTTAGCCTGAATAATTATCGAATTGAAAACGGAGCAACAAAGTATTTAGCTAAAAAATATAATTGGGAAATATCCGATATTAAAGAAATTGAATATAAAAAAGGATATTTTGATGTTAGTTTATTTCCGCTAGATTTCTATATTAATAAATACAATCCAAAATGGATTTATGAGTATAAAGGAAGAACTTTTAATGTTGAATATACAAACGGAGCATTTGCAGATAATTATCAGCTTGATGATATATTTAAATGGTGTACCGAATTTCTACAGGAAAATGTAGATAAGGATATTATCGGAGTAGAAATATCTTCCGAGATTATTTATCATACTTCTGAATATCCGTATGAATATATTCTTCCTTGGAATCAAAACAAAGTTTTTTCCAAAAAAGATGCTAAAAATATTTTATGTATACAAAAAAAAAATGTTAGTCCTAAACGATTGGAACTTTTTTATAAAGTGGATAACATTAATACATATGGAAAAGAAAGCAAATTATTTCCTTATAGACTTAACGGAAATGAAAAATATGATGATTTCTGTGTTAATAAAAATCACTTATTAACAAAAAACGAATACACTATTGATTGCAATATTTATTTGATAAATAATCCGGTTTTTTCAAGAGAGCTTGAAGGATATATTGATAAGGGTAAGGAGAAATACACATTAATTCTAAAAGATTCTTCAAAATATGTATTTTAATATGATTCATTATATGGGGAGGTTAGTATAATAGTAACGTTTGTTCCTAAAACAAATCTAACAGCTAACACTCCAAACAATAACCGAGGAGACAATTTAAGTGCTTCGGACAACTCCGGCGGCGGAAGGGATTAAAAAACGGAAGATATTTGGAGTTACAAAGCCAAAGGAATTAAAAAACCTCGTCTTTTGACGAGGTTTTATTTATCCTAAAAACGTTATTGAGTAGCCGAAAAGCATTTGCGCCGTGTAGTAGGTTATCAGCGTAAGGTACTTAATTTTCTTTTTACCGAAGCGTACCGTATCGCCGAATTTAAGTCCGAGCGTTGCGTCGGAAATTATGAAGAATATCGGAGCGATAAGCATAATTGCCTTCTGATATGCGCTATCAAGCCCGTAAATTGCAAGCGAAAGCGACATCGCGCCCATGGCGGTTAAGCATATTGTGTAAATAAGAATAGGTATTGTAAGATTACCGAGGCTGACCTTAAGCGCAATTTTAACAATAATTCCGGCTGTTATAAAACCAACCCACGCAATTATAAATACTATGGGATTAAAAGCGTCCTTAACCTTAAGCTCTCTTATAAATGCAATAGTATAAGCAATATGACCTCCGAAGAAGAAAGCCGCGCCAATAACCATACATATTATATTATCCCGCTTTTTGTTTTCGCCCTTGAGAAACGGCTCAAACGAAAGCAGAGCG
>JAFSZK010000110.1 GCA_017458975.1 Eubacterium sp. | reverse complement strand
TTCAAGCGACTCTGCGTCAGAGTCAACCTCCCAGCCATGACAACAGGAATCGGGACAGTCCCCTGCAATACATTTAAAATTTTTATAATAACTTGGTTTAACTATCTTCATTTATTTTTCTCGCTAAATAATTGTTTTTGTATCGTTTATCGTTAGTTACGTCTTTAATTATCTCAATTTCAGGCGGCAAAAATACTGCTTGATTTTCGCAGGCAAGTTCGAGCTCAAGCGTTGCTTTATCGTCCCAGAAACTGTACACATCAAGCTCAAAATACTGCCTTTTATAAACAAAACAATACCTGTTTTTAACAATAGGTTTCTTATTTACATCAGCTAATTTTAATAAATCATTATATTTTGTTTCGTCTATTATATCCTCGTATTCATGGCATTTTTCGTCGTTAATTCTAATTTTCAGCGTTTCAGAATACTGCGTAAAATTGCCGCACTGCCTTTTTCTGATTCTGTGTGTTCCCTGTTCGTTTACAAGATAAACCTGCTCAATTTCAACCTTACGCGCAAAGTATTTATCAAGCGCTTTTATATCGGGAATTTTCACTAAATACTTCTTTTCAATTTCGATATTTTGAGATAATACAACAAGCTCTTTTTCTAAATCTTTTTCACTTTCAAAAGCTCTTAAATGAGGATGCCCAATCCAGCTTTTTAACGCGTTATCGCCGTAAGGCTCAATAAGAAAAACCGCGTTATAATTATTCCACTCATACGGCTTTATTACGTCGTCACTTTTGTAATACGTTATGTTGCAGTTATCAAAATTGTATTCAGCTGAAGCGTCAGTGACAATACATAAATCAATCATAATTCACCTTTAATAATGTAATACGGGCGGATATTCTCCGCCCTTTCGTTACGAATAATTATGCTCTGTTTTCCATTTTTTTACACATCATACGCGCAACCTTATATACGTCGCCGCAGCCGAGTGTGATTACTAAATCACCGTCCTGAACGTTATCGCAAACATAATCGCAGATTTCCTCAAACGAATCAAGTTGAACGGAGCCGGGAACCTTTTCACTTAAATCTGTTGCTTTTATGCCGATAGTATTAACCTCTCTTGAGCCCATTATCTCGCTTATGACGCACTTATCGGCAATTTTAAGCACCTCGGCAAAATCGTCGAGAAGAAGTGACGTTCTTGAATAAGTAAACGGCTGATGAACTGCCCAAACGCGGTTATAGCCCATTTTCTTAGCAGCTTCAAGAGTTACCTTGATTTCAGCAGGATGATGAGCATAATCGTCGGCAAAGGTAACGCCGCAATATTTTCCGAGAAGCTCAAAGCGTCTTGAAGCGCCCCTGAAAGACTGAAGACCTCTGAGAATGCTTTCAACGTCCGCCCCGCTTTCATACGCAGCAACAAAGGCGCACATTGAGTTATGAACATTATGAGCGCCGGGAACTGAAAGCTTGACTCTTGCAATAAACTCATTTCCTTTATAAATATCATATTCGCTGTGGAAACCGCCGGGGATGGAAATGTTTTTTGCAACCCAGTCGTTTGTTTCCTTTTCGCCGATTGAAATAAGCTTTTTGCCCTCAATTCCCATTACGGTATCAACGGTATTCTTATCGTCTCCGTTATATATAATTGTTTTAGTAGTCATTTCGGCAAATTTTCTGAAAGACTTTTTAATATTATCAAGATTGCCGAAGAAATCAAGGTGATCCTCGTCAATATTAAGGATAACCGCAATATCGGGATTCATATGAAGAAAGGTATTATTAAACTCACAGCTCTCACATACAAAGTTTTCGCTGTGTCCGTATCTTCCGTAAGCTTCAATAACGGGAAGCTTTCCTCCGATTACAGCCGAAGGGTCAAGACCCGCTTCGAGAAGCACCTGAGTAGTCATTGAAGACGTGGTAGTCTTACCGTGAGTACCGCATATACCTATACAGTTAGAAAACATCCTGCTGAGCGCTCCGAGAGCCTCCGCTCTTTCAAAGCAAGGGAAATTTGCCTTTGCGTATTCAAGCTCTTCATTACCTGCAAGAATAGCGTTAGTATATATTACAAGTTCGACGTCGTCGGCAATATTCTCCTTGACCTGACCCAGGAAAACCTTGGCTCCCTCTTTTTCAATTCTTCTGAAGGTTTCGGTATCGTTATTATCGGAACCGCTTATTTCATATCCTCTTGATAAAAGAATCTCAGCTACGGGACACATACCCGAGCCGCCGATACCTATAAAATGTATCTTTTTAACTGTCTTTAATAATTCGTCTATATTATTCAAGGCATTAACCTCCAAGTAATCAAAATAATTTCATAATATTATACTACATTTTTATTCAAAAATAAACACCTATTTTTCAGTTTTTCATAAAATGTTTTAGGCAGATTAATTGAGGTGATTATTTAATGTTAAAGTTTTACATTCCGAGCTTTGAGGATAACAGGCTTAATTATACACAAAACTATCTTAATGAAAATGGCTTTGAATGCTGCAAAAGTCCCGATAATGCCGACTTCATACTCCTCGGGGTGAATCCGAAAAAAGAGCTTTTATCCTTTGATAAGCTTATTCTTGCGGGTAACGTTAAAGGCTACAATATAATTGATTATACCCAAAGTGAGGAGTTCAAAATTAAAAACGCGTTCTTAACCGCAGAAGGCGCAGTAGCTCAAGCTATTAACAGCTCTCCCGTTTCAATAATTAATTCAAAAATCCTTATTGCTGGATACGGAAGAATAGGAAAAGCGTTATGTAAATATCTGACCCCATTTACCGGCAGCATTACTGTTTATGCAAGAAAGGCTAAGGACAGAGCTGAGGCTGAATACAACTCATACTTTTCAATTAATGAAAAGGGTCTAAAGGATTTATCAAAATATGATTTTATTTTCAATACCGTACCTCATCCTCTTTTTAACGAAAAAGAATTACAAACCGTTAATAAGCAATCCGTATTATTTGAGCTTGCTTCTTTTCCCGGAGGAATCGACATACACTTTGCAAAGGCATACTCACTGAATCTAATCATTGCAAGAGGTCTGCCATCGAAGGCTTCGCCGAAAAGTGCGGGAATAATTATCGGCGAAGAAATAAAAAAAATAATACCGGAGGTGTTTGTTTGAAAAGCATCAGAATTGGTTATTGTATTACAGGCTCGTTTTGTACTTTTGAAAAGAGCATAAATGCTCTTGAAAAATTAGTTAAAGACGGATATGACGTTCAGGTAATAATGAGCGAAAACGCATATAATACGGATACAAGGTTCGGTACTTCAAAAAGCTTTATAAAAAGAATTATAACGATAACAAACAAAGATATAATTCACACCATAAGCAAGGCGGAACCGATTGGTCCGAAAAAGCTTTTTGATATAATTGTCGTTGCACCGTGTACGGGAAATACGCTTGCAAAGCTCAATCTCGGAATTACGGATACTGCTGTTACAATGGCAGTAAAATCCCATATTCGTAATAACAGACCCGTACTGATTGGAGTGTCAACAAACGACGCTCTCGGAGCAGCGGCAAAGAATATCGGCTCGCTTATGAATTACAAAAACTATTATTTCATACCCTACTCGCCTGACGACCCGATAAACAAGCCGAAATCATTGATTTGCGAATTTGATAAAATAGAGCAAAGCATTAAAAATTTAACCGAATAATACGAAGGACGCAGATATAATTCTGCGTCTTTTTAATATTGTAATTATTTTTTAATTGACTTTAATTATAAAAGCATATATATTTAACATATAATAAAATTTGTTTGGAGTTGGAAATTGAAAAGTAAAGTTATAGAATTAAAGGATATAACGGTATCTTACGGAGATAATACCGTTCTTGAAAAGCTTAATCTGAATATTCATGAAAAAGAGTTTATAACACTGCTCGGACCTTCAGGTTGCGGCAAAACAACAATTCTTCGTACTATTGCGGGATTTTTAAAGCCTGATTACGGAGACGTTATTTTTGAAGGAAAGAGAATTAATGATGTTCCTGCGCACAAGCGCAAGGTTAACACCATTTTTCAGCGTTATGCTCTTTTTTCTCATTTAAACGTATATGAAAATATTGCCTTCGGTCCGTCTATACAGAAAAAGTCGAAGGACGAAATCAGAAATACTGTTGCCAAAATGCTTGAGCTTGTTAATCTCAAGGGCTTTGAAAAAAGAACTATCGACTCGCTGTCGGGCGGTCAGCAGCAAAGGGTTGCAATAGCGAGAGCGCTTGCTAATAACCCGAGAGTACTTCTTCTTGACGAGCCTCTCGGAGCGCTTGATTTAAAGCTCAGAAAGGATATGCAGCGCGAGCTTAAAAATATCCAGCAGGAGCTTGGTATAACCTTTATTTACGTAACTCACGACCAGGAAGAAGCGCTTTCTATGAGCGATACCGTTGTAGTTATTGACAAAGGAAAAATACAGCAAATAGGCTCTCCCGAGAGTATTTACAATGAACCCTTAAACGCCTTCGTAGCAGACTTTATAGGTGAAAGTAATATAGTTGACGCAATAATGCTTGAGGATTATAAGGTAACCTTCGGAGGAGTAAAATTTGAATGTCTTGACAAGGGCTTTGAGAAAAACGAATTTGTTGAAGCGGTTGTAAGACCGGAGGATATTGAAATTGTACCCGTTGGCTCGAAGGCATCTCTAAAAGGAACTATAACCGGCGTTACCTTTAAGGGGGTTCATTTTGAAATACTTGTAGACGTTTCAGGCTTTATCTGGATGATTCAGACAACCCGTGAGGGTCTTAACGTCGGTGATGAAATCGGTATGTATATCGAGCCAGACGCAATTCATATTATGAAGCGAAGCGAATACTCGGGCGAATTCGGCGATTATTCATCCTTCAGCGATGAAATGGACCACATTTCGGACGCCGATTACAACTGGGAGGAAAATGAAAATGAATAACCTCTCAAGAAAGTTGCTTGACAAACCTTATCTTTTGTGGTCGCTTCTGTTTACCGTTGCGCCGCTTATAATGGTAGTTTACTATGCCTTCACTGACAAGTCGGGGGCTTTTTCGGCTGAGAGCATTTTGAAAATCGGAGAGTACTTCCCCACTATTCTTTTATCAATTCATTACGGGCTTGCCGCAACAATCATATGTATTATACTCGGCTATCCATTTGCATATTTCCTTTCTAAGCATACCCAAAGAGTACAAAGAACAATGGTTCTTTTAGTAATGCTTCCGATGTGGATGAACTTTCTTATCCGTACCTATTCGCTTATGACAATCCTCGGCGACACGGGAGTAATTAATTCCGTATTATCTTTTCTGCACATCAAAAATGCGCATATGATAAATACTTCGGGTGCGGTAATTCTCGGTATGGTATATAACTTTTTGCCGTATATGATATTACCTATTTATTCCGTGCTTTCAAAAATTGATAATTCTCTGATAGAGGCGGCTCAGGATTTAGGCTCGGGAAAGATTAATTCATTTAAAAGAGTAATACTTCCCCTCTCCGTACCCGGACTGCTTAGCGGAATAACCATGGTTTTCGTTCCCTGCGTTTCCACCTTCTATATTACCCAAAAGCTCGGCGGCGGTCAGATTGTTCTTATTGGCGACGTTATTGAGGCTCAATTCCAAAGCGCTAACAATTATAATCTCGGAGCAAGCCTGAGCTTTGTACTTATGATTCTTATTTTCGCCTGTCTTGCTATAATTAATCACTTTGACAGCGGAAAGGAAAATGAGGGAGGTATGGTTATATGACAAACAAATCCTCTTCATTTTCTAAGTTTTATATGCTTTTAATCTTTATCTTTTTATATGCTCCGATTATTGTTATGACTGCATTTTCATTTAATGCTTCGTCAAGCACTTATCAGATGAACGGGCTTTCACTTCATTGGTGGTCAAGAATGTTTACCGACAACGCCGCAATGGAGGCTCTTAAAAACACTTTAATACTTGCTGTTGCTACAACAATAATCAGTACTTTTCTCGGCGTTCTTGCCGCAGTGGGACTTTTTCACCAGAAAAATAAGCTTTATAAAAGCGCAATGATGTCGGTTACAAATATACCTTTGATGAATCCCGAAATCGTAACGGGTATTTCAATGATGCTCTTATTTGTATTTGCGGGAACGCTTGTTAAAAAAAGCGAGGTTCTCGGATTCAGCACGCTTTTAATTGCTCATATTACTTTCTGCTTGCCGTATGTAATTCTTAATATAATACCTAAACTTCGCCAGCTTGATTTTAATATTTACGAAGCAGCTCTCGACCTCGGGTGTAAGCCGCTCAAGGCGTTTTTTAAGGTAGTAATTCCCGAGATTATGAGCGGTATCATAACAGGTGCCGTAATGTCTTTCACACTCTCTCTTGACGACTTCATAATCTCTTATTTCACTAACGGACCTTCGTTTCAGACGCTTCCGATTTACATTTTTTCACTTACAAAAAAGAGAGTTAAGCCCGATATGTTTGCGCTTTCAACACTTATGTTTGTTGTAATATTAATCCTTCTTGTGCTTATGAATATTGCACAAAGCAGAGCCGATAAAAAGGAGGAGTCAAGAATATGAAAAAAGTTATTTCATTTACTCTTTCTTTATTACTGTTAGTTTCAGTGATGCTCCCGCTCACTGCGTATTCAAAGGATAAATACTTTACCGAAGAGCAGCTAAATTACTATAAAAACCTCGGCATTTCGGGTACAACAATAAACGTATATAACTGGGGAGAATATATCGCCGACGGCAGCGACGGATTAATGGACGCGGTTAGCGAGTTTGAAAGACTTACCGGCGCTCACGTTAACTACACTAATTTTGAATCAAACGAGAATATGTATTCAAAGCTTGTCGGCGGAGGAGTTTCGTATGACGTTATAGTTCCGTCCGACTATATGATTGAACGTCTGATTGACGAAAACATGCTTCTTGAGCTTGATTATAATAATATTCCTTGCTTTGAAAAGTATATGAGGGATGACTGCAAAAAGCTGTTTTTTGACCCCGAACAGAAGTACTCGGTTACCTTTAACACCTGTTGTACCGCGCTTATTTATAACAAAAAGCTTGTTAAAGAAAAGCCGGACTCGTGGAAGGTACTATGGGACGAGCAATACAAAGGAAAAGTGCTTATGTTCAACAACGCACGCGACGCGCTCGGAGTAGCACAGTTTGTTCTCGGACAGGACGTTAACACCACTAACGAGCAGGACTGGGTAGACGCTGCTGAGCTTCTTGCAAAACAAAAAGACGCAACGGACCCCGTTTACGTTATGGACGAGATATTCAACCTTATGGAGTCGGGCGAATATGCGCTTGCAACCTACTATGCCGGCGACTATGAATTAATGGTATTAAATAATCCCGATATTGATTTTTGTTTTCCAAAGGAAGGCGTTAACGAGTTTTACGACGCTTTTTGCGTTCCTAAATGCGCTCAAAACAAAAAGGGCGCCGAGGCGTTTATAAACTTTATGCTTGAGCCTCAGGTTGCGTTTGATAATGAGGAATATATTTATTACGCTTCATCTAATAAGCTGATTGAGTTTAATGAGGAATGCTCGCTTTACGGAAGCGAGGCTGTTTATCCCAAAGTAAAGCCTGAAACACAGTATTTCAGAAATCTTCCGCAAAATATTCTTGAGCTTGAAAACAATCTTTGGAGCAAGGTAAAAAGCGGACAGTTAAGTAACGAAAATGAAATTCAAAGAAAAAGGATTTATTTAACGTCAATTATAATTATGGCGACTGTTGTAATTATTTTGATAATCAGCTTTATAAATAAATAC
>JAFSZK010000109.1 GCA_017458975.1 Eubacterium sp. | reverse complement strand
CAAAGTAGTTGATGAAACCATCTTCTATTTCAACTATATCAAACCTTTAAGAAAACTGAATAAAAAACCGCCAGTCCAATATCGCATTGAACTGGCAGCTTAATTCTTTTTTGTGTCTACGAACTATTGACTAGGTCACAATGCAGTGCTTTTTTAATGTACAATTAATAATGGATAATGGATAATTAAAGGTACTCGGCTTCGCCTCAAACAATTATTCCTCCGTTCTGCCAACAATATAATCTATTGAGGTCTTATAGAAATCCGCCAGTTTAATTAACGCTTCAATAGGAACATTTATCCTTCCGTTTTCATAATCGGAATACGTGCTTTGGTCAATCAACAGCATTTTTGCAATGTCCTTTTGCTTTAAATCGTGGTCTTCTCTCAAATCTCGAATTCTTTTGAATGTCAAATCAATCACCGTATAAATTATACAAAATGGGTGTGACCCATATTGACAAATATGGGTAACGCCCATATAATATATACAGAAACAGATTATTTATACTGAAAGAAGCTGTTAAAAATGAGCGATAACAAAAAGATAGCAATAGCTATAGGTTCAATAATGCTAATAGTAGTTGTTATAATTATCAGCGCTGTTACCAAAAGCATTGATAACGAAAAAACAACTACAACAAAATATTATACGACAACAAGAGAATATACCACTTCCGGCGGTTATTCTTCCGAAAGTTCCTTTTCAAATAAATACGGTACGCGCAGTACAATATGCGCTCATCCGGGTTGTACAAACACTATTGCCTCTTCCGGAGATACAAATTGCTGTGCTTTACACTCAAAAAGATGTGCTCAGTGCGGCAAATATATAGACGAAGATGCTATTTACTGCATCGATTGCCTCTCAGACGCCGCAAGCAAATACAAATCTGAAAACTCGTACACTACAACTTCAAGCTATTACGGCAACTCATACGGAAGTTCTTACACAAAGAGTTATACAACCGAAAAAAGCTACGGCTATGATAAGAACGACAAATACTATGCTGCGAACGACCATAACGGCGACGGAAAGCTAAGTGAATCCGAGTGGCAAGACGCTATGGGCGACGCAATAAATGATTATTACAACGGTTATTATTAAGAGGAGGATTATTATGGGAAAAGCACCTGATAAATGCCCTATGTGCGGCGAAAGCGTAAAGTGGATAAAAGTTGATGAAAGCAAAAAAGGATTCAGCGTAGGCAAGGCAGCTGTCGGCGGCTTGCTCCTTGGTCCTGTCGGTCTTGTAGGCGGAGCTCTCGGTAAAAAGAAAGAGTGCTACGCCTGCGGAAAATGCGGCTTTCAACACGAATATTAATATACTTTTTAAAGGGCGGTTATTAAATCGCCCTTACTTTTATCTTTATTTTATTCTGTGTTTGTGTTACAATAAATATAATCTGAAAAAGGAGAGATTATTATGAAAAAAACTTTATCCGTCTTACTCGCAGTTTTAATGGCTGTTTCCTGCTTCTCGGTTTCTTTAACCGCAAACGCTTATAACCCGGCTCAGTGCGTTTCCCTTTCCTTAAACGGAACGGCATACGTTACCCCCGTTAAACAGGCGCTTGACGAGGTTAACGCTAAACGTAAGGCAAACGGTGTCGGCGCAATTACACTTGATACCAATCTTACCAATATCTCAAAACGCCGCGCGGCTCAGTTAATGCTTTTTGTTAATTCAGCGGACGAAATAAACGGCGGTATTGAAACGCTTCCGAGCGGAGACGACGTTTCAACGGTATTAAAAGATAATAATACTATTAACTTTTCCGGCTACAAGGCTGTTTCATCCGCTTCAAAAAGTGTTGTCAGCGCTGAGTTTGACGGGCTCGAAAGCCTTTCCGACGTTAAAAGCGTCGGCGGTGCGATATTCAAATTCGGAAACACCTACGCATTATACTACGTCCTTTCAAAGAACGACGCCGCTTCCCCGCTTACAAACGTAACCGACGGCGGTTATAAGACAACCGAGGCGCTTAATATTAAAAACATAAAAACGGGAAGCATTGAGCTTTCAAGAAAGGGTACGGTCGGAGGCTATAATCTTACCCTTCAAATCAAAGCAAGCGGTTATTATACAAGCGCTCTTACCGTTCCCAACTCCCAGCTTATATACACGAGCTCCAATCCTTCGATAATTAAGATAAAGGGCACGAAGGCGTATAATAAAAAATCGGGCAAAATTAAGCTTTCCGCTAAAAACAAATCGGGAACGGTCATTCATACCGACGGTATTACGGGCACGGTTACAACCTACACGCCCATACTTAAAAAGCTTTCATCTCCTAAGAAAAAGCAGCTCAAGGTTACATGGGAAAATCGTATGTATAACGCCGACGGCTTTGAGGTTCAGATTGCAACCGACAAAAAGTTTAAAAAGAACAAAAAGACCTTTGTTATAAAAGGAAGAAAAAAGGCGGCTTATACGGCTAAAAAGCTCAAGTCAAAAAAGACCTACTACGTCAGGGTCAGAGCTTATATTAATCAGGGCGAGGGCGAAAAGCTTTACTCCCCGTACACCGGCAAAAAAACAATTAAGGTTAAATAAGCTTAAAGGGGCGCAAGCCCCTTTATTATTTTTGTTTAATATGTTATAATGAACGTATCATATGCGAAAGAGAGTGATAAAATGATTACCGAAAAAAATATTGTTTTAACCGGCGCGTCAAGCGGAATCGGTCTTGAGGTGCTTAAATTGCTTGTTAAGGGCGACAAAAACAAAATACTTGCCGTTTCCCGTACCTCTGAGGAAAAGCTTAAGGATTTTGCCGAAAACGTAATTCCCTTTAACGCCGACACCGGCTCAGCCGAGGGCGTTGATTCAATTTTTGAAAAGGCAAACGAGGTTTTCGGCGGAGAGAAAATTGACATCTTTTACGCTAATGCGGGCTTCCCGTATTACGAGGAGTTCAACTACGTTGACTGGGACAGGATTAAGAGAATTTTTGACGTTAATACTCTTTCCCCTATTTACACCTACGCCAAGTATGTTGAGCACCTCGACGGCCGCGACGGCGTTCTTGCATATACTATTTCGGCAATCGGTAAAATGGCAATGCCCGGCTACGCGCTTTACAGCGCAAGCAAGTTCGGTCTTCAGGGCTTCCAGGAGGGCGTTCGTCTTGAAAAGCCGAAAAATCTTCAGTTTACATGTCTTTATCCGATTGCAACCGATACCAACTTCTTTAAGGTTGCTAATGAAAATGAGTTTGAAAAGCCCTTCCCCGTACAAAAGCCCGACGTTGTTGCAAGAAAAATGGTTGAGGGAATTGAGCGCGGTAAGAAGTTTGTTTCTCCGTCCGCGCTTTTCGGACTTTCAACTGTTCTTATGGGCGTTTGTCCTCCGATTCGCACGGTTTACTGGAAGCTTGAAAAGAACAAGCTTGACAGATTTAAGAATAAATTAAGAGGTCAGTAATATGAATTACGATTTAATGTTTTCTCCTATGAACATAGGAACAATGACGGTTAAAAACCGAATTGTTATGACCGCAGCCGAATTTTCACTCGGTCAGCCCAACGGAGAGCCTACCGAAAAGCTCATAAATTATTATGAGGAAAGAGCCAAGGGCGAGGTGGGTCTTATTATCCCCGGTATCTGCCGCGTAAACGATATGGCGGCAACCTCAACCTTTACCCAGCTTTCAATGAGCTCCGACAGACATATCGAGCCTATGAAAAAAATGGTTGAGAGAATTCACCGCCACGGTGCGAAGCTCTGTATTCAGCTTCACCACCCGGGAAGGCAGGGCTATTCAAGCTCGATTAACTCCCTCCCTCTTATTATCCCGATTACGGACAGATTCCCCTCCTTCCCGAACATGCTCTACAAGGCAACTCCTCTTCTTTTGGGACTTGAAGCAAAAGGGGTTTGTATGTCCCAGGAGGCGCCCTCAAAATGCGAGCTTTCCGCTCATGGCGCAATGCGTATTCACGCAATGAGCAACAAGGCGGTTAAAAAGCTTATTCGTGATTTCATTAATGCGGCTGTAAGATGTAAGAAAGCGGGCGTTGACGCGGTTGAGCTTCACGCAACCCACGGATATATTATCCAGCAATTCTTATCTCCCAACACAAATCAGCGCACCGACGAATACGGGGGCTCCTTTGAAAACCGTCTTCGCTTTATAACCGAAATAATTGAGGGTATAAAATCCGAGTGCGGCAAGGATTATCCTCTTATCGTTCGCCTTTGCGCCGACGAAATGTATGATAAAATCGGTCTTCCCGACAAGGGCTACAACCTTGAAACGGGAAAGAAAATTGCAAAACGCCTTGAGGAGCTCGGCGTTGACGCGCTCAATATTTCCTCGGCTTGCTACGATACGTATAATTACTGGCTTGAGCCGACCTCATTTGAGCCGGGATGGAGAGCATATCTTGCAAAGGAAATAAAGGGCGTTGTTGATATTCCCGTTATTGCGGCTAACTTTATCCGCTCGCCCGAGCAGGCTGAAAAACAGCTTGAGGAGGGCTATCAGGACTTTATCGGCTCAGCAAGAAACTTTATCTGCGACCCCTATTGGGCTAAGAAAATCAAGGACGGTCATCCCGAAAAAATCAGACGCTGTATCGGATGTCTTCACTGTATTAAATCCTTTATCGCAAACGCTTCCTTTAAAGGAGCGCCCGGCGAATGCGCGCTTAATCCGACGGTCGGAATCGAAAAGGAGTGGAACGAATTGCCCGATACCGGTCGCGGTCTCAGGGTACTTGTTGTCGGCGCGGGCCCTGCGGGCTTAACGGCGGCAATTACGCTTAAGCACCGCGGCTTTGAGCCTGTTGTTTATGAAAAGGAAAACAAGGCGGGCGGTCAGGTTAACACCGCCGCTTCGGGTCCGTTTAAGGATAAGCTTCACTGGTCTGTCGAGGATATGATTACCGAGTGCGACGACCTGAAAATTGAGATTAAATACGGTACCGAGGTAACGCCGGAGCTTGTTAAAGAGCTTAAGCCCTACGCGGTTATGCTTGCAACCGGCGGTATTCCCGTAAGACCGCGCTCAATTAAAGGCATTGATAAGGACTTTGTTTTTACTGCTCCCGAAGTTCTTAACAAAAAGGTTGAGATTAAAAACAGCAGGGTTGCCGTTATCGGCTCGGGTCTGACGGGACTTGAAACTATCGAGCATCTTAACGAAAACGGCAATACGGTAACCGTTATTGAAATGGCGGATAAGATTGCCGAAAACGCGTGGTTCCAGTTTGTTGACGACTCAATGAGCAGGATTAAGCCCTGCGGTACCGAGTTTAAAATGAACACAAAGCTCCTTTCAATCGGCGACGGCGAAATCACCGTTGAAAAGAACGGAAAAGAAGAGAAGCTTAAATGCGACTATGTCGTGCTCTCAATGGGCGTAAGACCGAATAACGCACTGCTTGACGAAATCGCAAAGGCGGGCGTTGAAACAAAAGCCATGCTTATCGGCGACGCCGACAAGGGCGGAACAATCGGTAACGCAACCCAAAGCGCATTTAAAGCAGCAATGATTATATAACCCTAATAAAAAACACCCCTCGGGGTGTTTTTTATTCTAAATTATTTGTTAAAAGCATTATCGCAGTCAGTGCCGCAACGGGCGCGGTCTGGGTTCGGAGTATTCTTTTTCCGAGAGTTGCCCTCACGGCGCCGTTTTCTTCAAGGAGCTTAACCTCCTCCTCTTCAAATCCGCCCTCGGGACCGATATATATTGAAACGCTCTCGGTATCGCTCTTTATAAGCTCGCTCAGCTTTTTTCCGCCGCCCTCGTAGAAAACGATTTTTACTTCGCTTTCGTCGTCCTTTGCGGCGTTTTTAAGCGTTTTCATCTCCTCAATTTCGGGAATTATTCCGCGTCCGCTCTGCTGCGCCGCTTCAAGGGCAATTTTGCGATAGCGGATATTTTTCTTTTTAGCCGACTTTTCGTCGGGACGGGATACGCATCTTTTGGTAAGCGTAGGCACGATTTTTGCGACTCCGAGCTCGGTACATTTTTGGATAATATCCTCAAGCTTCGTGCTTTTGGGAACTCCCTGATAAATTGTTACCTTACAGTCAGGCTCGCTGTCGGTCGCCTGTTTATAACAAACCTGCAGCTCAACCGTTTCGGGAGTGATTTTTTCAATCATACAACCGAAATCCTGACCGCTTCCGTCGGTTACGGTTAGCATATCGCCGACCTTCATCCTCAGCGATTTTGCAATATGCCTTGCCTGCTCGCCGTCAAGAGTAAGACTCTCCCCGGGCGTAAAATCAATAAAAAGCTTTTGCATAATGCGCCCCCTATTCCTCGATATGCTCGATTGCGCAGTTGATAATAATCTGTACGTGCTCGTCGGCAATAGAATAAATCATATTCTTTCCGTCCCTGCGCGATTTAACAAGATGGCTCTGTTTTAAAACGCGGAGCTGGTGGGATATTGCGGTCTGGGTTGCACCCACCGCCTCAACAAGCTCGCTTACGTTATGCTCTCCGTCAAGAAGCGTTAAAAGAATCTTCACTCTTGTAGAATCGGCAAACGCCTTAAAAAGCTCTGCTATTTCAAAATTCAGGTTATCCATAATTTACCTCATATGCGGGTTTCGTTCATATGAGTGATTTTAGCATATGAGTTATTCGTTGTCAACCTTTTCAAAAACGTCTATTCTCCCCGCCTCGTTAATAGTTGCGAGAAGCAGGTTTTCTACCCTGCGCCCACGGCTTTCAATTATGTCGATAATCTGTTTTGCGTCGGCGCTGCACTTTTCAATATTGTCAAGAAGCAGCTCGCCGTCAAGCACAACGGTTGTGCAAAGCCCCTCCCTTACGGGCGCAAAATTGAAATCCGAGGGACACAGCGGTCTCTTTTTCGGCTTTGCAAGAAATGAAATTTCGCCGTTTGCTTCAAGAAGCGCGTAATCAATATCTCCAAGGTTGAAAAAGCCCGAAAGTCTTGCTTCGCTCATAAGCTCGTCAATACTCATTTCGGTATCCCTGAGCGCCTTTTCAATTATCCTTCCGCCTTTGATTATTACCGTCGGCTCGGTATTTACAAATTTCTTTTTCCTGCTCATTGCGGCAAGAGTTAAGATTAAAAAGCATATAATAATTCCCTCAAGAATAACAAGGAGCGTCTGTATTTCCATAATTATCACCCCTTTTATTCTTTTCTTTGTGTTATTTATTATACAAAATATATAGAAAAATTTTTACATTTATGGTATACTGAAATAATAACGAAAGGAAAACGGGTGAAAGAGTGAAAAATCCTGCTCAGAAGGCGTGCCTTTTAGGACTTGCGCTGAACTTGACTTTGTTCTTTGTAAAACTCTATATCGGTCTGAGCACCTTTTCGCTCACGATTTACTGCGACGCGGTTAATAATTTAGGCGACACTCTCGCCTGCGGCGTTTCGGTTCTGGGATATTTCCTTATCCGTCGTCTCGGGGAAAAACAGACGCGCAGAGCCGAAAGCCTATGCACCTTTTTCATAAGTCTTCTTATTACCGTTACGGGCGCATACTTTATTTATAACGGCATTCACCGTTTTTTCTATCCGACTCCGATTGCCCCGTTTTTAAAATACGAAATAATCTTAGCCTGTACGATAGCGGTTAAAATTCTTATGGGCTTTATGTATTCCTATTTCGATAAAAAGGAGCCCTCCTCCGTTTTAAAGGCGCTTCGGCTTGACAGCTTCCTTGATTGCTTTATAACCCTTGCCGCGCTTTTCGGATTAGTGCTTGTAAAACGTGTTAATTATGCCGTGGACGGCGTGTTTGCCGTAATTACGGGCAGCGTTATCACCGTATCGGCAATTAAAAATATTATAAAAGAAACTAAATTTTTAGTGCTTGAATAAAGGAGAATGTTTATGTCAAAGAAAAACAAAAAAGAAAAGGTTAAAAAGACCCCGAAACAAAAGGCGGCAAGGTTCTTTAAGGTGATTTTGATTATACTCGTTATAATCGCGCTTATCGTCGGAATAATTGCTATCGGAAACAAGGTTACGGTAAGCTCCGAAAGAGAGTTTGCTAAAAATACGGTTCAGCCCGTAGCGTTTGAAGAACAGCTTAAGCCCGAGCTTGACGAAAGCGGTTATTACACCTTTACAACCGACAGGGACTTTAAGATTATGCAGCTTACCGACATTCATATCGGAAGCGGCCTTTTAAGCGCAAAAAAGGATAATATGGCAATTAACGCGGTTGCGGCTATGATTAGCGAAGAAAAGCCCGACCTTGTAATCGTTACGGGCGACGTTGCTTATCCCGTTCCTTATCAGGCGCTCTCTCTTAATAACAAATCCGGCGCCGTTACCTTTGCTTCGCTTATGGAAAGACTCGGCGTTTACTGGTGTCTTGCCTTCGGAAATCACGACACCGAAGCTTACTCGTTTTTCTCAAGAGAGGATATCTCAAAGATTTATGAAAACAAAAAGGAATATCCTCACTGTCTTTTCCAGAGCGGTCCCAAGGACGTTGACGGCTGCGGCAACTATCTTATCAAGGTTAAAAACACAAAGGGCGCGATAACCCAGAGTCTGTTTATCTTTGACTCACACTCATACACGGACGGCGACTATTTCGGAATTCAGTGGAAATATGACGCGGTTCATAAGAATCAGCTTGAGTGGTACAAGAAACAGGTTCAGGCGCTTACAAAAGAAAACAACGGTGTTACTCCGAAATCACTTGCATTTTATCATATTCCTCCCATCGAGGAAAACGACGTTTTTAAGGAATTAAAGGACTCTGACTTTAAGGATACCGAAAACGTTAAATATAAATACGGTAAAATCGGCGAAAGTAACGAGGCAATCTGTTCGGGTACCAAGAATTACGGCGCGTTTGAGGCGTTTTGCGAAAACGGGACTCAGGGCGTATTCTTCGGTCACGACCACCTCAACAACCTTTCGGCAAACTATAAGGGCGTTCAGCTTACATACGGTTATTCAATCGACTATCTTGCATATCCCGGTATTTATAAATACGGACTTCAGAGAGGCTGTACGGTTATTACCGTTAAGCCCGACGGTTCGTTTGACAACTACGGCGAAAACTACTATCAGGATAAGTATCAGGCTGTTAACGCAAAGGAAACCGTTGAGCTTGAAAAAGAGATGTCCGAGGACAAGGAAAATGCGGGTGGCGCAAATCCGTTTGCAGATAATTAATTTTACGGAGTAATTTATGGACTTTAAAGACGACGGCTTTATGACGGGGCTTGCCCTTGTCGTAGTAGCATTTGTTATAGCTCAGGCGCTCTTCTTCCTCATAAGGGCAACAAGAAGAGCAAAGGAGCTCGGAATTGAAAAACAGACAATTAAAAATACAATTATGAGTTCCGCTCTTTTCACCGTTGCACCCGCTATCGGCATCGTTGCAACGGTGCTTACTCTTGCTGCGGGGCTCGGATACGTGCTTCCCTGGATAAGGCTCAGCGTTATCGGCAATATCTCATATGAGGTAACCGCCGCAACCAACGCGATTGAGGCTTCGGGACTTAAAGGCGGTATCGCTAATCCAATTACCGACCCCGAGGTTTTCGGTACAATCAGCTGGGTAATGACCCTCGGCTCTATGATGCCTCTTATTCTCACGCCTATATTCCTTAAGAAAATCCACTCAAAGGTGGGAAATGTTGCAAGCGCAAACAAGGCCTGGGGCAACGTTATGAGCGCGGCTGCATTTATCGGACTTATCGCCGCTTTTGTCGCAAGAGCGCTTGCAGGCAAGGGCGATAAAGCGATTACCGGCGACGGCGCGGGCGTGCTTTCCCTTGCGGCGTTAATCTTCTCAATAGTATTAATGCTGATACTCTCAAAGCTTGCAACCCTGCCGAAGCTGAAATGGCTTGAAAGCTTTGCAATGCCTCTTTCAATGATAGGCGCAATGCTTCTTGTTATGCTTCTCGCTCAGGTTCTCCCCCACGATATTGCGTTTTTGGAATGGAGGGGCTGATATGGATAAGTATATTAACAAAACTCATACCTACGGAAGGCTGTGGATGTTTGTAACGCTCCTCGTTTTCCTTTCGGTACCGACACTTATTTGTTATCATCTCGGCGTTTCGCCGAAGCTCATAACAATAGCAAAGGGACTTTCAACGGTTGCGCTTGTTTTCTATCCGACGGCAGTTATAGAGGTTTTAACCTATTCTCCGCTTCTCGGCGTCGGCGGAACCTATCTCGGCTTTGTAACGGGTAATATTACAAACCTGAAAATGCCCGTTGCTCTTTCGTCTATGGAAAACGCAAAGGTTGAGCCGAACAGCGAAGAGGGAGAGGTTATTTCAACTATTTCGATTGCGGTTTCCTCAATTGTAACAACCGTTATTATTGCCCTTTTCGTTCTGGTTTTCAGACCCGTATTAAAAGAAATCACCGCCGAGGGCTCGCCCTTTGCTCCCGCGTTTCAACAGGTAACTCCCGCGCTTTTCGGCTCGCTTTGCGCTTCGTATCTTGCAAAGCACTGGAAGATATCAATCCTTCCGATTGCGCTTCTTACCTTCATTTTAATCTTTGCGGGAAATCTCGCCGTTGGCGTGCTTATACCGATTGGTGTTATCGTTTCGCTTCTCGGCGCTCATATTATGTTTAAGAAAGGCTGGGTAGGAAAAGATGATTAAAACAATTCTTCTTATTATACTTGCGCTTTTTGCGGCGTTTGTCGTAATTACCTTTATAAGAGCGGCGTTCTTTAAAACTCCCGTTCCCGAGGTTGAGCCGATGCCCGAGGAAAGGGTTGACGCAACGCGCGTTCAGGAGCATCTTTCTCAGGCTATACAGATTAAAACCATCTCAAACGTTGACGAAAGCAAGGTTGACTGGAACGAGTTTAAAAGATTTCACGATTTTCTTGAAAAGGAATTTCCGCTGACCCACAAAACGCTTAAAAGAGAGGTCGTTTCAAAGGCTTCCCTGCTCTTTACGTGGGAGGGCGCCAATCCCGGGCTTGACGGTATCGCCTTTTTGTCCCACCAGGACGTTGTTCCTATTGAGGAGGGAACCGAGGGCGACTGGGAGCATCCCCCGTTTGACGGCTATAACGACGGCGAGTTCATTTGGGGCAGGGGCTCCATTGATATGAAAAACCACTTAATCTGCGTTATTGAAGCGGTTGAATCGCTGCTTGAGGACGGCTTTGTTCCCGAAAGAACGGTTTATCTCTGCTTCGGTCATAACGAGGAAATTGTTGCCGGTGAAAACAACGGAGCGCAGGCGCTTATGGAAACCTTAAAGGAGCGCGACGTTCGGCTTGATTCAACGATTGACGAGGGCGGAGCAATCCTTCCCGCAAATATTAAGGGAATACTCAAAGGTAATCTTGCGGGAGTGGGAATTGCCGAAAAGGGTAATACGGATATAAGAGTTACCGTTCACGCAAAGGGCGGTCACTCGTCACAGCCACCCGTTCATACGGGCGCGGGTATGATTGGCGACGTTGTTCACGACCTTGAAAAGCATCAGTTTAAAGCGACAATGCTCCCGATGGTAAAGGATATGTTTACCCTTATCGGAAAGCGTATGAGCTATCCCGGAAGGCTTGTTGCGTGTAATATCGCTATTCTTAAACCCCTGCTTCTTGCGGTTGCAAAAAGAATACCGCCGGCTGCCTCGTTTATAAGAACGACAACGGCTTGTACTATGCTTAAGGCTTCCCCTGCGGCAAACGTTCTTCCTCAGACCGCAAGCGTTACGATTAATTTCCGTCAGCTTCCCGGTACGACCACCGAGGATTTATTTGAGCATATCCGCAAGGTTTGCCGCAACAAGGATATTGATATTGAATTTATTAAAGGTAAGGAGGCGTCCGCGGTTTCGCCAACCGACACAAGGGCGTTTGAAACGCTGACCCTGCTTTCACACCAGATTGACAGATATAATATTGTTGCTCCCTATCTTGTAATGGGCGGAACGGATACCTATCATTATGAGGATATATGCGATAATCTTTACCGCTATTCTCCCTTCGTTTTCGGTACGAGTCTGCTTCTTACAACTCACTCAACAAACGAAAGATGCCCCGTTGACCAGCTGGCACAGGGCGTAACGTTCTTTAAAAGATATATTAAAATAATGGCTTCAAAATAATTGAACTGCTATAAAAAAACAGAGAAGGCTTGCGCCTTCCCTGTTTTATTTTGTCTTTTTGGTTTTAAGCTTGCTCCATTTGGAGTAATACTTCGTTCCGTTGAAGTTTCGATAGGTACGAATTCTTACGTAATATTTTTTCTTTGCTTTAAGGCCTTTTACGGTTTTTGACTTTGCCGTATTCTTGCTTATAACAACGGTTTTCTTATTCTTTGTAAAGCCCTTGTTTGTTGCCAGCTGAAGCTCATAGCCGCTGACTCCGCCTGTTTTCTTTTTCCATGTCGCCTTAAGCTGCTTTTTCTTCGGGGCGGTCAGCTTATTAAGTGCGGTTGGCGCGGGAGCTTTTACGTTGCTTGTTACCTTAAGCGTCGGAGTGTTATACGCAACGGCATACATTGAGGCATAAAACGGGGTTGCGCTGAGCTGGGACTGACCGTTCCAGTATCCTGTCTGGAAGGAGGGAGAGAACGCCGAGCCCGAAACAAGCCATGTATTAAAGTTATAAGTGCTCTGCGGTGCATAAGCTCCGATTGCAAACTGTCCGCCGTAGGTGGTGGTTCCCGAAATAAAATTAGCTCTTGAAATGCGGATGTTTCCGCCGAAATTTTCAAGCGCAAACATATAAGCCGTGCGGAAGGTTGCGCCGTTATTTATTCTCATCGTGCCGCCCGCGCAGCTTGCGCCGATTGTTTCACCGTAGAAGAAACCGCCGTTCACGTTACAGGTTCCGCCTCCGACGTGAAGCGCGCTCGGGTTGTTTGTTCCGTCGCTTAAGCCGCCGTAATTACCGTTTAAGATAGTAAGCGTACCCGAGGTAATCTGTACCGCGCCTGCACCGTAGGAGCGAACGCTGAATTTACTGTCGCTTGCCTTTGAGTCCTTTAAAACAACGTTTGCGCCGCTTACATGAATAACGGTCAGCGCGTTATTTGCGTTTTGTACGGTGTGTCCGTTAAAGTCGATTGTAAAATTGCCCTTTGTTAAACGGCAGGTCGCCTCGTCGTTGTCGCCGAGAGTGAAGTCGTTGCCTATTTTATAGGTATGTCCCGGACCGTAACCCGCATTTTTCCAATTTATGTTTTTAAACTGCTCAGGCGTTGAAATAACAAAGGTTTTAGCCTGTACGCTCATTGCGCCTACGGTTAAAATCGGAAGCATCATCATTAAGCTCAGAACTACCGACAATATGCGTTTTGTATTCTTTTTCATAAAATTACTCCTTTCGGTATTCATTAAAACAATAATACCACAATTTTCTTATTTAATCAACATAAACGGGCTAAGCTTCGCTTAACCCGTTTATGTTATTCGTTTTCTTCACTTGTTTGGCTTTCGGTTTTTTCTTCTGTTTCCT
>JAFSZK010000012.1 GCA_017458975.1 Eubacterium sp. | reverse complement strand
GAAAAAGATATAATAATTCCCGACATTAAAGTCGGAAATGTTTTTCTTAAAGGTAAGTCGCAGGGAAGCGACAGTATTAATACTGTTTCAGCTTTCGGAGAGTTGTCACTGAAGCTCACGGTTTTTTGCGAGAAGGAAAACGAACTTGTTACGGACGGATACCTAAACGAAAATACCTGTGTATGTAATTACAATGATTTAAACTACTATTCGTGCGGTAAACAGATTAAAGAGGCTAAGCTCTTTAATATTAACACAAGGCTTAATGACGATTTAGCCGAGATAAAAGAAATCTCGCTAACTTGCGGAAAATGCATAAACAGAGCAGACTCAATAATCAGCGAGTTGACAGTTAATATAGTTTATATCAGTACCTCCGGAGAGCTCAGCTTTGAGTCGGAAACGGCTAATATTGAGTATAAATGCGAAGAATTTGAACACGCAGTATCTTCAATAATTATTAAAAGCTATGATTATTCAATTTCAAATAACGGACTTGATTTAAGAGTTAGCTGTGAGCTTTACGGTTACATATATAATAGCTGTAATATCAAGATACTTAGCGATATACGGGTTCAGGAAGAGGTTATAAGCCTTCCGTCGTTAATTGTGTATTTCGGTAAAAAGGATGAGGCAATATGGGATATTGCAAAGCGCTTTGCCTCGGATAAAGATTTGATACAATTTGAAAACAGCATTGAAGAGGATGTACTTAAAGAAAATAAATTACTGATAATCCCGAGAGTGTAGGAGGTATGAAATGAAAAATATTTATGCAGATATTGCCTCAAGAACTCAGGGCGATATTTATATAGGCGTTGTTGGACCTGTCAGAACAGGCAAATCAACTTTTATAAAGCGATTTATGGATACACTGGTTATTCCTAATATTGATGAAAGCTATCTTAAACAAAGGGCAAAGGATGAGCTTCCTCAATCTTCTAAGGGTAATACTATAATGACTACGGAGCCAAAGTTTATTCCCGAGGAATCAATAGAAATAAATATGCCGGACTCAATTCACTTTAAACTGAGGATGATTGATTGCGTCGGTTATGTTGTTCCAAGCAGCAAGGGTTATATTGAGGAAAGCCAGCCGCGTATGGTAATGACACCCTGGTCGGACGATGAAATGCCCTTTGATAAAGCTGCCGAAATCGGAACTAAAAAGGTTATATCCGAACATTCTACAATAGGTCTTGTAGTTACAACGGACGGCTCTATAAGCTCTATTCCGAGAGAGGAATATGAGATTGCCGAAGAACGGGTTATAAATGAATTAAAGGAGATTAATAAGCCTTTTGCAGTACTTTTAAACTGTGTTAATCCGAACAGCAACGAAGCCAATGAGCTTTCATTAAGGCTTGAGGAAAAATACGATACGCCCGTTATCTGCGTTAACTGTCTTGAGCTTGAAGAAAAGGAAATAAAAAACATTCTTTTAAAGGTATTATGTGAGTTTCCTGTAAGCTCAATCGGTATTGATACGCCGAGCTGGTTTTCGGCTCTGGACAGCGACGATAAGATGAGAAACAATATTATTAAAACAATTAAGGAAAACTGCGAAACGGTATCTTCAATCCGTTCGGTATACCCGTTTACAAAGTCGCTTGAAGAAAATGAATATATTAATTCTTCAAAGATTACCGAAGCCGATTTATCAAACGGAAGCGTTATAATAAAGCTTGAAATTGACAATGCATATTTTTATTCCTTAATATCCGATAAATGCGGCTCAGAGATTAAGGACGAGGTAGATTTAATTAAAGAAATTGTTACTCTTTCCGAAATCAAGAGTAAGTATAACCGTATTGAGCAGGCATTGAAACAAGTTAATCAGACGGGCTACGGAATTGTTATGCCGACTCTTGATGAGCTTTCGCTTGAAGAGCCGGAAATTATGAAGCAGGGCGGTAAATACGGAGTAAGACTCAAGGCGCATGCTCCTTCAATTCATATGATTAAATGTAATACTTATACCGAGGTTGCTCCGGTTGTAGGAAGCGAATCACAAAGTGAAGAGCTTATAATGTATCTATTAAAGGAATTTGAAAACAATCCAAATGAAATCTGGGATACAAACATTTTCGGTAAGTCCTTACACTCACTTGTAAACGAAGGACTCAATAATAAGCTTTACCGTATGCCTGAGGACGCGAGAAACAAGTTCAGAGAAACCATTGAACGCGTTATAAATGAGGGCTGCAGCGGATTAATATGTATAATATTATAGAAAACAATGTAGGAGTTGGAGATCTG
>JAFSZK010000108.1 GCA_017458975.1 Eubacterium sp. | reverse complement strand
TGCTTTTAAATATTACAATAAGTTTTTCAGCAATCTTGATGAAAAACAGTTAATTGAAACATACGCAGTAACTGGCGGAGTACCAAAATATATTGAATCTTTTGAACCTTATTCCAACATTTATGAAGCAATCAAGAATTGTGTAATGTCAAAGGAAAGTTATCTGTATGAAGAACCTAACTTTCTTCTTGAAAAAGAAGTTCAGGATGTTGGCAGTTATTTTTCAATAATCAAAACAATCGCTTCAGGAAAGCAAAAGCCAAGTGAAATTGCTGCGGCACTTGAAATTCAATCAACTAATTTACCTAAGTACTTGAAAGTCCTTATTGATTTAGATATTCTTGAAAGAGAAGTTCCGGTAACCGAAAGCAAACCAGAAAAGAGCAAGATGGGACTTTATAGAATTAAGGACAACTACATCAAGTTCTGGTTTACTTTTATATATCCATATAAATCATATATTGAAATGGATAATACCGATTTTGTTATGAATAAAATAAAACAAGGCTTTATAGCAAATCACGCTGCATTTGTATATGAAGATATTTGCAGACGGGAATATATGACAGAACTTGTTGCAAAAAACACTTGGGATTTTGTTCCTACAAGAATCGGTAGGTGGTGGGACAGAACCGACAAAGAAATAGATGTAGTCGCAGTAGATGACAATACTGATAGCATAATCTTCGGTGAATGCAAATTCACAAATAAGCCGATGGATATTGATGTTTACTACGACCTCATAAAAAAGACACCATCTGTAAACTGGAAAAATAGTGATAGGAATGAATATTTTGTCTTCTTTAGTTTTAGTGGTTATACAGACAAAATGAAAAGTCTTGCTCACAAAAGCAACAATATTGTTCTTTATTAAGTACATTTGTACTCTGCGTCCACATCTCGTCCACAGAGTATAAAACAGTAATTCATCACAAAAAAACACAAATAAACACAAAAGGTTAAAAAATGGCTATATATCGCCATTTTTTAAACATTACCGAACATAAATAAACATGAAAAAACACCTGATTTTTAATGGGCAACAACCCGATGGTAGGCGCTACCGTTGCATGTGCAGTTGCAGTTGAAGAAGCAAGCAAATAATTTTATAAATGCATAATTAAAACGCTCGGTTTTGCCGAGCGTTTTATATTGCTTTAAAATGTAATTAATGTTATAATACCTTTATACTGTTACACGAGGTATTATTATGAAAAAACACGTTAAAATCGCGATAGCCTCTGCGGCGGGGCTTTTAGTCGCGGGGAATACCGTTCGGGCTGCGCTTTACCGTCCGAAAAAATTGGATATACCTGCGTTTCCGGGCGAAGAGGTCAATATTGAAAGATATATTGACGTACTTCGCGAGGCGATAAGATGTAAAACCGTTTCAAATTCCGACGAGTCGCTCACAGACTGGGGCGAATTTGAAAAAATGCAAGGGATGTTTGAGGAAAAATATCCCCTTCTCCATAAAACGCTGACCAAAGAAAAGGTCGGCAGGGCGGGATTAATCTACACATGGAAGGGCTCCGATACCTCTCTTAAGCCGATTGCTCTTATCGGGCATCAGGACGTCGTTCCCGTTCAGAAGGAAAAGCTTTCCGACTGGACCTATCCCCCGTTTGACGCTGCGCTTGAGGACGGATACATCTGGGGACGCGGCTCAACGGATATGAAAAACCATGTTGTCGGAATACTTGAGAGCGTTGAAACCCTGCTCGAGGAGGGCTTTGAGCCGAAAAGAAGCGTAATAATCTGTCTCGGATACAATGAGGAGCTGCTTGATACCGAATTTGCAGCCGCTCCGATGATTTCAAAAACGCTTGAGGAAAAAGGAATAAAGCTTGAAAGCGTACTCGACGAGGGCGGGGCGATTCTCGACCTTGATATTCCGCACGTTATTCACAATAAGCTCGCAGGAGTCGGTATTGCCGAAAAGGGCTACTGCGATTTTGAAATAAGCGTTGACGCCAAGGGAGGTCATTCGGCGGCGCCTCCTAAGCATTCGGCAGTCGGAGAGCTTTCAAAAGCAATACTTAATCTTGAAAACCACCCGTTCAGGGCAAAAATCACGCCCGAAATGAAGACTATTATTGATACGGCAACAAGAAACACAACTTTACTTGTACGGCTTGTCGGAAGCAATCTTCCTATGCTTTTGCCTGCATTAAAGCCCGTGCTGTCGCGCATACCTGCCGTAGCGTCGGTTATGAGAACCACTACCGCGGTAACGATGACCCAGGGCTCGCCTCAGGCTAACGTATTACCTCAGAAGGCTACGGCTACGGTCAATTTCCGCGTTCTTCCCGGAAATAATATTTCCGACGTTGAAAAGCATATTCGCCGCGTTGTACGAAACAAAAACGTTGAGATTAAATGCCTCGGAGGAAATGAACCTTCAATTATATCTCCTACGGATACTCCGACTATGGACGTTATTTCAAAAATCTGTTGCGGTATGTTTGAGATGAGTCCGCCCGCCCCCTTCGTTGTTATGGGAGCAACCGACGCGCGTCATTATCAGAACGTTACCGACCAGATTTACCGTTTTTCGCCTTTCGTTATGCCTATCGATATTCTTATGCTGGCGCACGGTACCGACGAAAGAATACCCGTTGACGGGCTTGAAAACGGAGTTAAATTCTTTAAGAGATATATCCGAATGCTATCGGGGGACGAATAAATGAGTGATAAAGAAAAGAAGGCTGAAGGTCTTAATATTGATAAAAAAACGCTGTTCGGCATTGCGGGACTTCTTTGCGCAATACTTATTATAGTAGGCGCTCTTACCCAATTTTTACCGCGCGGTGAATTTCAGGTAGACGAAAACGGCTCCGTTATTGCGGGAACGTACACAGAGCATCCCGAATTCAAATTACCGCTGTGGAAGGTTGCGGCTTCGCCCGTGCTTGCTTTTACAAGCTCAAAAGCGTCGGTAGGACTTGCAATTATTGCAATTATCGTACTTGTAGGCGGAACCTTTTTAATTCTTGACAGAATAGGCGTGCTAAAATATATGATGGCGGTAATCGTAAACAAATTCGAGAACCGACGGTATATGCTTATTGCAATTATGGTTTTATTCGGTATGTTTTTAAGCTCTACGGCGGGCATACTTGAGGAGAGCCTTACTCTTGTTCCCATTGCGGTTGCAATCTCGCTTGCAATGGGTTGGGATTCGCTTACGGGAATAGGTATGAGCTTTGTTGCGGTTGCGTTCGGCTTTACCGCGGCTACGTTTAACCCGTTCAACGTCATTACCGTTCAGAAGCTTGCTGATTTACCGGTACTGTCGGGACTGTGGCTGAGGCTTATTATATTCGTAGTAGTATATATTTCACTTACGTTATTCCTTATTACGTACGCGAAAAAGATTGAAAAGCATCCCGAAAAATCGCCGGCATATGAAACCGACAAAAAGATACGCGACCGCTATCCTATTGAGGTTTGCCGCGAAACTCTCGGCGATGAAAAAATCGGAAAAGCGACAAGGGTATTCGTTATCTCGCTTATCTGCGTTCTCGGAGGCACGCTTGCGTCGTTCATACTAAGTATGCTCGGAACAAAGCACGACAGCGAAATTATGACAACCGTAGGAAGCTATGCTTCAATGGGCTGTATGGCAATTTTCTTCCCCGTAGGCGGACTTCTTGCGGGAAAGGTAGCGGGGCTCAGAGGGAAAAAGCTCTTTGCCGCGTTCGGCGAAGGCGTTAAGACAATTCTTCCCGTTATTCCGCTTATTATCTTCATTCTTGCAATTACCTACGTTCTTGACGAGGGTATGATAATGCATACGGTGCTTAACGCTTTGAGCGGCGCGCTTGAAGGCGTTTCACCCTACGGGGTTATCCTTTTGATGTTCGTATTTACCGCATTGCTCGAATTCTTTGTTGCAAGCGGCACGGCTAAAGCGTTTCTTATTGTTCCGCTTATGGCTATTCTTTGTGATTTAACGGGACTTCACAGACAGTCGGTTGTTATCACCTTCTGCTTTGCGGACGGATTTACAAATATGCTTTACCCGACAAGCGGACTTATGATAATTGCAATCGGTATGGTCGGCGTATCGTATCGCAAATGGCTTAAATGGACGGCAAAGCTCTTTGTTATTGAAGCGGTTATATCCGTATTCTTTATGCTTATGAGCGTTGCAATCGGTTACAAATAATAAATAAGAGGTGTTTATATGCAGTTCCCAACCTTTAAAGCTCCCGATTTTGATAAAGAGCCCTTTATCTCGGCGCCCGACGTAAAAACCGAGCCCGCGGGAGACGGATATTTACCCGAAAACTTTTATGCTACAACTATTTATCCCGAGTATTTCAAAATTAACGGCAAGTGGACTATGCTTCACAAAAGCCGTATGGATTGCGCGGTCGTTATTAAAAACGGAGTTCCCGTCGTTACCGAGCCGCGCAGGATTAAAAGCGGCGATATGGTAGTCGTAGGAAGAAAGGACGACGGCTCAACGGGCGTTTACGTTCACGCTGACTGCTTTGAGGAAGTAAGTGAAAGCAAGGACGGCGCTTTCGTTTTCCGTACCGGTCAATCGCGCGAGACCTCTTTTTCACGAGAATATGACCGTCTTTATGAAATTCTTAAAAACGACAGAGACAAGGGATATATAGTATGGGTTCTCGGTCCCGCCTGCGTATTCGATTACGACAGCAGAAACGCAATGGTTAATCTTATTAAAAAAGGTTACTGCGACTGTTTGTTTGCGGGTAACGCGCTTGCTACTCACGACCTTGAAGCGGCGCTTTTCAACACGGGACTCGGTCAGGACATTTATACAAAAAAGCATGTTGAAAACGGTCATTACAACCACCTTCATACAATAAACCTTGTAAGAAAAGCCGGCTCGATTAAAAGCTTCCTTAACGAGTACAAGCTTGATACGGGCGTAATGCACGCGCTTACGACGACTGACACGCCCTTTGTTCTCGCAGGCTCAATCAGGGACGACGGACCCCTTCCCGAGGTAATTGGAAACGTATACGAAGCGCAAAACGCTATGAGGGAGCATACGAGAAAAGCCACGACGGTCATATGCCTTGCAACCCAGCTTCACACAATAGCAACGGGTAATATGACTCCGGCTTACTGCGAGACCGACGACGGTATTCGTCCCGTTTACATTTATTCGGTTGATATTTCGGAATTTGCCGTAAATAAGCTCCATGACCGCGGTTCGCTTTCGGTTAAGGGTCTTGTTACGAATATTCAGGATTTTCTTGTAAATCTTGAAAGAAACCTCTAAAAACACTTGATTTTTACTAAAACGCTCGATTTAGGGGCGCCCTGCATAAATAGGGTCAGGTTTTGGCTTTGTCCTTTTGCCCCTAAAGCAACTAAAAACCGCCTGAATACACGAGTATGCAGGCGGTTTTATAATATGCTTTATGAACCAAAACTACTTAGCCAAAACTGCTTTGCATCCAAAATCAGTCAATTTTTCGTAAGAACAAAGCATAAATGTCCGCTCAGGCTGACGCCTTAGCGGACATTTTAATACAGTTATGGCGAAAAAGGGGCGATTTTTGGACTAACCCTATTTATGTAGGACGCCCCTTTGGGCGTTTTTTGTTTTGACAAAAATCAAAATATGAACGAAAAAACTATACCTTGTGGTTGACCCCGCAAGGTGTTAATTATTACACAATATATACCGTATTGACATTTTTGTTACTTTTGTGTAATATATTGCACAATGTGTGTTACGAAGCTGTAACCGCATTGCTACATAGAAAGACATTAAACCGGAAATTAATGAAACAAATCAGAGCGGACAGATTTTTATTACTATTACTTGGAGGGATTATAACTTAACCGCTCGGAAATGAGGTAACTAATCATGGAGAAAAGTGTCAGTATAGTTTTATCGTTAATTATTATGTTCAGCGTTTTGTTCGGCGCGCAATCCACTGCAAGCGCTAAAGAGGCAGAAAAAAGCGCACAGGTTTTAAGCGTATCAAATGACGATATAATCAAATTTGCTAAAAAACAGCTTGGTAAGCCCTATCGCTCCTGCGCAAAGGGACCCGACGCATTTGACTGTTCGGGACTTGTTTACTACGTATACGGTCATTTCGGATATAAAATGCCGGCTTCCTCTTCGGAATACTGGAGCAATCCGTCAAGCGTAGGCAAGGTTGTTGCAACAAGCTCAACCAAAAAGGCTAAAGCGGGCGATATCATTTCGTGGAGAAACCACGTTGCGATTTATACCAAGAACGGTAAATGCATTGAAGCTCTTAATTACAGCCGCGGCGTAATTGACGACTTCCCCGTTGAAGCTCACGCAAGCGGAAACGGCAGCACCTACCGCGTAATCAGAGTTAAGGGCGTGAAGGACGTTCAGTCGCTTAAAAAATATTATAACTTTAACAAAAAGAGCAAGAACGTTTATAACGTAAGTGAAAAATGCTTAACCGCTTCGTCAAAGGTAAACTCCATTGACGCGGAAAAAAGCGTTAAAAAGGACATTGACGAAACAGCGGTACGTTTTACAAATCATTCGGTCGCACCGAGAATTGAATCAATCGGTTTTACCGCATAAACTAAACGGAGAGTTGGGTTTCCCTTCCTCTCCGTTTTTTATACTTGAATAAATGGACATAAAATGATATAATAGAACATCTTTACTTTCCACGGAGGAATAATTATGAAGCTTAACGGCGTAGATTTTGATACCTATTTTAATAACTATCCCGACAAAAACGGTTACTTCGGCAAATACGGCGGAGTATATGTTGACGATAATCTCAAGGCTGCTATGGCTGAAATTACCCAGGCGTATTACTCAATATGTCAGTCAAGAAAGTTCATTGCGGAGCTTCGCAGAATAAGAACCGAATTTCAGGGCAGACCGACACCGATTTCACATCTTGAAAGACTTTCGGACTCCCTGGGCGGAAGAGTTCAGCTCTATGCAAAAAGAGAGGATTTGAACCACTCCGGAGCACACAAGCTTAACCACTGTATGGGAGAGGCGCTTCTTGCAAAATATATGGGCAAGAAAAAGGTTATCGCCGAAACAGGCGCCGGCCAGCACGGCGTTGCCCTTGCGACGGCTGCGGCTTACTTCGGTCTTGAGTGCGATATCTATATGGGAAGCGTTGATATTAAAAAACAGGCTCCCAACGTTGCAAGAATGAAGGTTTTAGGCGCAAACGTTGTTGAGGTAACCCACGGTCTGAAAACACTTAAAGAGGCAGTTGACGCAGCTTTTGAGGCATACAGCAAGGAATACAATGACGCAATCTACTGTATCGGCTCGGTTCTCGGTCCTCATCCCTTCCCGATGATGGTACGTGATTTTCAGAGCGTAGTGGGAATTGAAGCAAGAGAACAGTTTATTGATATGACCGGTCATCTCCCGAACGCTATCGTTGCCTGCGTCGGCGGCGGAAGCAACTCGGCAGGACTCTTTGCAGGCTTCCTTAACGACCCGGTTGATATTTACGGAATTGAGCCCCTCGGACGCGGAGCAAAGCTCGGCGACCATGCGGCTTCCCTTAAATTCGGTACGGAGGGCGTTATGCACGGCTTTAACAGCATTATGTTAAAGGATGAAAACGGCGACCCCGCTCCCGTTTATTCAATAGCAAGCGGGCTTGATTACCCGTCCTCGGGTCCCGAGCATGCATTTCTTCGCGACCTTGGAAGAGTTAAATACGACCTTATCGACGACGAGGAAACAATCGACGCATTCTATAAGCTTTCCCGACTTGAGGGTATTATTCCGGCTATCGAAAGCTCTCACGCCGTAGCTTACGGTATGAAGCTTGCCAAGACTATGGAGCACGGCTCGGTACTCATTAACCTTTCGGGTCGCGGCGACAAGGATTTGGATTACGTAATTGAAAAATACGGTATAAGATAGAAAAAACGCCTTGGGATAACCGGGGCGTTTTATTTTTCGGTTTACGGCTTTATTATTTGTTTATAATAATAAAATAATCTTGATAAGGAAAATGGCTTTTGTTATAATACTTTTAACGGAGATGATAATATGAAAATTAAAGACGGATTTGCAAAAAGAAATATTGCGGGGTCAAATATCGTGGTGCCCGTCGGCAGCGCGTCAAAGGCGTTTAACGGTATGATAACCCTGAACGATTCCGCCTCCTTTTTCTGGGACTGCTTTTTAAATGATATTACAATCGACGACGCGGTTAAAATGGTATGCGACGAATATGACGTTGACGAAAGCAGAGCGCGCGCGGATATCGAAAGCTTTATTAAAATGTTAAAGGACAATAATATTTTAGAATAATGAAAAAGAAAACAAAACTCGGCAGAAATCTGGAAATATCCTCAAGAATAACGCTTTCAACGATTTTCGGCATTATTGTTCCGGTTATTATTATCGTTATCGGAAGCTCAATTTTCTTTAATAAAATTACTTCATATTTTGATTTTGCGTCGGTTACAACCGATTCCTATTCAATGCTTAACCAGATTCAGTGGAACCAGACCATGGCGTCAATTTCAAACGAGCTTATTTCCTCCGACAAAAACGAGGTTAAGTATCAGAAGGTTGACGGCTTTGTAAAAAGCCTTGAAAAATACGGTACAAAAATTTGTATTGAACAAAACAATAAGCCGTTTTATTCCACTGCCGACAAACGGGATACGCTTAATACTGCAAATTCAATAATAAAAATAAATACCGATAATAATCTTAATTATTTCGGCGAAAACGGTATGGTTATAGTTACCCATATCGAGGGCGGTAAGGACAAATATCTTGTTATCATCGCAAACCCCGATTACAAGGTTGAGGACGTCAGCACACGAAACGTTATGCAGGATTATTCCTCGCTTGTATTCGGCAAAACCGGTCTTCTTTTCGCTTTAATAATTCTTATATTTATTATTTCAATTATCGTGATTTCAATTATAACCTCAAAAACAATAAGCAAGCCGATTAAACAGCTTGCCGAAGGCGCGAACGAGATTTCAAACGGTAATCTTAATCACGAGATTGATTACGAGAGCACTAACGAAATAGGTCAGACGGTTGACGCGTTCAACCATATGACAAAGCGGCTCAAGCAATCAATCAGCGCTCAGGAAAAGCTTGAGGGTACAAGAATTGAAATGATTGCCGGCGTTGCGCACGACCTTAGAACGCCTCTTACCTCAATAAAGGGTTACGTTGAGGGGCTTCGTGACGGTATCGCAAGCACTCCCGAAATGCAGGAAAGATATCTTTCAACAATCTACTCCTCCGCCCTTTCAATGGAACGGCTGCTTGACGATTTGCTTACCGTATCACGCCTTGAAACAGGTACAATTGAGCTTAACCGTGAGATAATTAATATAAACAGCTTTCTTGACGACTGTGCAGAGGAACTGACTCTTGAGCTTCAGAAACAGGATTTTGATTTTGAATATAACAATCTCTGCACAGAGCCGATTTACGTTAATCTTGACGCTTCGAATTTCTCAAGAGTAATAAGAAATATCGTTTCAAACTCAATTAAGTACTCCCGAAAGGATATTAAGGGAAAAATTGAAATGAGCGTATCTCCTTATGAGAAATCAATTATTATTACAATTAAAGATAACGGGATAGGGCTTGACGAAAAGAGCCTTATGCGTATCTTTGAAACCTTCTACCGCGCAGACAAGGCGAGAACAAGGGTTCACGAGGGCAGCGGTATAGGTCTTTCGGTTTGTAAGCAGATTGTTGAGCTTCACGGCGGCAATATCTGGGCAACAAGCACCGAGGGCGAGGGTCTTACAATTCACATCAGTCTTAACAGAGAGGAGATTGATTAATGGACAGAAAAGTTTTAATCGTTGAGGACGATAATAATATTCTCCAGCTTGAAAAGGATTATCTTGAGGCTAACAGCTTTAAGGTTGATACCGCCTCCGACGGCGAAAGCGGGCTTAAAAAGGCGCTTGAAAACAAGTATGATTTAATAATGCTTGATATTATGCTTCCCTCGGTTGACGGCTTTACAATATGTAAGAAAATCAGGGAAAAAAGCAACGTTCCCGTTCTTCTTGTAAGCGCAAAGCGCGATGATATTGACAAGATTAAGGGACTCGGCTTCGGCGCCGACGACTATATAGTCAAGCCGTTTTCACCGAGCGAGCTTGTTGCAAGAGTAATTGCGCATATTAAGCGTTATGAAAGACTCACCTCTCCCGTTACCGACGAGGGAGATGTAATAGAAAGAGGCGGACTCAAGATAAATAAAAAATCGCTCAAGGTATTCCTCGGCGATAAAGAGATTCCGTTTACAAATAAGGAATTTGAGCTTTTAACCTGCCTTGCCGAAGAACCCGACAAGATTTTCAGCAAGGAGGAGCTGTTTGAAAAAATATGGAAATACGACTCTATGGGCGAAACCTCAACGGTAACGGTACACGTTAATCGCATCCGCGACAAGCTTTTTGCTGCTGACCGTGAATTCAAATATGTAAACACCGTCTGGGGTAAAGGATACCGCTTTAATAAATGACGAATTACGAATTACAAATGACGAATTTCGGGTGCTGCGCACGGCAATCGTAGGGGTCGGCGTCCTCAACGACCCGATTTTTTGTCCGAGGCGAAGCCGAGTATCCGAAATGTACCGAAGGTACACATCATTGCAAAGCAACATCATTTCATCATTACATCATTAAAAAAAGAGCCATATGGCTCTTTTTTAATCGTTAGGTGTGTAATTTGAATTGAGAAGACGGATATTTTCAACCGTTTTATCAACGCGGTTTTTCATATCGCCGTTTGCTATCGTCTTTCTTCTTTGAACAAACTCAACGGTGTACTTATTATTATCGTACCTTGTTCTTCCGTCAAAGTACGGAATACCGCTTGTCTTTTCTTCAAATTCGGACTTGTAGCTTTCCTCGCCGTTATACGAATACTGCGAATAGCCGTACTGCGTTTCTCTTGACGCTCTTGAATAGGGCTTGAATTCCTTTCCGTTAAACTTAAGAATTGTTGATGACTCAATCTTTTCCTTACCGTAATCCGAGCTTGCGGAGCTGTTTATACAGTAATCAAGCCTCTTGCCCTTCTTTTTAAGGACGTAATATCGGTCCTTCTTTTCGTCAATATTATTTGAAATACCCTCGTTTCTGTAAACAAGAACCGCCTTGGTCTTATTAAAGGCGTAAACCTCAAGACAGTAGTCCCTTGAAGCACGGGATACAAGGTTACCCTCTTCATCCTCGTCACGCTTAACAACCTTCTTTCGGTAAACCAGAACAAGCTCGTTCTGACCGTCGCCGTCAAAGTCGACAAGGTCAACTATCGCAAGTCCGTCGATGTATGCGGTTCCGTCCTTTTCAACATATTTCGCATAACCGTATTCCTTATTCCTTTGTTGAATAACGGAATAGTACGCGTCGTTAATCGTCTTAGGAGCATAGGGGTCAATTATAATCGTGCTTGAACCTGTCAGCGCTTCAAGAGCCTTCGTAGCCTTATCAACAGCCTTAACCGCGTCCTTTTCTTCAAGCTTTGACAGCTGAATAAGCTCAAAGTTGGCGTCCTTGCGGGCGTTTCTCATTGTATATTTCTGCTCTTTAGCGTCATAGGTACATACCATATCCTGCTCAAGCTTATCGTGCTTAAGCCGATAAAGATTTACCTTAGTAATATCGTTTTCGTCATTAACGGCGAGCCAGTACTTTTTATTTTCATAGTAAAGACCGGTCCATGCGTATTCGCCTTTTTTACCGCTCTGGGCAGATTTCTGGGAATAAATAGTCTGGAACTTGCCGTCAACATAACCCCAGATTTCCACATAGTACTTAGAGTTATTGTAGTAGCAAAGCATAAGCTCGCAATCGCCGTCGTCGTTAAAATCAAGCTGTCTTATAAAACAGAGTCCCTTAAGACGGAAGCCTGAAATCTTATAGTCGTTATACAGCCTTTCGGAATTGATATTTCCGTATTTATTAACGCAGTCAACGCAAACCTTACTTGCGTCAGTCTTATAGTTATCAAGCGTTTTGTTGTTATGATTAATCGAGTGCATTGAAACGCCGACAAAGGCTGTAAAAATAACAACAACTACAAGCATCAGACAAAGCACAAGCTTAGCCTTCTTGCCCTTGCTGAACTCCGCTTCGAGGCTCTTTTCCTTAATTACCTCGCCGATTGAAACAAGGGTTGTGGTAATTGTACGCGTATCGAATTTGGTGCCCGACTTGCCGGTACTTTCCGAAGAGTCGCCGAATCTGGCTCTTCTTATATCAAGAACCTGACGTCTTATATTGGATATGACGTCGTCCCCGGATACTTTGTTTTCGCTGATATTGCCTTCGTATTCGAAGTAATCGTACCTGCTCAAGCGCGCACCTCCTTTGTATAAATATTAATTAAATTATATAATATACAAACTTAATCACCTTATTCTAACACAAAGTAACAAATTTAGCAACAAAAATAATAAATATTGCAATCCCGTTCAATATATGGTATATTATATACTATACCAATACTATTGATAGAGGCGAATATAATGAAAAAAGTAATTTCTTTAGCTTTGGTGTTCGTATTTGTACTTGCGTTTTTCGGATGTGCAAAGAAGGAAGCACCAACCACAACTCAGACCACCACAACAACCGAAACCACAACCGAGCCCGTTAAGGTCGTTAACCCGCTTACGGGAAGCGAGGATTACAACGAAAAGGCAGTCGGAAAAAGACCCGTCGCAATCGTAGTTGAAAACCTCTCCCCCGCAAGACCGCAGTGGGCAATCGGCTCAAGCGATATTATCGTTGAGGGTGAGGTTGAGGGCGGTATCAGCCGTATGCTCTGGCTCTATGCCGATTATACCGACGTTCCCGAAAAGGTAGGTCCTATCCGCTCGGCGCGTCCGTCGTTTATCCAGTTCAGCGAGCTTTTTGATTCAATTTACGTTCACTGGGGCGGCAGCCACGACAATAAGGGTTATAAAGGCGGATACACCGTAATCAAAGAGGACAAGGTTGACCATATCGACGGTATGAAGGGCGGCGAGCTCTACGGACGCGATGAAACGAGAAAGGGCAAGGTTTCCTCAGAGCACCGCGGAATTGTTAAGGGCAACAAGCTCCCCTCCGTTATCAAGGAAAAGGGCTTCAGAACAAATCTTGATAAAAGCAAGTTCTCCTCTCTTGAATTCAACGACGAAGCACAGGCGCCCGGCGACGTTACTGCAAATACCGTAAGATGTCAGTTCTCATCAAAGACGGATACAAGAAAGTTTACTTATTCCGAGGACGGCAAGAAATACCATACTCAGGACTGGAGAAAGGACGTTAAGTTTACTAACGTTATTATCCTTAAGGACGAAACGAAATATATCCACGTTCCTTACAAAGGACATACAACAACCTACCTCAACTATCAGTTCACGGGCGGAGTCGGCTTCTGGGCTTCACAGGGCAAGATTTCCCGTATTAACTGGGCGATTGAAAACGGTAAGCTTGTACTTAAAGACAAGCAGGGCAACCCGCTTAAAATCAACAAGGGCAAGTCATATATAGGCCTTGCTTCGGCAAACAACGAGGGCGTTGTAAGCTACGAATAAAAAAAGAGCCAAAAGGCTCTTTTTTTAATGAAGAATTAATAATGAATAATGAATAGTTTCGGTTACTCGCTCCGCTCAAACAAATAATACGGAAAGCACTAAATCAGTTAAGGTTGCAATTGCAATCTCTCAAAATCATTATACATAGTTATAAAAAGTGAAAATTAAACCAGACGTTTTTATTGCATTAAAAGGTTTATTGAGTTTTCGATTAAGTCGAAGAAATGCTCGACTATCTTCTTATCCTCATCGTTACCGCGAACGCACATTGAAAGGGTGAGCTCTTTTCTCATTGAGGTAACAGAAAGGAGAACGTAGGGCTTATACTTAACCGCTCCGCTCATAAAGCCGTCGGTAGGCTCGTTTCCTTCAAGCGCGAGCTTATCGGTTTCAAGAATACCGATATTACTCATAGCAAGAAGCGGATTGGCATAACCCACCTTGATTATCTCCTCGCTTGCTGCGTGGGGCATAATCTTATAGCCGAGGGAAAGAAGCGGAAGTCCGTGAAGTCCCATAAACCTGTCGTTTTTAAAATCGTTTGAGGATTTAATAACGTAATCAAGGGTTTCAAAAATATCGCTTCCCCTTCTCGGAACTCTCGTTTGCATCCATGCGGTCTGATTTGTAACACCCTGGTCGGTATTATCCTTGATATGACGTCTTAAATCAATTGCGCATGAGATTGAAACGCTGTCCTCGGGATTGAAGGCGGCAAGCTCATAAAGGCTGTAAAAATATGCCGTAAGGAGCATATCGTTAATGGTTGCTCCTCTCTTTTTACCTGCTGCTCTGAGGTTGTTAAACACCTCGGCAGGGAACTTTCTTCTTGCAATAAACGAGTGGTCCTTAATATTATTCGGAGTAAGCGGAAAGCCGTGGTCGTCCTTTGTATTAATATTCTTATAAAGGCCCTTCGCCATTTTACGCTCAACGCCCGTGAAGTCCTCATAAACCGCTTCATACGAGCGCGTACCGGTTCTTAAATCAACGGGAGAAACACCGTTTTCGATAAATTCGTTATAGTTCTTACAAAGCGCCTTCATAAAGTATTTAAGGTCGCCGCCGTCCATACACATATGGTTTTCAACTAAGCAGAGAACCGATTTTCCGCCGTGGTTAAATACCGCAACCTTCATCTGAATCTGTGCTTCGGGAGGTATGTACTGAACCAAAAAGTCGTTTATCTCTTTATCGAGATTTTCCTCGCTAACCTCTTTAACGGTAAGAACATCGTTAATATGATAGTCGTTTACTATCCAGTAGGGGGCTATCTTGTTATCCTTAAACGAGGAATGGAGAACGGGAGCCTTTTCAAAAAAGCATACCAAAACCGTTTTAAGCGCTTCAATATTGATTTCAAAATCATAATGGAGCTCAACGTGTACCATACGGTCGTTGAAATCACGGAAGAGATAATGCATTTTA
>JAFSZK010000107.1 GCA_017458975.1 Eubacterium sp. | reverse complement strand
TCTCAGGCAATAAGCACGGCGGAAGCTAAAAAGGAAGCCGAATTTACGCTTGACCAGATTAAGAGTTATAAAAGCTGGATTAACCTCCCCGTTTACTTTGACTATGAATTTGCAGGAGTAAGCTCGGGACGTCTTGACTCGGAATACAAAAAGTGGAAGAGCAAAGGTACTCATAAAGCCGTTATGACTTCCATTTCAAAGATGTTCTGTGATACGGTAAGAAACGCAGGTTATAAATCCGGTATTTACGCAAGCAAGAGCTTTTATGAAGAAAACCTGAATATGTCTCAGCTTGAGAGCAATAACAGCATCTGGGTTGCTCACTACATCAGCAAATCGGCTGTTAAGACGGGATATGCAGGTAAATATAATATGTGGCAGTACTCTTCAACGGGATACATCGGCAGCAAGAAATTTGACGTTAACTTCCTTTATGAAGATTCAATCAAGGTTGACGCCATTGCTAATCAGTCTTACACGGGAAGCGCACTTACGCCCAACCCTACCGTAAGACAAGGCAACACCGTTCTTAAAAAAGGAACCGACTACAACCTGACGTATCAGAATAACGTTAATCTCGGAACAGGTAAAGTAACAATTACCTTTATAAACAAATACAGCGGGGTCTCCCCCATTACTACCACTTTCAAGATTATTCCCAAAAGAGTTGAAGGACTTGATACTCTCAAGCTTGAAAAGGACGCGGTTTCCTTCTCGTGGAGTAAACACAGCGATTGCGACGGATATCAGATTCTCTACAACCCGAACAGCGAGGGATGGAAGATTGCGGGAACTACAAATGAGCTTAGCTACAAGCTTGAAAATATGCTTCCCGCAAGCGATTATTTAGTTACGGTAAGAGCCTTTAAGAAAGTCGGAGGCGTTACTCATTACGGCTTCAGCGCATATTATCTTTACGCGGTTACAATGCCCGTAAAGGTAACAAATGTTAAATTTGAAAAGAAGGGTCCCGACTACTTAAAGATTACATGGGATAAACAAAAGTACGCAACAAAATACGAGGTTTATATGTTTAATCCCGAAACCTCAAAATACGAGCTTGAAAAGACCGTAAATTCGGGCGATACGAATATATGCAAAATAAAGGAACTTACGTCTAATAGGCTTTATTATTTCAAGGTTCGTGCTATCAAATACAGCAAAAACGACGATGAATTTATCGGCGATTTCAGCAACAGAGCATATAACTACACCTCGGTTAATACTCCCGAGCCAAAGACAATTGCTTCAAACAGCTATAAGAAAATCGCATATAAATATTCAAAGGTTCCCGCCGCTTCGGGATATCAGGTACAGTGGAGCACCTCAAAATCCTTTAGCGAAAACACAAAAAAGAAGCTTGTTGCAAAATCAAAGAGCTCATATAAGATTACAACAGGAAGCTCAAACAAAAAGTATTATGTAAGAATAAGAGCTTACAAATTACGTAATAACAAAAAATACTATTCCCCGTGGAGCAAAAAGCTTTACGTTAAGGTAAAATAGAATAACCGCTCAACAATGTTGAGCGGTTTTTATTTGTTTTTATTTAGTGATTAATCATATATCTGTCGGTTTCCCATTTAGTTACCTGAGTGTTGTACTCGTTCCATTCTCTCTTTTTACCTTCAATATAGTTATTATAAACATGGTCGCCGAGAGTTTCGCGGATAAACGGGTCTGCTTCACAGGCTGCAATAGCTTCTTCAAGAGTTGATGGAAGCATTGCAATTCCGGCTTTTTTGATTTCCTTTGAGGACATATCAAATACGTTATAATCAATAGGAGCGGGAGGAGTAAGACCTCTCTTAATTCCGTCAAGACCTGCTGCAAGACAGAGCGCCATTTCAAGATACGGGTTACACGACGGGTCGGGTGAACGAAGCTCAACCCTTGTTCCCTTTCCTCTTGCGGAAGGAACGCGGACTAACACACTTCTGTTTGAGGTAGACCATGAAAGATAAGTAGGAGCCTCATATCCGGGTACAAGTCTCTTATATGAGTTAACCGTCGGATTAGCAAATACGGTAAGCCCTCTGATATGCTCAAGCACGCCTGCAATAAAGGAGTGCGCTTCCTTTGAAAGACCGAGCTCGCCGTTCGGGTCGTCAAATACATTTTCGCCGGTTTTAATATCATAAAGGCTCATATTTGTATGCATACCCGAGCCTGCCATACCGTATATCGGCTTAGGCATAATGGTAGCATGAAGACCGTGCTTTGTAGCGTAGGTCTTAACAACATGCTCAAAGGTCATAACTCTGTCCGCAGAAAGAAGTCCGTCGCAGTACTGGAAGTCAATCTCGTGCTGTCCGGGAGCTACCTCGTGGTGGGCAGCCTCAATAACATAACCCATTTCCTCAAGCGCAAGACAAATATCTCTTCTGCAGTTTTCGCCGTGGTCAATAGGATTGAGGTCAAAATAACCTGCTTCGTCTCCGGGCTCAAGGGTGGGCTTTCCGTCTTCATCAAGCTTGAAGAGGAAAAATTCACACTCGGGACCTACGTTAAAGCCGTAGCCCATCTCCTTTGCCTGTTCGAGAACTTTACAGAATACGTTTCTCGGGTCGCCCTCAAACGGAGTTTCATTATCAGCTTTATATACGGAGCAAATAAGTCTTCCCGTCTGTGCGTTTAAATGCTTTCTCCACGGGAAGGTTGCCCATGAATCGTAATCGGGATGAAGATACATATCGCTTTCATCAATTCTTACAAAGCCGTCTATTGAGGAGCCGTCAAACATACATTTATTGTCAAGCGCTTTTTCAAGCTGTGAGACGGTAATAGCGACATTTTTCATAATACCGAAAAGGTCTGTAAACTGAAGTCTTACAAACTCTACGTTCTTTTCTTTTGCTTCTTTAAGGATTGCTTCTTTTGAAAACTTGCTCATATGCATTCCTCCTTTTCCTTACTATATTTATATTCTAAAAAGTTATAAAAGTCAACAATTTTATCCTTTTAGTTTAAATCAAGAAATTCTTCGCTTATATATTTCTTTGAAAGGTTTGTAAAATAATCAACGGTCGCGCCGCTTTGAACCTGTTTTTTAGCAAGCTCGGGAGTATAGTCGCAATACTTATATACTCCGAATTTAAGACCGTCGTCAGTCTGGGTATAATAGTCGATTGTCGGAGCAAATTTCGCGTTTGTAATACTTACCGTTTCGTTATTCTTTTCAATCGTAATTTCAGCCATTCCGCCGCACATCTGGTTAAGCTCAATCTGGCGTGAAAGGAAGTTACCGATAGAATAGTAAACGAGCATTTTCTTTCCCGTTTCGGGATTAGTTACCCACTGTACGGGTTGAATAACGTGGGGGTGGGTTCCGATAACGATATCTACTCCGAGCTTTGAGAAAAGCTGAACGTATTTCTTTTGTTCCTCGTTAATCTCATGGGAGTTTTCGGTTCCCCAGTGCGGGAAAACGATAACTATATCGGCGTTCTTTCTTGCCTCGGTAATATCCTTTGTTACCTTCTCCTCACGAAGAAGATTAACAAGATACGGCTTGTCCTCGGGAATAGGAATTCCGTTTGTGCCATATGTATAATTAAGATAAGCAAATTTTATTCCGTTCTTTTCGGAATATGTAATCTTATTATAATCGTCCATAGTCAGATTTGTTCCTATGTGGATTACATCAGGATGCTTATTGAAAAACTCAATTTCCTTTTCAATACCCGCAGCCTTAACGTCCATACTGTGGTTAGTAGCAAGGGTAAATACGTCAAAGCCCGCGTTAATAGCAGCCTCGCCGATTTCCTGGGGCGAGTTAAACATAGGATAGCCCTTATACGGGAAGGAGCTTCCGCCGAGACGCGTTTCCTGGTTAATACAAGCTATATCGGCAGCTTCAACATACTTTCTGAAGGGCTCATACATATAATCAAAATTATAAGAGCCGTCCTCCTGTTTACCCGAATTTACAACGGGCATATGGATTAAATTATCGCCTACCGCAATTAATTCAACCTTAGTATGCTGGGGCTTGGTTGTTGTAGTAGCAACGGTCGTACGGTTGGGGTTATTATCGTTAACGCTTTTATCAACCCTTCCCGAAATAGCAAATGCGCTTACAACAATAGCCGCAATAAGCACGGGGATTAATACGGGAAGCGCTTTATTAAGGTTAAAGCCTTTACTTTTTTTATTAGCCATAAGAGTTCTCCTTATATATACTTAGTCCTATTATAACATTAAATAGATATAAATCAAGTATATAAAATAAATCTTTTATTGACAATTATCCAATATATAGTTATTATTAGTATTATAAAACAGGTAAATAAGGAGTGGTTAAATGGAACAGTTTTTCACTACTGCCCCGACAATAGTAACGTTAATATTTTTTATTGTCGGTCTTGTATTAATCATTAAGGGCGGCGACTGGTTTGTTGACAGCGCAAGCTGGATTGCAGAGGTGCTCGGAGTACCGAAGTTTGTAATCGGCGCAACAATAGTCAGCATTGCAACAACTCTCCCCGAAATGATAGTAAGTATAGCAGCTACCGCCAAGGGAAACGTTGAAATGGCGGCAGGTAACGCAATCGGCTCGGTAACGGCGAATACCGCAATGATAATGGGTATAACGCTTTTATGTATGCCTTTTGCGATAAAAAGAAAAGAATTTGCGCCTAAAGGAATACTTATGTTCCTCGCCTCGCTCGGTCTTGTACTCGGATGTATCTTTACCGAAAAGAAAGAGGCTACGTATGCAGGCGAAACCCAGCTTTTCTACCGTCTTGCACCTTACGGCATTATTATTTTATTTATCATTTTCATTATCTTCTTTATTGAAAACTTTATTTCAATGAAAAACAGCGATATTCAGATTGAGCCGAGCCCCGAAAATATCGGACTTCAGGAGGAGGACGATATTGTTCCTACAAAGAACACCGTAACGGGTAAGGATTGGGCAAAGAGTATTACCTTCTTTGTACTCGGCGCTGCGGGAATAGTACTCGGCGCACAGCTTCTTGTTAACGCGGGAACAGCGCTCGCTAAGGATATCGGAATTTCACAGAGAATTATAAGCGTTATTGCAGTCGCAATCGGAACCTCGCTTCCCGAGCTTGTTACCGCAATTACAGCTCTCAGGAAGAAGGAGGGCGCGCTCACGGCGGGAAACATCCTCGGAGCAAATATTATCGACCTTTCGCTTATTCTTCCGATTTGCGCCTTTGTAAGCCACGGCAACCTCGCCGTATCCGTATCCTCGGTTACAATTGATATGATAGTATGTCTTGCGGCAGTCAGCGTAGCAGTTTTCCCGACAATCATTTTCAAAAAGTTCCAGCGCTGGCAGGGCGGATTAATGCTTGCGGGATATATAGGATATGTAATATTTACATTTGTAGGATAATAAAAAACCCCGTTTAAAACGGGGTTTTAATTTTATTCTTCGTCTTCTTCAAATTCTTCGTCTTCGTCCTCGTCGTCAAACTCGAATTCAAATTCAAGAATTTCGCCGCAGTTAGGACATTCAAAGTTACCTTCCATTACGGTATCTTCGTCTACGATAATTTCTTCGCCGCAATTAGGGCATTCGATTTCAAACTCTGCGTCCTCGTCATCGTCGTCCCATTCGTCATCATCGTCATAAACGTAGTCCTCAAGGTCGGATAAATCCTCGTCGATAGTATCAATATCGTCGTTAAGACACTCAACGTCCTCACGAAGCTCTACAACGTCGTCAACAAGGTTTTCAATAACGTCAACAAGGGCATTAATTACCTTTGTTTCTTTTTTATCCGCATCAAGCTCAAGTCCGTCAATAAGACCTTTTACATAGCCTAAGCTTTCTATAGTTTCCATATTTTACTCCTTTTAAGCGTTATGCTCTTTCCATATATTCACAGGTTCTTGTATCAATTCTAATCATATCGCCTTCGTTAATGAAGAGCGGAACTCTGATTTCTGCACCTGTTTCAACGGTTGCGGGCTTGAGAGTATTAGTAGCGGTATTGCCCTTTACTCCCGGCTCGGTATGTGTAATCTGAAGCGTTACAAAGGTAGGAGGCTCTACGCCGAATACCTTACCTTTATAGGAAAGAATTTTACAGATATCGTTTTCCTTAACAAAGCGGAAATTATCGGGAAGGTCGCTTTCGGCAACGGGAACCATATCAAAGGTTTCGTTATCCATAAAGTAATACATTCCGTCATCGCTGTAGGAATAAGCCATATCCTTTCTTTCAATATAAGCAGTCGGATATTTTGCGGAAGGGTTGTAGCTCTTCTCGGTTACGGCGCCGGTAATAACGTTCTTTGTCTTTGTTCTTACAAACGCTGCGCCCTTACCCGGCTTTACATGCTGAAATTCAATAACCTGAAGAACGTTTCCGTCCTCTTCAAAGGTTACGCCGTTTCTGAAATCACCAGCTGAAATCATATATTTACCTCCAAACTCCCGAACATTATTCGGGATTAAAATATTTCTTATATATTTTACAGTATTTCAAGTAATAAATCAATACCCATTTTATAACTATCCTTGCCGAAGCCGGATATTTGTTTTATACAAACATCGGTTATAACCGAGTTCGCTCTGAACGGCTCGCGGCTTTTTATATCGCTCATATGAACCTCAACAAACGGAAGAAAGTCGGTAACGCACTCAATAGCGTCGCGGATTGCGTATGAATAATGGGTGTATGCGCCCGCATTAATTACCGCGCCGTCAAAGGAATTACGGCTTTCGTGAATCTTATCAATAATCGCGCCCTCGTGGTTGGATTGAAAAAAATCAAGTTCACATCCCCTGCTCTTTGCGTAATCGGAAAGATATGAATTAATCTCTTCAAGGGTTTCGCTTCCGTATACGTCCTTTTTTCTTATTCCCGTCATATTGAGATTAGGACCGTTAATAACAAGTATTTTCATAATTATCACCTTTTAGTATAATAAACTAAATATAATAATAAGTCAATATCAGCCTTAAGCGTTACGCAAAAATAAAAATGCAGGCTTATAGCCTGCATATTTTTTATTTATACTTTCTCTTACGAGCAGCTTCGCTCTTCTTTTTACGAGCAACAGAAGGCTTTTCGTAATGCTCTCTTTTTCTGACCTCCTGGATGATACCATCGCGAGAAGTCTGGCGCTTAAATCTTCTGAGTGCGCTGTCAAGAGACTCATTTTCTTTAACTTTTACCTGACTCACTGAATTCCCTCCCTCCGAAGCTCGGGGGCTTTTTTATTTCGCAATGATTATATACAAAAGAATTTGCATTGTCAAGTACTTTGTTGAAATTTGTAAACAATTGTCAAAAGTATTCTCTAATATAATCATTTTAAGCATATTTCTTACAGAGTTTTGCCGAATAAGGACTGTAATAAGTCTTTTTCGTCGTAACCTTATATGCTCTTACCTTATAGTAATAGGTCTTATTCTTCTGTGCTTTAAGGTCGATAAAGTACCAATAGCCCGCTCTCTTTACGGTTCCGAGCTTTGTATATGTACCGTTAAGACTCGTTGAGCGGTAAACCTCATAACCCGATACGGTTGAGTTACCCTTCCAGTCAAGTCTTAAACCGCCGCTTACAGGCTTTGCCGAAAGCGCACTCGGAGTCGGCGGAAGTACCTTCTTGGATACTGCTGCGGAATAAGGACCCGAGCCTATCGGATTAACGGCTTTTACTCTGAACTCATAGGTTGCTCCCATAGAAAGACCGGATACGACTAAGTGATTAGTTGTAATACCCGTTTTTATTGTCTTCCACTTTTTCTGACCTGCAACCCTGTACTGAAGCGTATAGCTTTTAGCAAGATTAATCTTATTCCACTTAACGTTAAGCGACGTACAGGTTTTTCTCACTGCCGAAGCGGTAGGAGCGGAAAGCTTATTCCATACCTTAACGCTTGCGGCGCTCTTGTCGCCGACATAATTCTTTGAATCGGCCTTTTTATAAGCGGCAACCTTATAGTAATAAAGGGTTGAGGGCTTTACGGTTTTATCAACGTAAACATTATTATTCTTCTTTTCAAGAGTAGCAATCTTGGTATAACCCGATTTTTCCTGAGTTGAGCGGTATACATTATAACCGTCAACGTCGCTGTAAGCCTTAAAGCCCACTCTGATTCCGTCGGTTACGGGATTAACCTTGACGTCTTCAACGGCTCTCGGCGACATGGTAAATGTAACCTTGGCAGCCGCCCCGTTTCCGATTGCGTTCTTTTCACAGGTAGTGAAAACGTACTCGCTTCCGACGGACATATCCTTAATTGTTGCATATTTTGCACAGGATTTCTGTTTTAAAAGAACCTTGTTATCCTTATAAACGTTATAGATAAAATAATCCTCGTTGCCATCGCCCTCAATAATAAATATTACCGAGCTTGAATTAATCTTTTTATAACTGATTTTCGGCGTTGCAAGAACATATTTTCCGGTAAATACCTTAGAGGTTGTTGAATACTCTTTACCGCCTACGTTGATATATCTCTGGAATTTATAATAATAATTCGTATTGATTTTTACGCTCTTGTCGAGGTAGCTGTCGTTATCATTATTTGTTTCGGTTTTAACGGTTGTATAGGTGCCGTTTGAGGTAGTGCTTTTTAATACTCTTACGCCTGTAATATCGCTGCGCTTAGTCCATCTCATACGCAGTCCGTCTTTTTCTACGGTAAACACAGCCGCGGAAATAGTAGGCGGAAGCACCTGTTTGGTTATAACCTCGCTCCAGCCCATCCATGTGTCGTTAATCGCAACACGAACACGGAAGTTATAGGTTGTACCTATCTCAAGTCCTTTGGCTTCATAGCTTGTTGTAGTTAAGGTATTAATAAGATTGAGATATGTTGAATCGGTTGATTTCTTATACTGAATCTGATACTTTTCTGCTCCGGGAATTGCGTTCCAGCTAAGCTTAATGCTTGACGTTGACGGTCTTGAGGAGCTTACAATAGGCGTTGAATAATACGCAAGATGGAAAAGATTTCCGTAATTCTTAAATCGGTTAATAGTAATACCGATACCGGTTCCGCCCTGCTTTACCTTATTGTAGAAAAGTGAGTTAAGCGAATAGAGCTTACCGTCGGAATTATAAATTGACTTTGTAGGATTAGCTCTGAAGGAGCTCCAATAGATTGTATCAACGTGGCAGCTCTGCGCCGGAAGGTCCATACGCTGATAATTCGCCTGGTATACGACTAACTTTTCGTTATCAACGCTCTGTACCATAACGGTATGCTTAGCTGACTTGGACGCGTCGAGCGAGCCGTAATGAATAACGTCGCCGGGCATTGCATTTTGGATAAAAAACTTTTTAATATTGTCAACATCCGTTGCGGTAAGAGTTGCAACCTTAGGGGTTGTCATAGTAGCAACCGTATAGTAATTTCCCGTAAGATGCTTTGATTTATAGTTATCGTAAAGTCCTTCGCCGTCATACTTAACGCCGTAAAGCTTTTCGCAAACCTTTGATACAAACTGGTAACAGTTACCGGTAACAATTGCGGTCTGACCGTGGATAAAGCCCGACATGGTCTGGATTTGCTTTAACTTGTCCAGAGCATAGGTTTTTTCAGCTGCCGACGAGCTGATTCCGGCAGAAAAACAGGAAAACAGCATTATAATACTCAGCAGCAACGACAGTGTTCGTTTCATTATTACACAACCTTTCAAATTTCCTTTGATTTCTATGTAAATACTTAATATTCTACAAAAAATTTTTAATATTATACCATATAAATTAATAAAGGTCAAATAATCGACTGCCGTTGATTAAATAAAAAGCAGAGGGCAAAGCCCTCTGCTTGTGTTACAAATTCTATCCCGGGAACATCTTAGCGCTTGCGCCGACAAGCTCTCTTAAGTTTTCCGTCATCTCCGCAGGAGTTTCCTTCATACCCCTTTGAGCCCAGCTTATTACAACGCCGGAAAGACCGAAGCCGAGAAATTCGGCAATAATCGTATTATCATTATTACTGCTCAGAATAATACTGTTTTCCATACCTACCCGTTTAAGAGTAATTGCGAGCTGTTCATTTGCATAACGGCTTATAAAGCCCATAATATCGCCCGTATTAATCTTAATAGCGGTCTGGTAAAAGCGCTTGTTTTCCTTCATGGTAGTAAAAAGATTAAAGAATCTTTCATACATATTATCAAGCGTAAAGCCTTCAATAAACGGATGTAAAAGCTCATAATAGATAAGCCAGTCAAGAAGCTCGTACCTGTCCTGAAAATGATAATAAAAGGTCTGACGGTGTACTCCGCTTGCCTGTGTAATATCGGATACCGTTATTTTTTCAAACGGAGTGGTTTTCATAAGCTCTTTAAGAGTAGCCGCCATTTTCTTTTTAGTTTTAACTGCGCAAGGAGAATTCTTATTCATTTTTTGTCACCTGAATAAATTTTTTTAACATTATAGCATTTATTTTTTAATTATACAAGTGTAAAATTTTCATTTTATCAATTTTTCACTTTTGGGAACTGTGAATTATAAAGCTCATAGTAGAAGCCTTTTTTCTTAAGCAGCTCCTTATGAGTTCCCTGCTCTATAACGTTACCCTCGTTCATAACAAGAATTAAATCCGCCTCCTTAATTGTTGAAAGACGGTGGGCAACAATAAAGGTTGTTCTGCCCTTCATAAGCTTTGAAAACGCCTTTTGAATTTTAATTTCGGTACGCGTATCAATTGAGGAGGTTGCCTCGTCAAGAATAAGCATTTTCGGAGCTGCAAGCATTAAACGCGCAATACACAGAAGCTGTTTCTGACCCTGGGAAAGCGAGCCGCCCTCCTCGCCGAGCACTGTATCGTAACCGTTTTCAAGACGCTTAATAAACGAGTGGGCATATGCTGTTTTGCACGCGCTTACAATCTCTTCGTCGGTTGCGTCCGGCTTTGCAATCAAAAGGTTTTCTTTAATATTCCCCTTTCTGAGCCACGTATCCTGCAACACCATACCGTAGCAATCGCGAATTGATTTCAGCTTAATATCTTTATAATCGTTTCCGTCAAGAATAATTTTTCCGCTATTAACGTCGTAGAATTTCATAAGCAGACTTATGAGGGTTGTTTTACCGCAGCCGGTGGGCCCGACAATAGCGACCTTCTGACCCTTTTCAACCTTTAAATTGAAGTCTTCAATAAGCTTTTGGCTTTCTGTATATGAAAAGCTTACAGCGTCAGCTTCAAGGCGTCCGTCAACCTCTTTAAGAGTAATTGCGTTTTCGCTGTCGGGTGAAATTTCCTCCTCTTCAAGAAGCTCAAAAAGTCTTGCGGCGCAGGCAAGCGAATTCTGAAGCTCGGTTACAACGGAGCTGATTTCGTTAAACGGCTTCGTGTACTGATTTGCGTATGCAAGAAAGCTTGCAAGCACGCCGACGGTAATTGCGCTCTGACTCGTCTTTACCGCAAGAACCGCTCCGAAAAGCGCAACGCTTGCGTAAACAACTGCGTTCACAAAACGGGTTGCGGGATTTGTAATAGAGGAATAGAAAACCGCTCTTAGTGAGTATTTTCCAAGTCTTTCATTAATCCCGTCAAAGGTTTCAAGGCATTTCTCACCCTGCGAGAAAGCGGTAACAATTTTCTGGTTTCCCACAATCTCGTCAATAAATGCGGTCTGCTCCCCCCTCGTTTTGCTTTGCAGGGTAAACATATCGTAGGTGCGCCTTGCAATAAAACGGGCAATAAGAAAGCTCAGCGGAGTTACAATAACTACAACAACTGTAATCCACACGTTAATCGTAAGCATAAAGACAAGCGTTCCGATAATTGTTACAACGCCCGTAAAGAACTGGGTAAAGCCCATTAAAAGCCCGTCAGCAAACTGGTCAACGTCGGCAATAACGCGGCTGACGATATCGCCGCTCTTATGAGTATCCATATAAGAAATCGGGAGTCTTTCGAGCTTTGAGAACGCTTTGTCCCGCATATCCCTTGTAACGTTAAAGGTCACTTTATTATTAAGCGCATTCATACCCCACTGGGTTATACACACTATTACAACTATTACCGCAATTTCGGTAATAACGGGAATAATGCCGTTAAAATCGACCGTACCTTTACTGATTATAAGGTCGATTGAGCGACCTGCAAGAATAGGAATATAAAGGCTCAAAAGGGTGCTGATTAGCGCAAAAAGAATTGAAAAGACAATCTGCAGCTTATATCTTGCAACATAGGAGAGAACCTTTTTAATAACAGCTTTATTATTCATAGGCGCCCTCCTTTTCAAACTGGGAATAGTATATCTCGCGGTATACCTCACAGCCCTCAAGAAGCTCAGCGTTTGTTCCGGTCATAAGACATTTTCCGTCGTCAAGCACAAGGATTTTATCCGCCTCAAGAATTGAGGAAGCTCTTTGAGTAACAATGAATAAGACAGGCTTGAAGTCAAGGCTTAAAACAGCGCTTCGCATTGCGCTTTCGGTTGCGTAATCAAGGGCGGAGGCGCTGTCGTCAAGAATTACAATTTCGGGTTTACCCACAAGCGCTCTTGCAACGGAAAGTCTTTGCCTCTGACCGCCCGAAAGATTGGCGCCGCCCTGCTCAATTACCGTATCAAGACCGTCCTTTTCATAAACGGTATCGTAAATCTGCGCCGCTTTAAGGGCGTTATCAATATCCTCGTCGGTTGCGTTTTCATTTCCCCAGAGCATATTTTCCCTTACCGTTCCGGAAAACAGAACAGCCTTTTGAGCGGCAACACCGATTTTGCGTTTTAACTCCTTGCTCTCAAGAGCTTTAACATCCCGCCCGTTAACGGTAACGCGTCCCTTTGTAGAGTCGTAATAATGCGCAATAAGATTAATAAGCGAGGTTTTTCCGCTTCCCGTACCGCCGATAATTCCGATAACCTCTCCCTTGTCGGCGGTAAAGCTGATGTTTTTAAGACTTTCGTCCCCCGCGCCCTTATAGGTAAGGGATACGTTTTCAAACTCAACAACGTGGTTATTATAGACGGTTTTATCGTCGGTATGCTCAAGAGTGTTTTCCTCCTCAAGCACTGCCGAAATTCTGCCCGCAGAAGCGAGACCTCTTGAAATAATCACAATAAGATTTGCAAATTTTATCAGCTCAATTAAAATCTGGCTCATATAGTTATAAAGCGCGACAACGCTGCCCTGGGACAGATTACCCGAATCAACCCTGATAGCCCCGCCGTAAATAAGAGCGATTATTCCGAGATTAACAACAACAAAGGTTACCGGGTTCATAAGAGCGGATATTCTTCCTACAACTCTTTGAAGATGGGCAAGAAAATCATTTTTTGCCTTAAATCCTTTAAGCTCCTCTTCCTCGGCTGAAAAGGCTCTTATAACTCTTGCGCCGCTTATATTTTCTCTTGTTAAAAGCGTTATTTCGTCAAGCTTTTTCTGTACCTCTTTATACCTCGGCATCGTGTTTTTCATAACAAAAAGCACTACGAGTCCGAGAACGAAAATCACGCCGAAAAATATTAAGCTCAGCTTAAGGTCGACCGTCATTGCCATTATCAGCGCGCCGAAAACTATGAACGGCGAACGCAGAAAAAGACGCAGAAACATATTAACGGTATTCTGCGTCTGGTTAACGTCGCTCGTCATCCTTGTAATAAGCGTTGAGGTGCCTATTCTGTCAAGCTCAGAATAAGATAAGGACTGTATTTTTTTAAACAGCGCGTGCCTTACCTCACAGGCAAAACCCGTTGCGGCACTTGCAGCAAAGTACTGAGCCGAGATTGCCGCAAGCATACCTACCACCGCAAGAACGACCAATATTCCTACTCTTGATAAAACGAGCTTCATATCCCCTTTTACAATGCCCTTGTCAATAATTGAGGCGACAACAAGCGGAACAACAAGCTCAAAGCTCGCCTCCAGCATTTTAAAGAGCGGAGCAAGCACCGATTGAATTTTGTATTTTTTAAGATAAATCAATAGCTTTTTCATACTTCTTATTATAAGTTTTTATCTATTATTGTCAATTAATCTTTTATTTTACTTGAATTTATTTAAAAGGTATTTTATAATGGCTTTGAGGTGATGGATATGTATGATTACCGGGGCTTTATGATAGACAGCGCAAGGCACTATCAGCCGATAGAGGATATTAAAGAAATTATCCGCGCTATGGCAAAGCTTAAATTCAATAAATTTCACTGGCACCTTACCGAGGACCAGGGGTGGAGAATTGAAATTGAAAAGTATCCCCTTTTAAATACAAAGGCGGCAATCCGTCCTTATTCCGATTTCGGCAAAACTCACCGGGACGAGCCCTACGGAATAATCTATACTAAGGACGAGATGAGGGATATTGTTAAATTCTGCGGCGAGCTTGGAATTGACGTAATCCCCGAATTTGATATGCCCGGTCATACAAGCGCGCTTCTTTCGGCATATCCCGAATATTCCTGCGGCAAAAAGGATATTAAAATAAAAACCCACCAGGGAATATATAAGGATATCCTTTGTATAGCAAAGGACGAAACGGTTGAATTCGTTAAGGATATACTTGACGAAATAATGGAAATCTTCCCTTATGAATATATCCATATCGGCGGCGACGAGGTACCCTCAGCGCAATGGGAAAACTGCGTACTGTGTCAGTCGGTTATGAATACTCTCGGCATCACGGATTATACGGAATACCAGAACACCTTTATCAACAAGATAATTGATTACCTTGAAAGTAAGGGCAGACACGGTATAGTATGGAACGATATTGCAAAGGGCAAAAACCTTGATAAGAGAGCTGTTATTCAGTATTGGAAGGAAAACGACAAAGCGACAATTGAGTTTATCAACAGCGGCGGAAAGGCTATTCTCTCTCCGTTCAGCTATTACTACACCGATTATTACTATGAGATTACTCCGCTTAACCGCGTTTACTCGTTCAACCCCGATTTAAAGGGACTTACCGAGGAGGGTAAGAAAAACATAATCGGTCTTGAAACTCCGATGTGGACGGAATACGTTGAAACAAAGGAATATATGCAAAAGCTTATGTTCCCGAGAGTTATTGCAACCGCATATACGGCGCTCGGTAAAAACGATATGCCCTACTCAAGATTTTTATGCGACGTCAGGGCTATAAGAGCCGAGCTTGAAAAGGACGGTATTGTATTTGAAGATGAAAAGGAATGGACTTATTCAAGAGCGCATAATCCGATAGGCTGGAAAAAATTTGCAAACGACCATTATACCAAGGATTTTTTCAAAGCGCTTAAGGATAACGAATAATTAATTATAAATTTGAGGAGAATATTATGAGCAATAAACCCGTAACCGCAATAATCGTTGGCGCAGGACACAGAGCCTTCGTTTACAGCGAGCTTGCAAAAACCAACCCCGAAATGCTTAAAATTGTAGGCGTTGCAGACCCGAATAAGACAAGACAGAAAAAAGCTATGGAATATTTCGGCTTCGGCGAGGATATGTGCTTTGATTCAGCCGAGGAGCTTGCTAAGCACGGCAAGCTTGCCGATACCGTTATTAACGGCACAATGGACGAGCAGCACCTTGCAACCGCCGTTCCTCTTCTTGACGCAGGCTACGATATGCTGCTTGAAAAGCCGTTTGCTACTAACGAAAGCGAAATGCGCCAGATTGTTGAAGCGGCAAGGCGCAATAACTCAAAGGTTATGATTTGTCACGTGCTTCGCTATACTCCGTTTTACTATTCGATTAAAGAGAGAATTGCAAGCGGTGAGCTTGGCGATATTATTAATATTCAGACAACCGAGCACGTTTCATATCACCACCTTTCGACCTCATACATAAGAGGTAAATGGGGCAATTCAGACAGATGTCATACTACTATGCTTCTTGCAAAATGCTGTCACGACATTGACCTTATGATGTGGTTTATGAGCGATACAAAGCCCGTTAAGATTTCCTCCTTCGGAAGCAAGTTCCAGTTCAAGCCGGAGAACGCGCCGGAGGGTGCGGGAACAATTTGTATGAAGGATTGTCCGCTTGTTGACACATGCGATTTTTCAACAAAGAGACTCTATATTGACCACCCTGACCGCTGGGCTTTCTATGTCTGGGACGCTCTTGAGGATAAGGAAAACCCGACTATGGAGGACAAGATTGAGCTTATGAAGAGCGACAATCCGTATGCAAGATGTATTTATAAATGCGACAACAACGTTGTTGACCACCAGAGCGTTCTTGTTAACTTTGAAAGCGGAGCTACGGGAACTCACAATATGGTAGGAGGTTCGGCTGAACCGAGAAGATATATACATATCGTAGGAACGAAGGGCGAGCTCTTCGGCAACTTTGAAGACAGTAAGTACACCGTTTTGAAGATTAACCCCTCCCCCGACGCTCACAACGAAGAGTGCGACGTTGAAGAAGTTGACCTCAGAGTTACGGGCGATATGGTTGGCGCATACGGCGGCCACGGCGGCGGAGACGAAAAGCTTGCGGCTGACTTTGTAATGTATATAAGAGGAGAAAAGCCAAGTCTTGCCTGTACTTCAATATTTGATTCCGAAGCGGGACACCTTTGCGTTTATAAGGCTGACGAGTCACGCGAGGACGGAGGCAATCCGAAAGAAATTAATCTTTAAAAACACTTTACAAATACGCCTTGATATGTTAAGATATCAAGGCGTATTAATAAGCAGGAGTGGTGAAATTGGCAAACACGCATGATTCAGGTTCATGTGAACATAGTTCTTGAGGGTTCAAGTCCCTTCTCCTGCACCAGAAAAGCCCAATCGCCTTCAGGCGGTTGGGTTTTTCTCTTTATGATGGGACTTGAAACGAGCTTCTGTTTTTACTGTGCAGCTTGCTGCTGAGTAAAAACAGGAAGAAGGTCCGGTGGACCTTCTGTCCGCGAGAGGAAAGTCCCTTCTCCTGCACCAGAAAAGAATCCCTGTTGTGATACAACGGGGATTCTTTCTTGGTGCAATGATGGCGCTGCGCTTATGATGTGTGCCTAACGGCACATTTTTTATTTTACAACAACATCAATATTTCCGTTACCGAGTTGTTTTTCTAATGATTCGGCATTATCAATATGTCCGATTCTCGTATATTTGTAGTCTGTGTCGAAGTCCTTGTAAAAGATAACGATACAATCATCGCCGTAAAGCATAATATCGCCCTTGTGAATTGTACCGATATTCTGCGGATGGCTTGGCAAGGAAGTATCGAGATAATAATACTTTTCATTACCGTGAAGCTCACTCATATTCAGCGTAACGGGCAGCATATTTGAAAATGCTTTTGCCGTTTCATTATCTTCT
>JAFSZK010000106.1 GCA_017458975.1 Eubacterium sp. | reverse complement strand
TAAGCCTTATTTCGGACGATTTCGATGATGTTGTAATCGACGGCGAGGCGGGAATTGAACAGATTAACCGCAGGGTTATGGAAAAGGTTACCCACCTTATTCTTGTAAGCGACGCAAGTAAAAAGGGAACTCAGGTTATTAATACGATTAAAGAGGTTGCCGACAGACTTGTTATGTACGAAAAGCTCGGCGCGATTATTAACCGCCTTCCCTCAAGGGATTTAATATCCCATATTGATACAAACGGTATTCCCGTTCTCTCATATATCGAAAACGACTCAAATCTTGCGCTTTATGATATTGAGGCAAGAAGTATTCTTGAGCTCCCCGATGACAGCGAAGTGGTTGTCGGAGTAAGGGAAGCGCTTGAAAAAACCGATTTAATTCAGCGGAGATAATTATGAAGGATTTAAAGCATTTATTCTATTTTGAAAACCTTTTGCAGGAGGCTAATAACGACCTTGTGCAGCAGGCTAAAAAGGACGGTAAGCTCTGTCTGGGCTATACCTGTTACCATATTCCCGAGGTTCTTTTAAACGTGCCGGGCTGTTTTTCAACAAGACTGCGCGCGCCGCGAACGGGCTCGCTTGATATTTCAACCTACTATTTAAGCTCCTTTTTATGCGGCTTTTCAAAGGCGATTGTAGAAAGGGGAATTGAGGGCGGATATCAACACCTTGACGCGCTTTTCGGGTCTGAAACCTGTTCACAGATGAACAGGGCTTATGAGCATTTCGAGCTGTTAAACCTTGTTGACAATCCGAAATTCTTTGTTACAATTTCCGACGTTCCGTTTAAGATTCAGCCCCATACGATTAAGCACTACAAGCGCCAGATGAGGGAAAAGGTGCTCGATAAGCTCAGTGAGGTTTACGGCGTTGATACAAGCGACGACGCACTCCGCAAGGCGGTTGAGCAGCATAACGAGGTCTGCCGTCTGATTACGGAAATAGGCGAGTACAGAAAAGAAGAAAACCCGCGTATAACGGGCTATGAATACCATATTTTAAATCTTATTACATATTGCTGTCCGAAGTACCTTATTATTGACAAGCTTCGCGAAACCGCCGAGGAGCTCAAAACGAGAGTTCCCGACGAAAAGAAGAATTACAGGGCGAAGATTGTTGTAGTGGGAAGCGAAATGGACGACCCCGATTTTACAAAGCTTATCGAGGAATCGGGCGCGCTCGTGGTTGCCGACCGCTTCTGCTTCGGAGCATTGCCCGGAAGAGAGGAGATTAAGCTCAGCGATGACGGCGACGTGCTTGAGGAGATTATAGTTCACTATATGAAAACCTGTCAGTGTCCGCGCTATATGGAACAGGGCAAGGTGCTCGGACGGCGCGAATACGTTAAAAAGCTTGTTGAGGATTATCACGCGGACGGCGTGCTTTATGAACAGCTTAAATTCTGCGAATACTGGGGATATGAGAGAGCGCTGGCTTCCCATATCGTTACTAACGACTTCGGTATTCCGTCGGTATGCGTAGACCGCCAGTATACGGCAAGCGCGTCGGGTCAGTTAAGAACGCGCGTTCAGGCATTTGTTGAAAGCCTGGAAATCAAGAAAATTCAAAGGGAAAAGGAGCAGGCAAAATGAGTTTAAAAACACTCTGGCGCAACGAACCGAGTAACCTCGGAAACTTGCACAAGGATAAAACCGGTATTCTCAGGCACAGGGAGTGGCGCGGAATAGCGGATACTATGTACGACTATTACCGATGGCTCGTTACGTGGAAGGATATTATTAAAATGGCTCTCAAGGCGCCTGTTTCAACGGTAAGAGGTATTGCAAGCTACCGCTGGATGGCAAGCTATCTTACGGCTCCCGCGTGGGTTGACCGTCATACCGAGGGTCTGCGCGGTCCCCAGCTTCGTATAACCCACCTGCATTTTAATATGCTTGTAAAGCCGACCACCGACCTTATTAATTTCCTTCTTGCTAACGACAGACATTTTCATAAAAATCCGAAATGGGCGGATAAAACGGTAAACGTTGACGAGATTTTCTCCTCCGAATTTATTGCGGGCTTCCCGAATTTAAGGGATAACCACGTTACGACTATTCCGATTTTCCTTACCTCGATGGTTGACCAGAATATTACCGCGCCCTATCTTGATATTACCGAGGGCTACGGCGTACCCGCGGACGTGTGTCCGCTTCCGTCGGCTGAGGCGGGCGTTGCGATTAACGACGATTATCCGCTCGTCGGCGTGTGCTCGCTTACCTGTAATATGCCCTGCGACGGCTCAATTATGAACTCGTCGTATATTGATAGAAGATTTAATATTCCGACCCAGGTTATTAACGTTCCGCTTCGCTATAACGGGGAGGACGTTCAGGAATACGCCGTTGACGAAATTAAATCGGCAATCGAATTTGTTGAAAATCAGACGGGCGAAAAGTGGGACTGGGAGCACTTCTTCAAGGCTATGAAGCAGTACAATAAACAGACCGAATACGAAATTCAGAAATGGGAGGTAAACAAAACCGATTATCCCCAGATGACGGGCGCAACCTTCTGGCTTTACCGACTTTTCTATTTCCATATTTCGGGCGGTATGGATAAGCGCTTTTTAAAGGTTGATAAAAAGGTTAACAAGCTTATGCTTGATGCCTATGAAAAGAAAACCAAATGCTCAAAGGAAATGCGCCACAGAGCGATTGTATGGTCCTGTCCCGCTAACTACTATACAAGCCTTGCCAACTGGCTTGAAAACTGCTGGGGCGTTAACGTAGTAATGGATATGGAAACTATGATTTCCTATTATATGTACGATACCGACGATAAGGAAAGCTCGCTTCAGACTCTTGCAAAAACGCTCCAGAGAACTACGATGCGTAAGCATACAAAGGGCGGATATGCAAACGTTGTTGACGAGCTGTGGCGAAGTGTTGAGGAATTTAACGCCGATATGGTTATTATGTATGACCAGATTTCCTGTAAGGGTATGGACGGCTTAAAGGGTATTTTTGACGACCAGGCAAGGGAGAGAAACGTAAGCTTTATCTGGGTTGCTCAGGACCTTATGGACCCGCGTACAATTTCAAGACGCGATATGCGCGAGGAAATAAATAAGTATATGACCACGGTACTGCGCGAGGAACCCGTAGATTCAACCCTTGTAGAATTTGACGATACTTTGGCATGGTAACGTCCGGGCATACTTTGTGATTGAAATATAATGCTTTGCAATATATTAATAATCACCCATTTTTCAATACATTTTAAAGGAGTAAAAAAATGAAATATTTCGGCGGATGCGACGTAGGCTCAACCTACACAAAATGCGTAATACTTGACGAAAACGGCAAAATGGTTGCCGACGTTACAAACAGAAGTAAAATCAATCCCGTTCAGTCGGCTGAGATTGCTCTGGGCGACGCTGTTGCTCAGGTTGAGGCTTTATCCTCGGCTGAGGATTTAACCTATCTTGTAGGTACGGGCTACGGAAGAAATAAGGTCCCCTTTGCCGACGAGAATATAAGCGAGATTTCGTGTCACGCAATGGGCGTTCACGTAACTAATCCGAGCGTTAAGGCGATTATTGATATAGGCGGTCAGGACGTTAAGGGTATCGCCATTGACACCGACGGCACGGTTAAAAACTTTGCAATGAACGATAAATGCGCCGCAGGTACGGGACGCTTTTACGAGGCTATGGCAAGCGCGTTTGAAATGACTCTTCCCGAGTTTTCAAAGCTTTCCTTAAACGCTAAAAATACAATCCCGATTACCGCTCAGTGTACCGTTTTTGCCGAGAGCGAGGTTATATCCCTTGTAGGCGAGGGCAAGCCCATGGACGAAATTGCAGCAGGTATCCAGCTTGCCGTTGCAAAGAGGTGCTTTGTTATGGCGAAGAAGGCGGGAGCCACCGACAGTATAACCCTTACGGGCGGCTGCGCTAAAAACGACGGACTTAAACAGGCTATTGAAAAGGTGCTTAAAATTAAGGTTGTCGAGCTTGATACCGACCCGCAGCTTATGGGTGCGCTCGGCGCGGCTGAATACGCAAGACAGAAAGGACTGGCGCAGCAATGAGTATTATTTTAAAAATATTATTAATAGTTTTAATCGTATTACTTTCTCTTTTTGTTCTTACCTTTATTATCTATTTTACAAACGCGGATATGAAGCTTATTAAGGTTATTTACGATAAATTACAGCCTTACTATGATAATTTAAAGAAGGACAGAAAGC
>JAFSZK010000105.1 GCA_017458975.1 Eubacterium sp. | reverse complement strand
GGTGATTTCATCAGCGTCCTGAATAAGGTTATGACAAACGCTGCACTCAATTTTTGCTTTAACGCCGGTATGTTCGCAATCGGGCGCAATTTCTTCGCTCAGTACGTTAGGCGTATGTGCCTTGCAGGGCTGGAAGTCGCCCACATAGTCCTCACCGCAGTTTTTACAGTGATACTCATAGTAACCCTGAACGGTGCAGGTTGACTGGATAAGGTGTTTATCGTTATTATGAGGCGTCTTTTTAACGTGAATTGTTTCGCGTCTGAGTTCAATCGGGCAATTCTTACAGTAAACTACGCTGTCATATGAGCCTTCTGCGGTACAGGTCGGCTGAACCTCGTTTTCCGTAACGGGTAACGCTTCGATATGACCCTTGGGCGCATATTCTTCGATAATCTTAGAATAGTTACAGCCGTCTCTCTTACAGCTTTCAACCTTGTAGCCGTAATTCGTACAGGTCGGATTGGTTACCGTATATTTTTTATCGTGACCGAGAGCATTTATCGGCTCGGTTCTTGTTTCACCGCATACCGTACAGGTAAAGGTCTTTTCTCCGACGCCTTCACACGTAGGAGCAATAGTAACCTCGCCGTCGTTCCAGGTATGCTCTTTTAATTCGGTCTCATAATCCTCTTCGGTATAGGAATCACCGCACTTTGTGCAGTAGTATTCGGTATAACCGTAAGCGGAGCAGGTCGGTTCAACATATCTTTGAGCATATTCCGCGTCGTGACCCGTCGGGTCCTCATATTCTGTATATGAGTGGTGACAAACCTTGCAGGTATAAACCGTTTCGCCGCGTTCCTCACAGGTCGGGTTTGTATGAGAAGTTACCTCGTATTGATGAGCCGCCGTTTCACCGACAACATGCTGGGTATCAAGTACCGCACCGCAATTCTTACACTTGGTTACTATGTCGTAAGTACCGCCGCTTGTGCAGGTTGAAGAGTCAACGGCTATTGTTTCGGGTTCGCCCGGCTCATGAGCCTTAGCGTCAACCGTAACGTGCTCAATTACTTCTCTTTCACCGCAGGTCTTACAATACTTAACTCTGTCATAGCTTCCGCCGTCGGTACAAGAGGGAACAACATAGTTTTCAACAACAGGGTTATTCCAATCGTGACCGGTTTTAGCAATAGCGGTTGTTTCTCTTTCCCATTTTTCCTCGCCGCACATTGTACATACGTACTTAACGGTTCTGCTTCCGTCCTTTGTACAGGTAGGTGCGCTGTAGCTTACCGTAATGGGAGCGCTCTTGACGTGGTCAAGCTTTGAATTTTCAATTTCACCGCTTAAGGTTTTACCGCAGCGCGAGCAAACCTGTGAGTAGGTTCCGTTATGCTGACAGCTTGCGTCGTTATTTGAAGCAGGGTCGGAATACTTATGACCGAGCTTCTTAAGGAAATCGGGATATTCAACAAATGTTGTTGTAAATTCCTGCGGGTCTAAATCGTTGCCGAGAGGCATAATGATTCTTGCCGTATGGGTAATGCTTCCTGCATTTTCGCAATCGGGATAAGCGTATGCGTGACCCGTAATCTCCATAGGTACTTCCTTGTAGTGACCGTCGTAATGAGCCTGACAGTCATCTCTTGTACAGGTAAATCTTGCCACACATTTCTGGTACTCTTCGCTCCAGGTATATGTAGGATTATCCGCATAAAGATGTCCCTGTCTTGCGCATGTGCTTGTTCTTTCAACAACGTCGTCCGCAACGTCAATAACCTTCTGACCGATATCAAGAATTGTTGTAATTGTTGAAATCTGGGGAATGGGAACTACTTTATTTACAAGCTCAAGAATCTTCTTGGCGTCGCTTAAATTAGCCGTTCCCTCATAAGCCGTTCCGTCGCCGCCCGTTACCGCGCTTCCTACAAGCTTATAGTCAAGTCCGTTAAGACTGATGCCCGTAAACTCAACGCCGAGCTCACCGAGATATCCGCATTCGGAGCAGGTATACTGTGATACAATACCTCTTGAATTCTCCTTTGAAAATGCAAAGCTCGGCTTGCCGAAATCAAACTTATGATTCTCTGTTGTTCTTATTCTTGTGAAAACGGTATTCGCATTAATCGGGGTTGTAGCGGGGTCAATGTCCCACGAATAAACAGAATGCTTACCGTTTCCGTCGTCATGGGGCTGTCCGCCGTAGGGTAAAGCAATCATTGACTGAACCTCGGCGTCATCCGTCGGGATATAGGAGCCCTTCTTGACCTGGATTCTCGAGCCCATTTCATCTCCGTTCTCATCAATAAAAGTAACGGAATAGAAAACCTCGTTTGCATAAGCCGCAATCTGACCGAGGCAGCTTACCGCCATAAGCAGCGCGAGCATTATGCTTAATACTTTCCTTGTTTTTTTCATATTTTTCTCTCCATTTATTTATTTTTATTAAATATACAGATATATTCACTTTATTATAGCATATGTTAACACATTATGAACAGTAGTAATTATATACAAATATTTTACATAAAATTTAGTAAATATAGACAAACGACTATAAGTGATAAAAAGCTAATAGTTAATACAGCTATTCTTAGTCCGATATGTTTTTTCTTTTCTATACAGGCGATTTCACACAGAAGATTGTTTATTCCCCTGCACGAATACTTTGTTGACTTAATATTTACCGCGTCAAAAACGGGCATTCGGGAATAAACTATTACCCTTGAAAGCTCCTTAAGCTCATCAATATAACCGTAGTATTCGGTACTTGTAATAATAATACAGTCGGGCTTAATAAGCTCAATAAAGCCCGGCAGATATTCGGGCAGAGCAAAAACGCGGTAAAAGGTATTCATAAAAAGAAAATGACCGACTCTGACAGAATCGTAATTATCGTTAAAAGTCCCCGTTAAAATATTGAAAAGACTGCCCCTGAACCTTTTTGTATCTCCTAACAGCACAATATTTCTAAACATAAAAACACCCCGTTACATTATATGCACGGGGCGTTTAATTGCTTATTTCATATCCTCGGTTATTATCTTTTTCTTCCATGTACTGCGCGGAGCGGAACACTCAAAATCAAGCAGCTTCAAGCCTTTTATATGCCTTGCCCAAAGTCCGTATGCGGGCAGATTCCTGAAGCGCCAGCTTTCGGGATAAACGTCGCTGTATTCGGGAATAAAGGCTCTTTTATCGTAGACCTCCTTATACGGGGCGTAAGTAATATCAACGCTTTTAAGGGTTACGTTTTCAACATATTTTGTTTTCCCGTTTTGCTTGAAGCCCGCTATAATAACGGGGATTTCGGCATTTTTTGCAGTAATGTTTTCAATAAGAATATCACTAACGCTTCCTTTCATATCAAAGGTTTCCTTATCCGCAGAGGAAGCTTTTTTGCGCTTTTTTCCGAACTCCACCGCATTCGCCGTTTCGGCGTTTACAATGCTTGCGCGGTTACGGTTGCAAAGGCGAATAAATATCGGGCACGTTACCCTGTCCATTTCGATATTTGAGGCGGTAATATTCTTTACCTCTGAGCCGTCGGCGGACTCGATTGCAATTCCGCTTACCGTTCCGGGATAAATATCCGTCATAAAAAACTTACAGTTCTCAACGGTTATATTTTCAATATCAAAGGTTGTTTCCGTACCGATTTTAAAAGCATTTGCGCAGGAAATTACCTCGCAGTCCGAAACGTGAACGTTCTCCATTTTGCCCTTATTTCCGAGCCATACCGCATTTTTCAGACATATGCCGTCGTCGGCGGTTGAAACAAAGCAATGCTTAATTCTTATATTGCTTGTTCCCGCAACGTCAAAGCCGTCCGAGTTTGCAACGTGGCGGTTATTGTTTATAACAAAATTGCTTATATCTACGCCGTTGCAGTTTTCAATTCTGAACGACCAGTGAGCCGCGTTCTCAATAATGAAATTATCAGCCTTAATATTCTTACAATTTTTAAAATATATCGGTCCGCCGTACTTGCTTTTATGAGCAAAGCGCAGCTGCGCTCTTGAATCACGGCGCATTCTGATAACGTCAATAACCTCGGGATGCTCCGTCATATTTTCGTCCCAAAGCGGCTTTAAGCCGAAATACTCGCCGT
>JAFSZK010000104.1 GCA_017458975.1 Eubacterium sp. | reverse complement strand
CTTTCGCCGTAACATTTTTTTAAATTCTTTATATTAATCATCGGCAGGCTCCTTTACTATAAACGAGGCAAGCGCATTAACGATAAAGGCAATTATTAAAAGAATAATGCCCAGCGCAAGCGCAAAGGAAAACTTGCCCTTATTTGTTTCAAGCATAATTGCCGTTGTCATTACCCTTGTTTTCCATTGGATATTACCGCCGACGATGCTTACCGCGCCAACCTCGGCAATGGAGCGCCCAAAGGCGTTGAGCACAACGGAAAACAGCGAGGAGCGACCCTCGGAAATACAAAGCCCTGCAATTTTACCCCTTGAAAGTCCGAGACCTCTTGCGGTTTCTATTACCGGCTTTGAGGTGCTTTCGATAAATGATGAGGAAAGACCGATAACAACAGGCGTAATCAGTATAACCTGGGCAATTACCATTACCTTAACCGTAAAGAGAAGATTAAGACTTCCGAACGGTCCGTAATGAGTAAACAGCGTATACACAAGCAGGCCTGCCACCACCGGCGGCAAGCCCATTAATGTGTGAATAAGTTTTTTTATAAATGCTTTCCCTTTAAAGCTCCTTGTTGCTATAAGCGCACCGAGCGGAAGTCCTATAAGGCACGAAACGGTCGTGCTGAAAAAAGACATCCTCATCGTTACGCCGATTATCTGAAGTAGCTCTTTATCAAGGGAAAACAAAAGATTAAACGCCTGTTTAATGCTTTCCATTATTTGTTTTCGTCAAGAAGCTTGAAGAGTGCTACGCCATATTCCTTTTCGCCGTATTTTGCGATAAGCGCGCTTGCTTCGTCGCCGAGCATCCAGTCAATAAATGCCTTTGCGCCGTCGCTGTTAACGCCCTCGATTTTTTCGGGATTAACTGCGATAAGAGAATATGTGTTCTTCATATCCTCACTCTCTTCAAGAGCTATATCAAGATTAAGCTCGTCCTTCATTGAAAGGAAGGTTGCCTTATCGGTAAGGCAATATGCCTGCTGTTCGCTTGCCATTGTAAGACACGCGCCCATTCCCTGACCTGCGCTGATATACCATTTATCCGTTTCAGCCTTGGGCTCCTTACCTTCACCCCAGATTTTAAGCTCAGCCTTGTGAGTTCCGCTTTCGTCACCGCGGGATATAAACTTGCTCTTGCTGTCCTTAATCTTTGCGAATGCTTCAGCCGCGTCCTTGCTTCCCTTAATGCCTGCAGGGTCGTCCTTGGGTCCGACAATTACAAAGTAATTGTACATAAACGGAAGTCTTTCAACTCCGTATCCGCCTGCAAGGAATTCCTCCTCGGAAGCCTTGGCGTGAACAAGAACTACGTCCGCATTACCGTCCATAGCCTTCTGGAGCGCTGCGCCCGTTCCTGCGGATTGAACTTCAACCTTATAGCCCGTTTCCTTCTCAAAGGTGGGAAGGAGGTAAGGAAGAAGACCCGAGTCGTTAACCGACGTTGTTGTTGACAAACGGATAACCGGATTTTCGGGTGCCGCAGCTGGGGTTGATTCGGCTTCTTCGGCGGGCTTTGCTGCACAAGCGGCAAATGCGAGCGCCATAACGACAGCCATTAATAATGCTAATACTTTTTTCATGATAAATGCTCCTTTTCAAACACGGAAGGCACAGCCGTTTCCCGCCATACCCTTTAGCCGATGTGAAGTTTATTTCGGCTACGCTCTACAAACCCTGTGAAACCATTTAGGTCGGTAAAGTCGGGCAATATCACAAGCTCATTATAACATATAATATTCAATATGAAAAGATAAAATTTTATTGAACAAAATATAATTTTATGTTAATATAACCATAGGTGATATTATGAAATTCGGAATCATATGCGTAAGCGACAGATGCTATAAAGGCGAGTGCGATGATTTAAGCGGAAAGGCTATTGCCGAGTGCGTTAAATCCCTTTCAGACGGTGAGGTTTACCGTCTTGTTCCCGATGAAAATGATTTGATTTCAAATGCGATTACAGAGCTTTCGGACGATGAAAAATGCGACGTCATTTTCACTACCGGCGGTACGGGCTTTGCTCCGCGCGATATAACCCCCGAAGCAACAAAGGCGGTAATTGAAAAGGAAGTACCCGGAATATCCGAAGCAATAAGAGCAAAAAGCCTTGAAATCACCGACAGAGCTATGCTTTCGCGCGCAATCAGCGGAATAAGAGGAAAAAGCCTTATTATAAATCTTCCGGGCTCCCCTAAGGCGGTAAAGGAAAGCATTGATATTGTTCTTCCCGTACTTCCCCACGCGATTGAAACACTCAGCGGAAACACACAAAGCTGCGGAGGTAATTACTGAAAATGAGTTTAAAATCCGATATTCAGGGCTTTGATATTTCAAAAAACAGCGCTGTGATTATAGGCTGCGGCGGACTCGGAACAAACGTCGCCGTACACCTTGCGGGCGCAGGAGCAGGAAAGCTTCTGCTTGTTGATTACGATACGGTAGAGCAGCGTAATCTCAACCGCCAGTTTTTCTACACAAAAAAGGATATAAAAAAAGAAAAATGTGCCCTTCTTGCCGAAAGGCTGAGCGCCTACTCCCCCGAAACAGAAATTAAATACTATTCGGGAAAATATGATAAATCGCTTATCAACGGTTATGATATAGTAATCATCGCCGTTGATAATATCGAAACAAGAAAAGCGGTTAACTCGGATTGCAAAAAATCAAAAATCCCCTGCGTCAACGGAAGCATTAACGGCTTTTACGGGTTTGCATATCTTTATATCCCCGATAAAACTCCCGATTTGGAGGAGGCGGGATGTCTTAACAAGCCCGACGGAAAAATGAAGTCGCCAAGCGCAACGGCGGCTATCATCGGCGCGCTTGAGGCACAGCTTGTAACGGATTTCTTTCTTGGTAAAACCGAAAGCGCGGGTAAGCTGTATATATACGATAATAATGAAATTCATTCACTTAAAATAAGGAGTGATAAAAATGACTGAATATTGCGGTTATATGGGTAAGGTACTGTTCGTTGATTTGGGCAAGCAGACCTACAGCGAGTTTCCCTGGACGGATAAGGACAGGGAGAGAACCCTCGGCGGTAAAATAATGGCTGCCGATATTCTTCTTCATCATATTACGCCCGAAATGAAGGCGTTTGACGAGGATAACTGGCTTGTTGTTACAACGGGTCCCCTTACGGGCTGCGGATGTCCCAACACCTCGCGTTTTAATATTTCAACTATTTCTCCGCTTACAAATATTATAACCTCGTCAAACTGCGGCGGAGATTTCGGACTTTCGCTCAAGCGTGCAGGCTATGACGCGGCAATTTTCAGCGGAAAAAGCGAAAGCCCCGTCACCGTTCACATTGAAGAGGACGAGGTTACTTTTGAAAACGCTGAGGAAATCTGGGGACTTACAACGGGCGAAGCGCAGGAAAAGCTGCTTGATTATCCCGGAAGACTTGTTATCGGACCCGCGGGTGAAAACAAGGTGCTTTATGCTTGCGTTTTCAGTAACGAAAGAACCGCGGGACGCGGCGGCGTAGGCGCGGTATTCGGCGATAAAAAGCTCAAAGCCGTTACCGCAAAAGGAACAAAGCTGCCAAAGCTTTACCGGGAAGATAAGCTAAAGCCGTTTAACGCAAAGTGGACTAAGCTCCTTCAGGCTCATCCCCTTACGGGCAGACAACTGCCAAAGCTCGGCACAGCGGGGCTTATTGCTCCGATGCAGGCTCACTCAATCCTTGCAACAAAGAATTTCTCGGCGGGAAGATATGATAACTTTGAAAAGGTATCGGGCGAGGAGCTCGCCGAAAACCATCTTGTTTCCAACGGAGCCTGTACGACCTGCGTTATCAGATGTGCAAGAAAGGTTGAGGTAGAGGGCAAGATAGTTAAAGGACCCGAGCTTGAAACACTTGGTCTTTTAGGTCCTAATATTCTTAACGACGATATCGAAAAAATCTTAAAGTGGAATTACGAACTTGACGAGCTCGGAATGGACGCGATTTCCTGCGCAGGCTCGGTTGCCTTTGCTATGGAGCTTGCGGAAAAAGGCGTTCACGATTTCGGAATTCATTTCGGCGAAACTGAAAACATTTCAAAGATGTTTGAGGATATCGCATATCGTCGGGGCGCGGGAGGCGACCTTGCCGACGGTTCAAAGCGTATGAGCGAAAAATACGGCGGAAAGGAGTACGCTATTCACGCAAAGGGTATGGAGCTTGCGGCTTACGAGCCCCGTCACGCAGTAGGTCAGGGACTCGGTTATGCAACCTCGAACAGAGGCGGATGTCACCTTAACGCCGGATATATGGTTGTTGTTGAGGGTCTCGGTCTTGACGTTGACTCCTTAACTCCCCACGGCAAGGCGGCTCTTGCAATTATGTTTCAGAATCTTATGGAATCCGTTTCTTCGGCAGGAAGCTGTCTGTTTACAAGCTACGCCGTGCTTCCGGGCTTCTTAATCGGAAAGCCGAATATGCTTGTTACGAAAGCAATTCTTGCATGCTTCCCGTACGTCGGACCCGTTGTCAATCTTCTCAGCCACTTTACAAAGGTTCCTCAGCTCAATATTCCGCTTCTTCCCCACCCGATTGCAATTCAACACGCTACGGGTATGAAGGCTAATATGGCGTCAATGCTTACCTGGGGCGCATACGGCTGGAACGCAGAGCGTATCGCAAATGTAATCTTAGGTCAGAAGGCGGGCGCGGATAAGCTTCCGAAGCGACTGACCGAGGAGCTTCAGGACCCGAACAATCCGAAAACAAAGGTTCCGCTTGAAACAATGAAAAAGGTATTTTACCGCG
>JAFSZK010000103.1 GCA_017458975.1 Eubacterium sp. | reverse complement strand
TCCAAAGTAGTTGATGAAACCATCTTCTATTTCAACTATATCAAACCTTTAAGAAAACTGAATAAAAAACCGCCAGTCCAATATCGCATTGAACTGGCAGCTTAATTCTTTTTTGTGTCTACGAACTATTGACTAGGTCACGATAGACCTTCTTTTTATTTTTTATTCTTCGGTTAATTCTGCTTTTTTGGCGTCGTGCTTTTCAATAAGCTTTGCGAGGATTGTATCGTGTTCCTTCTTTGTAATCTCATACTTAATGGTCGGGATTACCGCAATAATCATACCGATTGCCGCAGGTACGGTAAGAAGGAACCACATTGCCGAAGCATAGCTCTGATAGTCGGAAGCGAAGTGCTTAACGCCTGCTGCAAGAGCCTTGTTCATATCGTCGATATTCTTACCCGTATAGCCTACGTAATTATATACATACGCCGAAATGATTGAGGAGATACCGGCGGAAAGCTTTGTAATAAAGCTCTGACCCGAGAAGAAAATACCGTCGGGACGGAAGCCGTTATGGTATTCCTCATAGTCGATACAGTCGGCAATCATCATTGACTGACATACCATTACAAGACCGAAGCCAACGCCCGCAATTAAGATAAGAACGCCGAGAATTGCAACGTATTTAACCCTGTCAAGCTCGGTTGGATGGAGCTTATAAAGAAGATAGATAAGTCCCGTAGGAATACCCGCAAACGCGGAAAGGTTGTAAAGGGTTTTAACGTCAATCTTTTTAATAAGATACGGGAAAATACCCATAATACCGAACTGACCTATAAAGAAGCCGCCGCCGATAATAAGAAGGATTACAAGCATTTTCGGGTTTCCTTTAAAGTCAAACGCCTTGTTCATATCGCCGTCGCAATAATAATATGTAAACAGCGTCATAACAACGATTGTCATAAGCTGGATAGGCGCACGCAGAACGCCCGATATAAGAAGTCTTCTGAAGGGCTTACAGCTCCACATAAGCTTAAAGCTTTCCTTCATCGTCTTTGTTTCCTCGGTTACGGGAACACGCTCTTTTGTTCCGAGTCCCGCAAGCTCAAAGAGAATTGACGCAAGGACGGTTGTTGCAACAGCTCCGATAATAAAGCCCTTTTGCGCGTTAGGAGTTTCAGGTCCGTTAATCGCCTGAGAAATCGGAATAATACCGATAACCATTGTTGAACCGAAAACGGTTGCAAAGATTCTTGCAAGAGAAATAAGCTTTGCGCGGTCTCCCTCGTCCTCGGTCATACGCGGAATAATTCCCCAAAGCGGGATATCGCCGATAGTATAGCTCATACCCCAAAGGATGTACGAAAGCGCAGCCCAGCCGGTAATAAGAACCATTTTTGTAACGTTGCCGTCTCTTTCGGCGGACGCGTAGTTACCGTTAAGGAAGGTAGCAATAGTAATTACCATTACAACCGGAGGAACAAACAAAAGATAAGGCTTACACTTACCCCATTTGCTCTTTGTCTTGTCAACAATTGTTCCCATCATCGGGTCGTTAATCGCGTCCCATACTCTGGCGATAGCCATAATCCAGCCGAGCGCCATAGCGTTAAGGCAAATAACGTTTTGAAAATAATAGTAAAGACCGGTAGCTATGATATTATAAATCATATTCTGACCGCCGAGACCGATAAGATACATAGCGGCCTCTCTGCCCGTATAGGTATTTTTCTTATAACCCATAACGCACCTCCAAATGTTTATAATATAATTATAGTACTCAGAATAAACAAAGTCAATTAATAATTAAAACACAATAAAAGGGAGGGTACGAAACCCTCCCTTTAAGAATAAAACTTATTTTACGAATTTAATCATCTCAAGCGCTGCGTTAGTGTCGCCTTCAACCTTGATTTTTCCTGTTGCAAAAGCAGCAACGGGGTCAAGCTTACCGTTGATAAGCTTAATGAAGTTTGTGGGGTTGATATGGATGATTGCGTTTCTGTCATAATATTCATAAGGTTCAACATGAACTTCACCGTCTTTTATTTCAATATAAAAGATTCCGTTCACTGACTTACCTTCGAGATTAATCTGAAAAGCTCTAACACCCTGTACCGATGATACGTCAACGTCACAGAACTTGTCTCTTGCAGCTTCAACGACTGACTCATATGTCATAGCCATAGATACTTACCTCCTATATTTTTTAGACATTTTAGCATAACTGAAAGTAGATTTCAAGTGTTTTTTGTCGATTTTTTAAGCAGTTTATACAAATTTTATAAATATTTATTGTATAGTGAATTAAGGATAGTCAAAAGGATATACTATATATGGTGATGAGATGTTATTAATGTGTATCAAAGCCTTTATAGTGGGCGGAACAATCTGCGTTATCGGGCAGCTCTTAATGGATTTTACAAAGCTGACTCCCGCAAGAATTCTTGTTTCCTTCGTATGCATCGGCGTAGTTTTGGGCTCAATCGGCATATACGACAAGCTTGTCGACTTTGCGGGAGCAGGAGCAACAATTCCGCTTACGGGCTTCGGCTGGGCGCTTTCAAAGGGCGTTCGCGAGGCGGTGGACGAAAAAGGCTTTTTAGGCGTAATAACGGGCGGCTTTTCGGCAATGGCGGGCGGCGTTACAATTGCAATGCTCTCGGGGCTGATAACCGCTTTGGTAACTAAACCGAAGGATAAGTGATTATGGGAATTTCAAAGGACGATTATTCAAAAATGACCGATAAGGCGAGCCCTGGCTCCCCTGTTATATTAAACTGCGTTAAGGCGTTTATCTTCGGCGGAGGTATATGCGCCTTTGCCGAAATTGTAAGTGAAGCTTTCTCACATTTCAATTTAGAGGAAAAGGAGCTGAAGCTGATTGCGCCGGCTTTGATAATTATTATTACTGCAATTCTGACGGGTATCGGAGTATACGATAAAATCGCCCGCCACGCGGGAGCGGGCTGCGCAGTTCCGATTTCAGGTTTTGCCAACGCCGTCGTCGCGCCCGCGCTCGAGTTTCAGCACGAAGGCTACGTTTTAGGCACCGCTGCGCAGATGTTCAGTATCGCCGGTCCCGTAATCGTTTACGGCACTGCAACGAGCGTAATTTACGGGTTTATATACTACTTGGTGACAAAATAAAAGGCTTCTCCTTGAGGAGAAGCTGTCACCGCAGGTGACTGATGAGGTGTAGATGCGAAGCATCGTTATGTTATTTCCACCTCATCCACCGCAAGCGGTCCCCCTTCCCCTCAAGGGGGAAGGCTTATTTCGTTTTAACCTTTTTCTTAGCACTCCAGGCAGAGTAAACCTTTTTATTATTCTTTATCTTATATGACCTTATACGGATATAATATGTTTTCTTTGATTTGAGTTTCTTTATATATTTACTTGTAGTTCCTGCCTTTTTAATTGTAATAGTCTTCTTGTTCTTCTTGAAAGCTTTATCAGTAGAACACTGTAGCTGATAACCTTTTACTTTTGAGGCTTTTTTCCACTCAACAGCAAAGGCTTTCGGGAGTCCAACTACACCTGTAATTTTCGGACCCTTTGGCTTTGAAGCTGGAATAGTTGCAGTTCCATAGTGTATTGTTGCATAATTTGGAACAGCATGATCAAGCCCATTGTAAACTTCATGAAAATCATAAACTTGGATTTTTTTTGAAGCAGATTTATTGCCTTCATAATAAACATCCTTTAAATTATTAACATACTCAAAAGTACCACAAATGTTTTTTACTGAAACCTGTATAAAAATACTTCTAATACAATCGCTATAGTTGTTACCTGGAAATATTCCATCTGCAATAGTTTCTGTTCCTTTGACAATTTCAACTTTAATGTTCCTGCTATATTGGTTTTCCATTAGATATTCTACATCATAATCAAGTAAATACTTATTATAATATAAGCCATGTTTTTTCCAATTTTTGCTATTATAATAAAATGCTGTATTCCAAAAAGCATTGTCGCCCACATACTTTAGATTAGAAGGCATTGTTATTGAACTAAGTTTTTCAAAATTACAAAATGCATATTCTCCTATTTCTGTTATGCCGTTTTTAATTACAAGTTTTTTAACATTTCCTTCAGCAACAGAAAAAGCAGAATCCTTTATTTTTCCTTCGCCGCTTATTGTTAGTGTTCCCGTGGATTTATCAAATGTAAATTTTGCGTTTTTACCACACCAACCACTTGACGGCAATGAATCAGCTTGTGCCGTAATATTAAGTCCTACAGTAACGCTTGCTATCATAACTAAAGACAAAAATAAACTAAGTGTTTTTTTCATAAAAATTTCTCCTTAAAAAAGCGCACAGCCGGAGCAATAAGAAAAAAATGCGTCTCCAACTTGTAACAAATATAATTATAATTTATTTGGCAATTACAGTTTAACACATTTTGTAATAAATATCAATAATTAAAGAAAGCGCGTTTTAGGAACAGTAATACCGATATCGGGTTTCGCAACGAGCGTAATTTACGGGTTGATATACTATTTGGTAACAAAATAACGGACGACCAATGGTCGTCCCTACGGTAGTTTGGCTATTCAATGGGTTCGTAGGGACGAGCAGTGCTCGTCCGTAAAAAAGCTTTCTTTGATAAATCACAGTTCTCTTCCCATAAGGATTACTTCAGTTTCTTTTTTGAAGCCGTGCTTTTCATAAAACCTCGGAAGAAAGCCGTCGCCCTGCGTAATCAGGTTAAAGCCCTTAATACCGCGCTTTTTCATTTCCTCAAGACAGGCTTCAAGGAGCTTTGTTGCAATGCCCTGTCCCTGATAATCGGGGTGTACGGCAAGGTCGTTGATTTCAAACATTCTGCCCCAATGAAACAGCATGGAGCTTCCGAGAATAAAGCCCGCAACCTTACCGTCAATAAGATATTCCAAGCCATAAGACTGTTTTGATTCCATAATTTCTTTAATATGAATCTCAGCGTCCTCAACCTTCCAGTTATCGTTCCACGGCTCGCCTGAAAATGCCGCCGCATAAATAACGCCGTATTCCTTAATATGCTCTGTTGTACACTCTTTTATCATATAATCGTCTCCTGAACTCCCGAAGGGAGCTTAAACATTTATGAGTCGTAAAAATGCTGACCGCTTTCGGTAACAAGACGCTCGGTTTTCGGATATTCAAAGATATCGGGATTATTTGCGTTTTCTTCAAGATAAGAAGCAAATTCGCTTGCGTACCATTTTGCCATTTCAAGATTATGCATACGGTAATATCCGCAGTTTTCGGGAGCGGTTCCGGGAACTTCATTAACGCTGTCAACATACTTGAACGCGCTCAGAAGCAGCTTATATATTTCCTTTGGAGCGCGGCTTCCTTTAAGTATAAGATAAAAGCCCGTAAGACATCCCATGGGTCCCCAGTAAATAACCTCGTCCTTCATATCGGGGTCGTTACGAAGGAAGGTAGCGATAATATGCTCAAGCGAGTGCATTGCCGCTACGTCAATAACGGGCTCCCTGTTAGGTCTTTTAAGTCTTATGTCATATGTTGTAACCGTATAATCGCCTAAAACGTCAACCCTGCTTGTAAAAATACCGGGAACGATAAGAGTATGGTCAACCGAAAAGCTTTTAATTAATTCCATTTTAATTCTCCTTATAATTATTATTTGTATTATAACACAGGTAAAATCAAAAGTATATACACATAATATAAAAGCCTTCATTAAGGAAGGCTTTAACCGTTATATTAAAGGCGGAAACACTTCTGAACGGACTTATAATCACCCATAACAAGAAGCGTCATATCGCTTGTAAGAACAGTATCCGGCATAACGGGTCCTCCGAATTTGCCGCCGTATTTCACAGCAATAATATTAATATTATGTTTCTTTCTTACGTCAATACGCGCTATGGTGTGACCCGTCCACGAAGAAGGAACGGGGACTTCGAAGAGAGCGTTATTTTCGTCAATCTCTATGTAATCAAGAAGATGTTTGCTTCCGTATTTTATAGCCGCCCATTTTGCAAGCTGCTTTTCGGGATAAAGCACCTCGTCAGCGCCGTTTCTGAGCAAGAACTTTTCCTGCATATCACTCTCTGCACGCGATACAACAAGCGGCGCGCCGAGCTCGTTAAGAAGGCTTGTAGTTTCAAGCGAGCTTTGAAAATCCTTGCCTACGGTTACAAAGCAAATGTCAAAACCGCTGATATCGAGTTCCGAAAGAAATTCCTTATTTGTGCTGTCCCCGATTTGCGCGTCGGTCAGATAAGGCATAGCCTCGTTGACTCTTTCTTCGTTTTTGTCAACACCCATAATCTGATGTCCGCGCTGACTGAGTTGAACCGCCATATGAGTTCCGAAGCTTCCGAGTCCTATTAAAAGTATAGATTTCATAGTTTTCTCCTATCCTACCGTTATGCTTTCAAGCGGCAGTTTTGTATTATTATTTTGTTTTTTCAAAGCGGCATAAATAAGCGTAAGTCCGCCCACTCTGCCGATAAACATAAGCGCAATCAAAATTCCGTGGGAAAGGGCGCCTATCTGCGTTGTAATACCCAGCGAAAGTCCTACCGTACCGAGCGCAGACGCAGTTTCAAACAAGCATTTATAAAACGGTAATTTTTCAACAATGCTAATAACATAAGCTCCGCAGAAGCTGAGAACTATATACAACATAAACATAGTTGACGCCATTCTTACAGCATCACTGTTGATGCGCCTTTTAAAGCACTTGACGTCACCTTGCTGACGGAAGCACGCGCGTGCATTCACAATAAGAACCGCAATAGTGGTTGTTTTCATACCGCCCGCAGTTGAACCGGGTGAACCGCCGATTAGCATAAGTACAATAAGCATTGACTGCCCTGCCGCAGTCATAGCGTTAAGGTCGGTTGTATTAAAACCTGCCGTACGCGCCGTAACTGACTGAAACAGTGATGAGAGTATTCTTTCTTTGAGCGGCAATCCGGTAAAATCAATAAAGAAGAATAACACCGCAGGAACTACTATAAGTACAAGAGTAGTAACAAGAATAATCTTTGACTGAAGTCGGTAATGCTTGAAGTGAAGCTTATTTATAAAAATATCGTTCCAAGTCAGAAAACCTATGCCGCCGAAGATAATCAAGAACATTACAATAACGTTTATTCCGATATCTCTCGCAAAGGATGTAAAAGAGGAATATTCTCCCGTTCTTGCGCCCATAACGTCAAAGCCTGCGTTACAAAAGGCGGATACCGAGTGAAACAGCGCCATCAGTATTCCTTTTGCGCCGTACCTTGCAGTAAAGAAAGGTGAAAGAAGCGCGGCGCCTGCAAGCTCAAAGATGAACGTTGTTATAATAACAAATCTCATAAGGTCAACTATTCCGCCGACCGTCTGAGCGGAAATTGATTTTTGCATAGTACTTCTTTGTATCAGGGTTGTTTTTCTTCCCGAAAGCAGGAAAAACGACGCAGCAACCGTTACTATTCCGAGACCGCCTATCTGAATCATAATCAGTATTACCGACTGACCGAAAAGCGACCAGTAAGTTGAGGTATCGTGTACAACAAGTCCTGTAACACACACGGAAGAGGTGGCTGTAAATAATGCCTGACCGAACTCAGTACGGCTTCCGCTTGCCGACGACACGGGCAACATTAACAGAAGCGTTCCTGCAAGAATAATACCCGCAAAAGCGAAAATGATAATACGAAACGGCGTGAACCATTTTCTCATTGTATTCATAAGCCACCCACCTTTCTATGGTTTGTTACAGAGCTGCTATACTTACAAAAAAGCAGCGGAGCAGTTCTGAGACTCCGTTGCCTTTTTTACTATGACCGTTTCCAGACAGCGGGATTTATAAGAAGTAACATCGGATAGAGTTCAAGCCTTCCCGCGAGCATATCAAAAATGAATACGCATTTTGAAAGCGGGGTGAAAAAGCTGAACGTTTCCGAAGGTCCTGCCATACTCATACCGGGTCCGATGTTGTTCATTTCGGCAAGGACTGCCGAGAAATTCGTCATATAATCGTGACCCTCGATTGCTACAATAAATATTGACGCGGCAAAAATTGCGGCAAAGGTAAAGATATAAATCGCGGTTGCGCGGATAATATCCTCGCTAAGAGTATTTCCGTCCATACGGGTTCTTCTTACGCTTTTCGGGTGGATATACGAGCAAATCTCATTATACGCGCCCTTAAACGCAATTATAAATCTTGAAACCTTGATACCGCCGCCCGTACTTCCCGAGCACGCGCCGACTGTCATAAGCATAAGCGCAAGCAGCTTTGAAAGGTTGGGCCAGGTATCGTAGTCAACCGTTGTAAATCCGGTTGAGGTAACGAGTGACGCGGTCTGGAACGAAGCAGCGCGCAGCGCTTCGCCCGTTGTATTGAAAAGGCGGTGGGAATTAAGGAAGAATATTGCTATACCGCAAAGAACGATTGAGAAATAAACCTTAACTTCGTCAATTGAAAACGCCTTTTTAAGCTGTCTTAAAATAATGAAATAATATGCGTTAAAGTTAACGCCGAACAGCAGCATAAATATTGTTACAACCCACTGAACGTAGGGCGAATAGCCGCCTATTGAATTATTCTTTACGCCGAAGCCACCCGTACCGGCAGTACCGAGAGCGGTACAAAGCGCATCAAAAACGGGCATTTTTCCGATTACAAGGAATAAGAATTCGGCAACGGTAAAAGCGGCGTAAATTACGTAAAGCCACCTTGCGGTAGTTTTCATTTTAGGTACAAGCTTTCCTACCGAGGGACCCGGACTCTCCGCTTTAAGCAGATTAATATTAGAGCCGCCCGAAAGCGATACAACCGCCATTATAAACACAAGCACGCCCATACCGCCAATCCAGTGCGTTTCGCTTCGCCAGAGAAGCGAGGCGTGGGACATTGCTTCAACGTCGTCAATAATCGTACTTCCCGTTGTTGTAAAACCCGAAACCGTTTCAAAAAGCGCGTTTATGAAAAACGGTATTTCCTTTGTAATCATAAAAGGAATACAACCGAAAAGCGAAAGAATAACCCAAGAAAGCGCGGTTGCTACGCAGCCCTCTTTTAAATAGAAAACATTTCTTTTCGGCTTTTTAAAGCTTAAGGCTCCGCCAACGGTAAGACAGATAAGCGCGGTAATAATATACGCTACGCCCTCATCTTCGCCGTAGATTACTCCGGCAAGCGCGGGGGCAAGCATAAGAATTGCCTCAAGCATTAAAACGTATCCGATAATTCTTCTTATAATTGATACATTCATAGTGTTAATCCAAAATATCCTTGATATCAGCAAATCCGGTATGCGTTGTTACAATCATAACCGTATCGCCCGGAAGAATACAGTCGCTGCCCTTGGGGATGATAATCTGACCTTTGCGGTTAATAAACGCAATAAGTATGTCTTTTTTAAGATTTAAGTTCATAAGCGGAATACCCGTAAGCTTTTTACGGTCGTTTTCTACGTTGAATTCAATAGCCTCGACCCTGTGTTCAAACATATAGGAAAGAGTTTCAATGCTGTTTGAACGGGAGGCTGATTTTGCTCTTACATAAGCGGTAATAGCCTCGCTTGTAATATATCTCGGATAAAGAACCGAGCCGAGGTCAAGACCGTCAATAACGTCGCTGAAGGTAATACGGTTAATCTTTGTAATAACCTTTGCGTTTTCGTCCGTAACCTTTTTGGCAAAAAGAGTCAAAAGGATATTTTCCTCATCGGAACCCGTAAGCGGAACAAAGCTCTCGCAGGTTTCAATTCCCTCTTCGCGAAGAAGGTCTTCGTCAGTACCGTCGCCGTTTATAATAATAGCGTTGGGGAAGATATTTCCGAGCTGTTCGCAACGTTCAAAATCCTTTTCGATAATCTTAACGTTAACTCCGATATTGAGTAGCTGTTTAGCAAGATAATATCCCGAGTTTCCGCCGCCGACGATAATTGTATTTTTAACCTGATGGAAGTTTGAGCCCATCTTTTTGAAGAATGCCTTAACGGCTTTACGCGGAGCAACAAATGACATAATGTCCCCCGCTCTGAGTTCAAAATCTCCCTTTGGAATATGCACCTCGCCGTCTCTTTCAACAGCGCAAACCAAAATATTTTCGGTGTTTTCGTCAAGCTTGGCAACGCTGAGTCCGTCAAGCATTGAGCTTTTTTTAACCTTAACTTTGATATGTTCAGCCTGACCGTGGGCAAAGGTATCAATTTCAAGTGCAGACGGTAAACACAGAACTCTTACCATTTCCCTTGTTGCTTCAAGCTCGGGATTGATAATCATTGCAAGACCGAGCTTTTCACGAAGATATTCGGTTTCTTTTCCGTAATCGGGATTACGAACCCTTGCAATCGCGCTGCAACCCGCTACACGCTTAGCAACCGTACAGCAAAGAAGGTTTAATTCATCGCTTTCGGTAACGGCAATTATAAGCGAAGCGTCGGTAATACCCGCTTCCTTCTGTACTCCGAAGGAGGCGCCGTTTCCTACGCAACCCATAATGTCATAGAGCTCGGTTATTTCCTTAACTCTCTTTGCGTTTTTGTCAATAACGGTAATATCATGTCCCTCCTGCGAAAGCTGAGCGCAAAGCGTTTCGCCAACTCTTCCGCATCCGACAATGATAATTTTTAATCCCTTTGGCTTCTTTTGACCAAACATAGTTAATCCTCTTTTATTTGAAATTACTACTAATATAGCACTATGATATTAAAAATACAAGACTAAATTAATCATAAAAAGCTATTTTTTGAATAACGGGCGCCTGTCTTGACTGACGGATAACCATTACCGCACCCTCGGCGCTTCCCTTAAGCTTTATGATTTTCTTCATACCGATTACGGTACCGCTGTAAACTTTCTTATACTTTCCTGCCGATTTTTCAAGGTATAAATCGAATTTTTCAATTCTCTGTCCCCTTGAAATATCCTCTTCAATAACACAGTAGCGAAGCTTTTTCGCAGAGTCGAATTTAAATTCAACATAACCCTCCTTCAGCTCGCCGAAGCTCTGGCTTAAAACAGGCTCGGTAAACGCGTCCTCAAGCTTTAATCCGAGCTTTTTAAGGACTCCCCTGTCCTTACGGTGGATAACGCCTTTATCGGTTGGCGGTACGTTTAAAAGAAGGAAGGAGTTATTACCGACGGAATTAAGATAAATTTTAAAAAGCTTGTCCGCGGACTTAACCGAATCGCCGCCCGGATAGAACCAGCCGTCCCTGATTGATACGTCAACCTCGGCGGGATACCACGCGAGCTCGGCATTTTGAGAGAGCACCTCTCTTGAGCCCAAATCCTCGCTTTTTGAATTGAGCATGCTTACGCCCGAGCGCTTGCTTTCCTCTTTGTTTTCAAGCGTTTCGGCAAGGGTAAGCATTTTGGGAACGACGCAATACTCGCTCTTTCTTGCGATTGCCTGCTCGTTTCCTACCCACCTTATATCGGGTCCGCAGATTGCAATATTTGCCATCGGCTGAATTGTCCTGATAATCTTGTAGTACCTCTCCCAATCGTAAACAAAGCTCTTTGCGTCGGCGCCCTTTGCGCCGTCAAGCCATACCTCGAAAACCTCTCCGTAATTAGATAGAAGCTCGGTTAGCTGGCGACAGAAGAAATCGTTATAATGCCTTGTTCCGTAGGTTTCCTCGTGCATATCCCAGGGAGAAAGATAGATGCCGAATTTAAGCCCCTCTTTTTTACAGGCGTCGGCAACCTCTTTAACGATATCCTTACCTATCGGAGCGTTCATAGAATTAAAATCGGTAGTTCCGGTGTTCCAGAGGCAGAAGCCGTCGTGGTGCTTACAGGTAAAGATAATCCCCTGTGCGCCCGCTGATTTTACACATTTTGCCCACTGCTCGGGCTTCACCTTGGTAATTGTGAAATCATCGACGGTTTCGGTCGCGTTTCCCCACTCCCTTCCGGTTGCGGTGTTCATACCGAAATGGATAAAACAGTAAAAAGGAGTTTTAGCGTGTTCAAGCTGAGCTTCACTCGGAAGAACGCTGTTATATCTCTTTACCTCATCGTCGTCAAGCGGATAACCCGCGTTTTTCGTCATCCAGTTTTCATCAAGCTTAATTTTCATCTTAGTGCCCCGTTGTTTCGATAGTTCTTGTCGCGTAGTGTTTTTTAGGTTGTTCAACTCTGATTCCGTTTTTGCCGTTATTATTATGGCGGATAAAATCGTCCTTATCATTTAAATTCCAGACAAGCTTTGAATTAAAGTACCAGAGCTTTTCCTTAAAGCTCTTTTTAAAGGTAAATTTGCGCCTGTTTTCAACCTTATCCATAAGCGGAGTTATAAGCCCGCTCTTTCTTTCGGGAATTTCGGTTGCGGCAAGTACGAAAATTTCGCTGTCATCCGGCAGGCTTTCGCCCTTATTCAAGATAACAACCCAGTAATACATACCCTTTGCGTACATTATTTCATCGCCTTCAAGAGTATGGGTGAATTCATAACCGAGTCTTCCGTCCTTGACATATGCGGTTTCGCCGAAATCATATAAATCCCAGGCGGCAAAGTTTTCAAAAGCGTTATTAACAAAGCTGTCGTCGCGGTAGTTTGTGCAGAGCAGCGCAAGGGAGCTTCCGTCTTTAACGTCAAGGCTCTGACCTTTACATTGAAGCTGTCCGTCGCCGATTACAAAATCTATACCGCACGCTTTAATCCTTTCTTTTCTTAAGTTCTTCGGAATAATATCAATATCATAGTTATAATCAAGCTCAAGCGGGTTTTGCTCGGGAAGCCCGGCTTTATTCTGCGTAGGCTTAAGAGTCACAATAAAGGTCTTAATCTCATAAGGCTTGAAGTCACAGATAAGCTTTCCGTTTTCAAGCTTTGCTTCGTTTCTGTACTCCTCGCTTGCCCACGCCTCATATGCGTTTTCAATGCCTTCGCCCATCGTAAAGGTAAAGTCCTTTACAGTTTTGTTCGAGCCCTCGTTAAAGCGGATAACATATTCCTCTTTATCGCTGTGATACTTCCTTTTAATACAGCGGATTATTACGCCGTTATCGCTAAGCGAGGCAAAGGAATAGTCGCTGCCGATTACTCCCCTTTGTCTGTCCGCGGTTACGGCAACCACGGGCATTTCAAAGAAGCGGGAATTAAGCTGGGTAGCGCATAAATCCTCACCGCCGTGGGAGAAAATCGCGTAAGAATATCGGTTGAGTCCCAAATCCATCATTGACTGCATTGAGTCGATACGGTAATTCTTTTTAGGCGTATGAATCGCGGTAAGACGCAGGGTGTTATCGTTATATTTATCCCAGCCGTGCTTACATTCGGAGAAGATGCTTACTCCGAAATCGCCGCTCTTGTCGGTTAAATCAGCCCATTTCTGAGCGGGTACCTCAAAGAGCTTTTCGGTCATATTTCCTCTCTTAATTGCACCGAGTCCGAGGTCAAAGGTTGCCTTTTCGTTTTCAGCGGTAAGAGAAAATCTCTGTTTGGCAAGCGTTCTCATGCTCTGCCATTCAATTTCGTTATAAACCTCTACGTATTCTCCCTTGGAGCTGAGCGAAATATAGCTTTTAAATTCGCTTTTCTTATCCTTTTGAATAACCTCGAGAGTCGCTCTTGCGGGTCCTCTTTCGGCAATCTTAAGAGATACGAGCTCGGGTATTCTGTCAGGCTCTTTGTTTGCCTCTTCGTAATTCATTTCCCACGCGGGCCACTCCTTTGAGCCGGTGTAATTAAACAGACCGAGTACAATCGGAGCGCGAAGCAGCTCGCGGTCAAGGACCTTATCAACAATTGAGGAGATGTTGCCCCTCTTATTGAGCGTTACGGTATATTTTTCATTTTCAATAGAATACTCGCTGATTTTAAGCTTGCTCTTTCCCCTGCTCTCTTCAAGCGAGCCTCTTACGTCAAAGCTCTTATAACCAAGGGGCTTGAAATCGGCGGTAAAAAGTATTGTTTTAACTCCGTCCCTGTCGTCAATGACCTGGGCGGGAAGCTCTTTTCCGTTAATTGTATAAACCCTTACAAAGGGCTCTTTAATTCCTTTAAGCTCAAGCTTAACCGTTGCCGTTCTTTTTGCCTCAACGGGGTTGAAGGCTACAACGGGAATACCTCTGCAAAAGTCGGTTTTCATAAGCTTTGAAGCCGCGCCGAGCGACGCCTCAAGCTCTCCCGTAAACTGATTGATACTGAGCGCATAGTCGTTCCAGCTTCTTCTGTAAGCTCTTTGAACCGAGGTGCCCGGAGTATCGTCGTGGAACTGGTGGGCAATTGCTCTTTTCCACGCCTTGGTTAAGACCTCCTCGTTATACTCGTTAACTCCGAAATATTCGCTCATAACCGAAGCTCTTTCGGCAATATCGCCGAGAGTCTGGCATTTTGCGTTCCAGCGCTTTCCGACAGCTCTCGAGGTGTAACCTCCTACGCCGTGGTTTTGCATAACAAGCTCGGTTTCCCATTTGGGCAGCTTTTCAATATCCTCTTCACTGAGGTTCTTTTCCATATCGCGAAACATTTTATCCGCAGGCGCGGCGATAACCTCAATATCGCTTTCGCCGTTTTTCTTTATTTCTTCATCAACGAACTTAACGCTTGCCTCCTGCGGAGCGCCTCCCCTGTCGCCGATGCCGTGAAAAACATAGGTAAAATCAATTCCGCACTTTTCGTTTTCATCAAACTTCTTTGTAATAAAATCCCAGTCGCGAAGCTTTGTAAGAGTAAAATAATAATCGTGGGGATTTGCGTTAAGGAAAATTCTCTCACCGTCAACGCCGTACCAGGTTCCTATATCAAAAGGCACTCCGTACGTACAGCCCCAGCCGAGTTTTTGAGTAGTAAAGCCTAAAAGATGCGCGTGGTGAGCAATACTCGGAAGCGCCCAGCCGAAGCCGAAGCAGTCGGGAAGATAAATATCGACGCTTCTTTTTGAAAACTTCTCGTCAAAATATGTATTGCCTATAAGAATATTTCTGAAGAGTGCTTCGGGCGACGGGCAGTTAACGTCGCCGTTTTCAAACGCCGAGCCCGTAACGTTCCAGCGTCCGTCCTTAATATAGCCCTTAAGCTCCTCGAAAAGCTCGGGATAGTATTCCTCCATAAGCTCATAACGGTACGAGCCTTCAAAGGAGAAAACATAGCTCGGATATTTTTTAAAAAGCGCAAAATTTTCTACAAGAGTATTGTAAATATATTTGCTCACGGTTGTTTCAAAATCCCACGACCATACTGTATCAAGGTGTGAGGTTGCAACGGTATAAAGCTTTTTACTCATAAAACCACCCTTAATTATAAAATGTTTTCAAAGCCCTGTGTTGAATACTCTTCGCCGTTTCTCTTCTTTTCAAGCTGAAGCATTAACGCTTCAAAGCGTTTTCTCGTCATCGGATAGACGATTAAACAGATAATTGAAACCGCAAGAAGAGCCGCGGGAATAATTGTTGAAATGTTTTCCATTCCGTTAATAATCTTTGCGTCGGTTACCTTTGTAAACAGGGATTCCTTTCCTGCTACGTCCTTTGAGGAGTCATAACCGAATACGCTGAGAAGCTGACCGGCAAGAAGTATTCCGAAGGCGGAACCGAATTTCTGAACAAGCTGAGGAAGTGCGGTAATCGTTGATTCCTTTCTCTGACCCGTTTTAAATTCGTTAAGCTCAACCAGGTCGTAGCCCATTGAATAGAACAGCGTCCAGAAGGTTCCCGAGCCTATACCGAGAACGGCGGGGCTGATTATACACATTATTTTGAAATCTCCGATTGTTGCGTCAAGCCCTACTATTTTGATAATCACCTCGCCGACAAGCACAATGGAGAGGAAAAGAAGCATTGCAAAACGTCTGTCCTTCTTTTCGGCAACCTTTTCAACAATCGGTACGGTCAGCGCCATTGCGGCAACGAGTGAAACAATTACGAATACAATTCCCGTATCGTACTTCATACCGATACAGTCGATTACCATATAGGTTAAATTGCTCTGAATCATTGAGGACATAGCAAGGAAGAAAAATACGAACAGCAAAAACCATTTTGTAGGCTTAAGCTTTAAGATATCGCCGAACCCCGCAAAGGTTGTACGTATTGATAACTTTTGCACTGCTTCGCCCTCTTTTGCCTTTTTCGGTTCGTAAACGCCGTCGAGCGACTTACAGCAGATAAAGCCGAGAACTACGGCAAGAAGGCTGACAATTCCCGCGATAACGGCGTATGAATTACTTTGATACTTTTTGCCGAGTAAGATTGCAACCGTAGGTACAAGCGCGGGAAGAATATTTCCGAGTCCTACGCAGAAGGCGTTAAGAAATGATGAAAGCGAGCGGATTGAGGTTCTTTCGTCATAATCCTCGGTAAGCTCGGCAACTACCGCGTAGTACGGAATTGAATACGTTGTATAGAAAATCCATATTCCCATTGACAGGAAGGTATAAAGCAATACCTTTGCAAGCTGGGTTGAAAAGCCTGCGCCTATGCTCGTCCATGCGAGAACAAATACTATCGCAAGCGGAAGAACGGAAATGCGCATAACTCTTTGTTTATTTACGCCGGGTCTGTCGGTATAATCGCCGATAATGGGGTCGGTAATCGCATCCCATGCAATAGATACAAATATAATTATTGAACTGAACATCGGTTTAATTCCGACGATTTCATTGAGAAAAGTAAGATAGTAGGTATAAAACATATTATACACAAGCGACTCGGTAAAAATACCGAAGCAATATCCTAATCTTTTCTTTTTTGTAAGGGTTTGTTTCAAAAATAATCAGCTCCTTTATTCTAATTATATACATTATAAATCTTTACAGATAATATTACAAGTAAAAAAAGAGATTACAAGTACAAAAAGAGCCCGATTGGGCTCTTTTTTATCTTCTCGGGGGCGGAATATAATTCCTGTCGTGATATTCGCGGTTAACCTGCTCCTCAAGCTCTTCCCTTCTTCTGCGCTTGGCAGCCGAAGCCTTTTTAGCTTTGTTCATACGGTCGATAAACACAAAGATATAGATAATTACCGCAATAATAAGAATAATTACAACGGCAAGAACACTCTTTTTACCGAGTATTTTTTTAATTCCGTTTGTGAATTTAAGAAGGGTTGACAGCTCTACGGTTTTTCCCGCAACAAGATTAACGTGCGCAATAACCTTTTCGGCATATATAATATCCGCCTCACAGATTTTATCACCCTGCGCAATAGGCGCGTCAACGCTCTCGGGTTGGTCAACGGGCTTAATCATAACCGCCGACGGGTCGAGAGATTTAGGTACGAGGGCAAGCACGTCCTTCTGTGCAACAAGGGGAAGCGTATCGGCGTCCTTTCCGGAAGCAACGGGAATTTCGCTTACAACGTCGTTTTTACGAAGCACCATTGAGTGTTTAAGCGAGTTAAAGCCCCATTCAAAAAGGGTTTTGGCGTCTATAAAGGAATATTTTGTATCATAGCCCTCAAGCTTTTTAAGGGGCGAGTCCATAACGATTGCAAGGTAATTATATCCGTCCTTTGACGCCTTTGTAATTACGCAATAGCCCGCCTCCTCGGTTGAACCCGTTTTAATACCCTGAGCATAGGGATAGTAATAGGTTCTGTGGGGCTTGTCCATCATATAGTTAGTATGGGTAAAGGTATATTTTCCGTAAGTATACTTTTGAGTCGTAGCCATTTTCATAAAGGTTTCGTTTTTCATAGACTCAAGAGTAATAAGCAGCATATCGGAGGCGGTTGTATAATGGTTAGCGTCGTGCAGTCCGTCGGGATTTGTAAAATTAGTGTCCTTACAACCGAGGGATTTTACCCAGTTATTCATAAGCTTTGCAAATTCGGTAACGTTTCCGCTTACATATTCGGCAAGAACCTGGCACGCGTCACAAGCGGAGAATACCATAGTAAGATACAAAAGCTGCTCAATCGTTACCTCTTCGCCGACCTTGAGACCGGCATTCTGCGCGCCGAGTCCCGTAATTGCGTCAATAGCGGACTGACTTACCTTTGTTTTAGCGTTCAAATCCTTAACGTTGTTTAACACAACCATGGTTGTAACCATTTTTGTAAGGGACGCGGGATACTTTCTTTTGTCCTTATTCTTCTGGGCAATGACGGGATAAGAGTCATCGTCAAGATTTACAAGCATATATGCGTCGGCATAAATCTTGTCGCTTACCCTGTACATACCCTCGTCGTTATTTCTGTCTTTTGCAAAAGCAGAAAAGGGCGTCGCAAAAGACAGGATTATTATATTTACACAAAGAAAAAATGTTAACACTTTTTTCATATAGATATTGACACCTTTCAAATAACAATATATTATAATAGTAACACATTTGATTATAAAATAAAAGTCTTATTTTGGAGAAAATTATGGTATATATTACCGGCGACACCCACGGAGATTTATCCTTTTTTAAAAATCCCAAGCTTAAAAAGCTGACTGACGACGATACTCTTATTATCTGCGGCGATTTCGGCTTTTTATGGGACGGAAGCGATAAAGAAAAAAAGGCGCTTGACTACCTTACAAAAAGGAAGTACACAATCTGTTTTGTTGACGGAGCGCATGAAAACTTTGATATGCTTAATCAGTACAGTCCCTATCGCTACAAGGGCGGCAACGCGCAAAAAATTGCATCAAATATTTTCCGCCTTATGAGGGGCGAGATTTTCACCTTTGAGAGAAAAACCTTTTTCGTTATGGGCGGCGGCGAAAGCGAGGACGCCGAAATGAGAAAAGAGGGAAAAAGCTGGTGGAAGGACGAAATGCCGAGCGCCGAGGAGCTTTTAAACGGAGCGCAAAACTTAAAGGACGCGGAGGATAAGGTGAACTATGTTTTAACCTATGAAGCCCCCGCAATCGCCAAGGACTTTATCAGACTCCACACAAAGCAGGACGTTAAGCTAACCCCGCTTAATACCTACCTCGAAGAGCTTATGAAGAGCGTTGATTACACCCACTGGTATTTCGGTTCGCTTCATATTGACCTTAATATAAGCCGAAAAATGACGGCGGTATTTAATGAGATTATACCGATAAAATAAGGAAGGCGGCGCCTTCCTTTTTTTAGTCGTCGGATATTTCTTCCATTAGCTTTTGCTTAACCTCATTTGCTATTGCTTTTCCTTTAAGGGCTTTCATTGACTGACCCAAGAGGAAGTTAAAGGCTTTTTCTTTTCCCGCCTTATATTCACTCAGCGCCTTTTGGTTTTTTTCAATTACCTCTTTAACTGTCTTTTCAATAAGGACGGAATCTTTTACGGTTTCAAGAGCGTGCGCCCTGATGTATTCTTCAACGTCAACTCCGCTGTTAAAAACCTCTTTTAAAACCTCTTTTGCGCTTTCGCGCGAGATTTTGCCTTCTCTTTCAAAAAGTATAATTTTTGAAAGCGCTTCGGGAGTAACGGCAAGCGCTCCCTTTACCTTTTCAAGCGCCGTAACCTCGCCCATAAGCCAATTCGCCGTAAGCTTCGCATCATTTGTTAGCTTCAGAGTTTTCTCAAAAAGAGAAACGTACTCGGTTTTTGAACAAATAATATCCGCGTCATATTCGCTTAAATTATAATCCTCAGCGTATCTTTTTCGCTTTTCGTCGGGAAGCTCGGGAAGGGCTTTTTTTATTTTATCAACATATTCCCTTTCGATTTTAACCGGCGGAATATCGGGCTCGGGAAAATAACGGTAATCGCTTGCGGTTTCCTTATTACGCATTGAAAAGGACATATTCTTATCCTCGTCCCAACGTCGGGTTTCCTGAATAATAACGTTCCCCTTTTCAATTTCCGTTTTCTGTCTTTTCGCTTCCGTATCAACCGCAGAGGCAATGGCCTTAAAGGAGGCAAGGTTTTTCATCTCGGTTCGGGTAGCGAGAGTATCGCTTCCCTTTTCTCTTACGGAAACGTTTACGTCCGCGCGAAGCGAGCCCTCCTGCATTTTACAGTCGGAAATACCGCAAAACATAAGAATTTCTCTGAGCTTTTCGGTGTACTCGGCGGCTTCCTTACCGCTTGATATGTCGGGCTCGGATACTATTTCAATAAGCGGAACTCCGGCGCGGTTATAATCAATAAGGGTATCGCCCCCCTCGTGAATAAGCTTGCCCGCGTCCTCCTCCATATGTATTTCGTGAATACGGATTATCTTTCCGCCTTTAAGAGTTACGTAGCCGTTTTTACCGATAGTAAGGTATAGCTGTGAAATCTGATAAGCTTTCGGCAGGTCGGGATAAAAATAGTTCTTACGGTCAAATTTTATTTCTTCACTCACCGTACAATTAAGCGCAAGGGCGCACCTGACGGCAAGCTCAAGCACCTTTTCGTTAAGCACGGGTAGCGTACCCGGTATGCCTAAACAAAAAGGACAGATATTTGTATTCGGCTCCGCTTTAAAGATATTTGAGCAGGAGCAGAATATTTTTGTTTTTGTCAGAAGCTCGGTATGTACCTCAAGCCCGCATACTGTTTCAAAATTCATTTTTTGCTCCTTCAAATATATTGGCAATATTAAGTATATCCTCCTCGCCGAAGGGCTTTCCGATTAGCTGAAGCCCCGTAAATTTTCCGCAGGGTACGCTCACACCCGGAAGCCCGCAGAGATTGGCAAGAACGGTAAACAAATCGCTTTTATACATAGTTAAGGGGTTTTTAAGGCTCTCGTCAAGAAGCGGCGCAATAACGGTCGAGGTCGGCATAATAACCGAGTCAAAGCCTTTAAAAATTTCACTCATTTCAGAGCATATCTTATTCTTAGCTTTCAGGGCTTTAAGATAGTATTTATCGTAATAGCCCGAGGAGAGAACATAGCTTCCGAGCATAATTCTCTTTTTAACCTCGTTACCGAAGCCTTCGCTGCGCGAATTAAGAATAATATCGTTCACGCTATCTCCCTGAGCCCTGTAACCGAAGCGGATACCGTCGTATCTTGCAAGGTTCGAGGAGGCTTCGGCAGAGGCGATTATATAATACGCCGGTAGTAAAAGCGCTTCGCTTGTAAAGTCTATTTCCTTTACATTTGCGCCGAGTTCTTCCAATCGCTTAACAGCATTATCAAAGGCTGAAAGCACTGCGCTGTCAGCATTTTCACTAATCATTTTATAAGGAAGGGCGAGTTTTATGCCCTTCAAGTCGCTTTTGTAAAGGTTTACAGCTTTACAATTCTGAGAGGTCGAATCCTTTTTGTCAACGCCCGAAATAATATTATACAGCGCCGCAACGTCCTTTACGTTGTTACCGGTAATTCCGATAGTGTCAAGAGAAGAAGCATACGCAATTAACCCGTACCGTGATACTGCGCCGTAGGTGGGTTTTAAGCCGACGCAAGAGCAATATGCCGCAGGCTGACGCACCGAGCCGCCGGTATCGCTTCCGAGCGCAAGGGGTACAAAGCCGCCGCTTACCGCAGCCGCACTTCCGCCGGAGGAGCCTCCCGCCGAGCGTGTAATATCAAGCGGGTTTTTAACCGCGCCGAAATATGAGGTCTCGCTAGTTGAGCCCATGGCAAATTCGTCCATATTTGTTTTTCCGATAACGAGCATATCGGCGGCGTTTATTCTTTCAACAGCGGTTGCATTATACGGCGCTCTGAAGCTTTCAAGCATTTTTGAAGCGCAGGTTGTATTAAAATCCGCCGTACAGATATTATCCTTAATTGCTATCGGAACGCCCGAAAGCGGAGACATAATATCTCCGCTGTCAATTCTCTTTTGTATTTCCCCCGCTCTTTTAAAAGCGTATTCCTTATCAAGGGAAATAAAGGCGTTATATTCGTCGGGCTTTGAAAAGATTTCGTTTAATACGTCGGCAATTTTTATTTCGCCGCTTTGTATTTTCTCTGAAAGCAGGAGGGCATTATTCATTATCTCTGCCTCCTACCGCGCGCGGAACGAGGATATAGCCGTCGCGCGTCTTTCCCGCGTTTTTAAGAGCTTCGCTTCTTTCAAGAGAATCCCCCTCTTCGTCCGTTCTCATAACGTTATGTACGCCGAAAAGGTGGGTTAAAGGCTCCTCGTTTTCAAGCTCAGCCCTTGACAAAACGCCTACGTATTCAATTATTTCCTCGATTTCCCCCGAGAGCTTTTCCTCCTCGCTTTTGTCAAGACGAAGTGCGCTAAGCTCTTCAAGGCGTTTAATTTTATTCATATACTTTCTTCTCTATATCGTAACTGTCGGTTTTCGGATTGTAATAATAGGTTTTATTATTTTCGTAGTTGTCAAAATAATCTTCGTCGTCATAGGCGTCAATACCCGAGTAGTGATAATCCTTATTTTTTATCATACTTACACGTTTATTGTATTCCGTTTTCTTAGCACCGTCAAGCGAGTTTTCGTATTCCTTTATTGCTTTATGGGCTTTTTCTTTTGAAAGATACCACGCTCTGAAATCGCCGTAGTTCATATTATACTCATTGGCTTCGGTATCGTCATTGTAGAAGTTGGCTTTTTCATAAACCATTTCAATAAGCGCCATTTCAGCCTCGTGGCTCACCTTTTTATCCTTGCTCTTTGTAAGCTCAATAACAGCGGGTATGCTTTCGTTTCCCATATCGCGAAGCTCGGCAATATCAACGCTTTTAAGCTCGCCCGAGGTATAAAGGCTTACGTTATAATTTGCGGTAATAGAATCAAGATTTGAGAAGGCTGCAAAGATAAATATCACGCTGCAAATAATAATCAGCGGCTGCATATAGCTTACCTTCGGTAAAAAGATATGGATAATAAAGAAGATAAGAACAACGGCAGTCATAACCATTAAAATACTTACAAGAAGGCGGTTTACGGTAAAGCCGTAGGTTGAAATATTGAGCTTCATTTTTTGCATTGCCGTTGCAATAAGAAGCAGCGAAAACAGAGATATGAATAGTGAAAACAGCTTAATTGCAATTGAGCGCTTTCCGTTTTCCACTCTTTTTGAAAACGCCGATACTCCCGAGATAATAAGCACGTTTATTACGCAGATTGCAAACATTTCAACGAAGCCCCTTCTTGCAAAGGCGGAGGCAGTACGCGTATAGCCCTCGGGAAGAAGTCCCTTAAACGCCGAGAAGAAATATGCAAGCTGTGAGAAAAGATAAACAAGATAGGTAATGCTTATTACGCACAAAAACGAAATACAGCCCGGAACGGGAATTTTTCTTAAATCCGACGTTTTTTTATTCTTTCGGTAATCGGGAGTGCTCGGGTGCTTTTTAGCAAAAAGTAAGGAATAGGTATAAGGAAGAATAACGCACGCGGCGATAAGCTCTCCGATATAAATTCCTATATTTTTTAATACAATATTAATCAGCTTTTCAAACGCTGCGTCGCTTTCAACAAGAAGCGGAATCACTACGCCGAGAACGGGAAGCGCAACGGCAATACCAAGCAGCGCGCTTAAATACTTCTTTCCCTTATTTGCACCGGCTTTAATCGAGCCGGCAACCTCGCTTATGCTTTCAAACGGGCTTATTGCCGCCGTTTCAAACATATCAAAGCCTATTTTAAAATTTGACTGAGAGCGCTTAAAGGTATTGCTTATTCCGATTATATAAATTGTAAAAAGACCGATAATAAGAACTACCGAAAACGCGTTAACAAGCGCGTTATAGTAAAGCGAAAGCGGAACCGCCGCTACAAGCGACAGCGCGCCGCACAGGGTTGTAAACACGCTCGGCTTTGATTCTTTATTAAAAACATAAAGAGTACTTATAACAAAGATTATAAGATACGAAATTGTAAAGCCGAGGTGAAAGCCCTTCATTATTGCAAAATCAATAAGAATAAAGCCCGCAAAAAATGTTAAAAGAAGGAAGGTAAAATCGTTTTTGGTAAACGGCTTATATTCCTTTTTCGGTTTAAGATACGGGTTAGGGTTATAGTAAACTCCGTTTTGGTTTTGAGTATCCATAATTATCTCCTTATTTATCATTATATTCAAGTATATCCGCAGGCTGACAGTCAAGCTCCCTGCATATTGCGTCAAGCGTTGAAAACCGGATTGCTTTGGCTTTTCCCGTTTTCAGTATTGAAAGGTTAGCCTGGGTTATGCCGATTTTATTAGCAAGCTCAAGCGAGGACATCTTTCGCTTTGCCAGCATAACGTCAAGATTTACAATAATCATCTGTTTCTCCTATATAGTCAAATCGTTTTCTTCTTTAATTTCAATAGCCTTTTTCATAATATTTCTTACAACCCTTACAACAAGCGCCATAAACGCTTCGCCGAAGGAGAGAAGAATTACCGTTTCAATGGATTTATATATAGCCGCAATAATAATATATGAAATTAATCCGACTCCCGAAGCGGCAAGACACATATAGGTTATAATATTAAGAAGCCTTACGTTACTTTCATCAAATACTATATCCTTTTTAATATTAGTAAGTATTTTATCAAGACAGATAAGAGCAGCATAGCCGAGCGGTACCACCGCATAAAACGGATATATTAAATACCGTCCGTGACCCGCAATCATAACGAAATAATACGGGTCATTCTCCTGCGCCCTCATTAAAAACGGAAAGGCAATTACGCTTGCCCCAAGAAGGAAATAGCAGGCTCTTACCGCCGCGTGAGTCAGTGAAGTTGTTTTATCCGAGTATTTCATAATTCTACCTCTCTTTCAAAACACAAACTATTACCAAACATAATAAATGTGATAAAGTGTGTTACTCTCTGTATCATAAAAGTATATACTGCAATTATCGCGTTCATATTCTACTTCTTTTCCGTCTTTATAATATGTAACAATATAATAATCACCAACAGAAACTTTTTTGTCTGTGTTTTGAATATAAGGTTCCTCTTGATTAAAAAGACCATATCCCTTCATTGCAGTATTGAGATGGTCTATAT
>JAFSZK010000001.1 GCA_017458975.1 Eubacterium sp. | reverse complement strand
TTCGGACGTAATAATACAAAGGACCTCGTTTTCAGCGTATCAAAGGAAAACGGTCCGCTCGCGGTTGAGCTTTTATCCGACCTTCCCGCGCTTGACGGAGCAAAGGTTGTAAGCAATACCGACGTTGCAAAGGTATCGGTTGTTGGCGCAGGTATGGAGAGCCACCCCGGAACCGCAACAAAGATGTTTGAAGCGCTTTATGAAAGAGATATTAATATCCAGATGATTTCAACTTCCGAGATTAAGATTTCGGTTATTATCGACGCTGCCGACGCCGACCGCGCGGTAAACGCAGTTCATAACGCCTTTATTCCCAACGACTAAAAAAAGCACCCTGCGGGGTGCTTTTTTAATGAATAGTGAATAATGAATAATGAATAATTTCGGGCGGCACATCCGCACCTGATTATATTTTGGCTTCCCCTTGAGGGGAAGCTGTCACGAAGTGACTGATGAGGTGTTTATTGTATGAGCGCAGCGAGTATCCTGAATTCGTCATTTGTAATTATGAATTACGAATTTCGGGCTCTGCCCGCACCTGATTATATTTTGGCTTCCCCTTGAGGGGAAGCTGTCACGAAGTGACTGATGAGGTGTTTATTGTCCGAGCGTGAAACGCGAGTAACCACAATTATTCACTATTCACTATTAATTATTCATTAAAATAGAGCCCTCGGGCTCTTTTTTCTTGACATTGCATATCTATTATAATATGATTAATTAGTTAAATTTTAATGATTATTATTAAAGGAGTTTTTAATATGGCAGCTAAGGTATTTAAAATGACTGAAGCCGGCAAGGCTGAGCTTGTAAAGGAGCTCGAATTTCTTGAAACCGACGGTCGTAACGACATTGCCGAAAAATTAAAGATTGCCCGTTCCTACGGCGACCTCAGCGAAAACAGCGAATATGACGAGGCAAAGAGCGAGCAGGCTAAAATTGAGGCAAGAATTAACGAGCTCAGATATCAGCTTGATAACTGCGTTATCGTTGAGTCCCTTGACGACGATTCCGTATCAATGGGCGCAAAGGTTTCCGTTGTAAGAAAGAGCGACAAGGCTAAGCTTACTTATGAAATCGTAGGCTTCTCCCAGAGCGACCCTGCAAACGGTAAAATCAGCGACGAGAGCCCCGTGGGCAGAGCGCTTATCGGCAAGAAAAAGGGCGATACCGTTGTTGTTGAGGCTCCTATCGGAAATATTGAATTTACAATTAAGAAGATTGAAAGATAATAAGAGGTAAAGGCTATGGCAGGAAAGTTTGAAATCACCAAGCTCGGTGACGGCACTTTCACATTTGAATTTTTCATTGACGAAACCACTGTGGGCAAATCCCCCGTATTTGATAAGGAGGACGCCTGCAAAAGAGGAGTTAAGGCTGTAAAGAAGAACAGCAGGATGAAGGTTGAAAACGCTCTTGCGGGCGATGAGGAAAAGACCCTTCCTAAGTATCTTGTTGAAGCTGACGGCGATAAGGTTAAGTATACCTTATTCCTTCAAAGCGGCGCCGTTGCCCTTGAGGGAAGCGCCGAGAGCGAGGAGGCTGTTCTTGATATAATTGAAAAAATCGGCAATAACGCAAACGCTGCGCAGATGAAAATGGCTGAGGTTGTTCTCTCCGAAAATGAGCAGAAGCAAATCAGAATTGATAAGCTTAAGGCGCTGCAGGACGACGGCCGCGACCCGTTTGAGATTACTCTTGCCGAACAGACCCACCACTCCAACGAAATTAAGGAAAATTTTGAAAGCCTTGAGGAGAAGGACGTTATTATCGCGGGAAGGATTATGACCTGGCGCGATATGGGTAAGGCTAACTTTATTGACGTTCAGGACAGAAACGGCAGAATCCAGGCGTATGTTCGTATGAACGATGTCGGCGAGGACGTGTTTAAAGAGTTCAAGACCTGGGACATCGGCGATATTGTTGAAATCAAGGGCTTTGTTTTCAAAACAAGAACCGGCGAAATCTCCGTTCACGCAAAGGAAATCAGACTTATTTCAAAGTCGCTGCTTCCGCTTCCCGAAAAATTTCACGGTTTAACCGATACAGATACAAGATACAGAAAGCGCTATCTTGATATGATAATGAACCCCGACGTAAAGGACAACTTTATCAAGCGTTCAAGAATTATCAGCTCAATCAGGGATTATCTTGATAACCTCGGCTTTATTGAGGTTGAAACTCCTATTCTTAACTTAATCCCCGGCGGCGCTTCGGCAAGACCGTTCATTACCCACCATAATACTCTTGATATGGATATGTATCTCCGTATTGCAACCGAGCTTTATCTTAAAAGACTCATCGTAGGCGGTATGGAAAGAGTTTATGAAATCGGACGTAATTTCCGTAACGAGGGCATGGATGTTAAGCATAACCCCGAATTTACCTGTATGGAGCTTTATCAGGCGTTTACCGATTACCACGGTATGATGGATATCTCCGAAGCGCTTATCAGAAACGCAGCCAACGAGGTATGCGACGGCAATCTCCATATTACCTATAACGGAACCGAAATTGACCTTGAAAGCCCGTTCAGACGCCTTACAATGGTTGACGCGGTTAAGGAATATTCGGGAATTGATTTCGGCTCGTTTATGAGTGATAACGAAAAGGCTATTGAAATCGCAAACGAAAAGGGCGTTGAAATAGAAAACGGAAAGGCAACCTGGGGCGATATTCTTAACTCGTTCTTTGAGGAATTTGTTGAAGAAAACCTTACCCAGCCGACCTTTATTATGGACTATCCCGTTGAGGTTTCTCCTCTTACAAAGAGAAAGCCCGACTGTCCGGTGCTGACCGAAAGATTCGAGCTCTTTATTATGGGAAGCGAATACGGTAATGCTTACTCCGAGCTTAACGACCCGATTGACCAGATGGGACGCTTTGAGGCTCAGATGAAGCTGCGCGAAGCGGGCGACGATGAAGCTAATATGATTGACTACGATTTCGTAACCGCGCTTGAATACGGTATGCCGCCTACGGGAGGACTCGGAATCGGAATTGACCGTCTTGTAATGCTTCTTACCGACAGCTATTCAATCCGCGACGTGCTCCTCTTCCCGACAATGAAACCCCTTGATAACTAAAAAAGAGCCGTCAGGCTCTTTTTACGTTGTCAGTTAAGGACGGATTCCGTTTGCACCTGATTTTAATCGGAGCGAAGCGACCCGAAACTATCCACTATCCATTATCCGTTGCCCATTGGCTTAAAGCTCAAGGCTAAATACATATTGCATTTACAGTCTATTAATGATATAATACTATATTATTATAATAATTATTTATTACAGACGGGAATTAACTATGAGTAAAAGCAAAGGTCATAAGCATAATAAAAAACAGCGCGGGCTGCTATCCTATGTCACTCACGCTGCAATATATGTTTTGTTTTCTTTAATCGTTATTCTTCCCGTATCCTATTTCGGATTTCACTATGCGCAGGAGCTTGTGCATAAGGCTCAAAAAAGCTATACGATGAGCGCTGCCGACGCGGTTATTGATACGTCCTCGTTTAAAGCCTCCGGCGTTAAGAGCGGAAAGGTTAAAAGAAAGGTCGTTTATAATTGTCAGAAGGTCGGCGAGCTAAGCTGTACGAAGCGCGGCTTTGAGTGTGACGTTTTTAACGGCTATAACCGTGCGTCAATAAGATACGGCGCAGGACTTTATTCAAAATTCGGTATGCCCGGCGACAATACTAAAATTTATATCGGTTCATATTCAACCCTCGGCTTCAAGGCGCTTGAAAACCTTGAAACGGGCGATATAATAAAGTTTAAAACCTCCTGGGGCGAATACGAATATAAGGTAAATAAGATTGAGGTTTCAACCGAACATAAGGCTGATGAAAACAGGGAAACCCTTATCCTTACGGCGCAACCGAGTAAGGACGCGTTTTCGGCTTATAACAAAAAGCAGCTTTATGTTTATGCCGATAAAGTATCGGGACCCGTTGTTGAGGAGGTGGAGATATGAGCAGCTCCTCCCACCGCTCCCATCACGATACCAAATCCCAAAAGGCAATAAGAGCTCTGCTGTCTTTTATGCTTTTTGTTTCGATTACCATTTTCGGCGTATCGGGTTGCGTAAGATTTTTAATGATTAATAACTCAAGCGTTGAAAGTATTTTTACCGAGGCTTCTTATGTTCACGCCCTGAGCGAGGATGTAAGAACCTACGCAGATGATGAATGCGATACGGCGGGAATTCCGTTTGAAGCGGTTGACAGACTGATTAATTACCGTACCCTGTACGATATTCAGGAGGCGTATATCTGCGGTGCGCTCGGCGTATCTGATGATTATACCGAAACGACCTATCTTGATTTAACCGACGAGCTTGAGGAAGATATTGTTCAAAGCGTTGAGAATACGGTTAAAAAGCGTGATATAAAAACCGACCCCGAGATTAAGGACGGACCGCAGCTTTTTGCAAAAAATATTTGCGATTATATTAAGCTGAGAGTTACCTTTAAGTATATGGATAAGCTCTCTCCGCTTCTTGCGGCTGCTAAGAGTATGCTAACTGTAATTATGGCGATAAGCGGAATAATTTCGCTTCTTCTTATACCGATTATCCAGTCGATTGGTCATAAAAAGTACAGGAATATGAGGTATGTCGCCTATGCGTTTTTAGCCTCGTCAACGCTTGAACTGTTATCGGTTGTTGGCGTTGAAGCGGTTAAAGTGTTTAAGGACTTAGTATTGTATCCGCTGTATTTCAGCGATGCAATAATGGGATATATTAACAAATGTGAAATAAGCGTTTTGATTTTAGCGCTTTTGATGGCGTCGCTTTGCCTGATATACAGCGTTATAATCTGGAAAATAAAACGCAATGATTCATAATTATAAGTGTTAGAGGAAATATTATGGCAGATTTAGCATTAACTGCTCTCGAAAACGAAGAGAGAGAAACCGTTATTAAGGTTGAAAATGTCAGAATGGAATTTAACCTTAATAAGGAAAAGGTTGATAATCTTAAGGAGTATATGATAAGACTCGTTAAGGGCAAGATTGAATATACTAAATTCGTAGCCTTAAACGATGTAAGCTTTGAGCTTAAAAAGGGCGACCGTCTTGCAATTTTAGGTCTTAACGGAGCGGGAAAAAGTACGCTTTTAAAGACGATTGTAGGCGTTTATAAGCCGACAGCGGGCCATATTGAAAAGAAGGGCGTTATCGCTCCTCTGCTTGAGCTCGGCGCAGGCTTTGACCCTAACTATTCCGGAAGGGAAAATATCTACCTTTACGGCGCTATTTTAGGTTATTCAAGGGAATATATTGAGTCAAAAATCGAAGAGATTATTGACTTTTCCGAGCTTGGAAAGTTTATCGAAATTCCCGTTAAAAACTATTCCTCGGGTATGAGAGCAAGACTCGGCTTCTCAATTGCAACCGCGGTTGACCCCGATATTCTTATTCTTGACGAGGTGCTTTCCGTAGGCGACGCTAAGTTCAGAAAGAAGAGCCTTGCCAAGGTACAGACGATGTTTGACAGGGGAGTTACGGTTCTTTTCGTATCGCACAGCATTGACCAGGTTAAATCAATCTGTAATAAGGGTATTCTTCTTGAGCACGGAACAATCATTTCTCAGGGCGACGTTGAAAAGGTTGCCGCAGTTTATGAGGAAAAGACTATAAAGCCCAAGAATTCAAAAAAGCAATCCGTAATCGTACCAATTACCGCCGAAGAAAAGAAGGAGGAAAAGAAGGTACAGGCAGCGGATAAGAAGCTTATTGAAAAAGAGAAAAAGGAACACCCCGAGCTTCTTAAAAAGCGCGAGGAGATTAATAAAAAAATCAGCGAGCTTCAGGACGAGCTCAAAGCCGTCGAAGCGCAATATGAATAAAAAAGAGCCGTTTGGCTCTTTTTTTAGTGAATATTGAATATTGAATATTGAATAATTGAGGGTGCTGCGCACGGCTATTATAATGGGTGTGGGCAACGCCCTTAATTAGTGAATAATGAATAGTTTCGGGTCGCTTCGCTCCGATTAAAATCGGGTGCGGGTGTCCCGCCCGAAATTATCCATTATCCATTATCCATTTTCAATTGACAATTTCGGGTCGCTTCGCTCCGATTAATAGTGGAC
>JAFSZK010000102.1 GCA_017458975.1 Eubacterium sp. | reverse complement strand
GCTTTTGGCGAGCTTATAAAGATTTCCGTCAGTCGCGTTTACGAAGTAAAGCTTGCTGTCGGACACGTTAAGACAACAGAGCTTATCCTTATTCTGAAGGAGTCTTACGTCCTCCTCGGTACCGGGGAACATACGGTAAACGCCATAGCCGGGAATCAGATGGTAGATATAAGTATTATCATGCCACGCGTTACCGCCGTTTAAAATACTGCCAACAAGGCTTCCCTTCTTATCAAAATCAAACTTAAATTCCTTTTGTGGAAGATAATGTCCGAGCGGTTTGGTTGACGCGGTAGTAACGGTTGGCGCGGGCGCTTCGGTTGTGGTGGTAGTAGTGGTGTGACCGAGCAGCTTTTCGTCCACCATAGTATAAGCCTTTTTAGGTATTAAGGTTTTGAAATCAAAATCGGGAGTCGTAACCTTTATTGTTATAACAAATGCCGCCAGGGCGATTACAATAAAGGAAATAAAGATTAACAGCTTTCTGAAAAAGCGTCTTTTCTTTTTTTGCTTACGCTTACCCTTTATTAATTCATCTCTTTGTTTTGTTTCCATTATCTTGTCTGTCCGTCTCCGTAAATGAGATATTTAGTAGAGGTCAGCCCCTCAAGTCCCATAGGTCCTCTTGCGTGGAGCTTCTGGGTTGAAATACCGATTTCGGCTCCGAGACCGAATTCGTTTCCGTCGGTAAAACGGGTTGAGGCGTTAACGTAAACGCTCGAGGAATTAATGCACTGCATAAACCTTTCGGCATTCTTTTCATTTTCGGTAATAATCGCCTCGCTGTGACCCGTTGAGTGCTCGTTAATATGCTCGATTGCCTCGTCGAGCGAATCAACGGTTTTAACGCTGATAATATAATCAAGATATTCGGTATAGAAATCCTCCTCGCATGCCGCGTTAATATCGGGGCAAACCGCTCTTGCTCTTTCATCGCCGCGGATTTCGGTATTCTTAGTGTCAAGCTTGGCTTTGATTTTCGGGAGAGCTTCGGCAAGAACCGCGCTGTGAATAACAAGGCTCTCGCAGGCGTTACATACGCTTATTCTCTGGGTCTTGGCGTTAAAAATAATATCAGCCGCCATATCGGTATTTGCGCTTTCGTCAACGTAAATATGACAGTTACCCGAGCCCGTTTCAATTACGGGTACGGTTGAGTTTTCAACAACGGCTTTAATAAGCCCCTTTCCGCCGCGCGGAATAAGACAGTCAAGATAGCCGTTCAAGGTCATCATTTCGTTAGAGGACGCTCTCGTAGTATCCTTTACAAGCTGGATAACGTCCTTCGGGAAGCCCGCATTTTCAAGAGCGTTTCTCATACATTCGCTAATAGCGGTATTTGAATTAATCGCTTCCTTACCGCCTCTTAAAATAACGGCGTTTCCGCTTTTAAGACAGAGCGCAGCCGCGTCGGCGGTAACGTTGGGACGGGACTCAAAGATAATTCCGATAACGCCTATCGGCACGGTAATCTTTTTAATAAAGAGTCCGTTATCCTTTTTATATTCGTAAACGGTTTTGCCGCAAGCGTCGGGAAGAAGCGCAACCTCCTCAACTCCGTCGGCAATGGCTTCGATTCGCTCGGAATTGAGCATAAGTCTGTCAAGCAGACCCTCGCCGAGCCCCGCCTCCTTACCGTTTTTTAAATCAAGCTCATTTGCTTTAATTATTTCTTCCTTGCTTTTTCTGAGAGAAGAAGCTATTTCATAAAGCGCCCTGTTTTTATCCTCGGTAGTTACCGTTGATAAAAAGGTAAGGGTCTTTTTTGCGTTTATACCAAGCTGTTTTACTGACATATTGTACTCCTTAACACTGTCCCTTATTGAGCCGAAAACCTTGTTCCTATGCTTTTGCCTTCAAGCACTTTATAAATGTTCGTCGGCTTTTTGCCGTTTGCTATAACTACGGGAATTCCCGCTGCTGTTGCGATTTTCGCGGCGTCGATTTTTGTTTTAAAGCCGCCCGTTCCCTTTGAGGACGCGCCGCCCGCGACTTTTTCAATTTCAGGGGTTATTCTTTCGACGGTTTCTATCAGCTTTGCGTTTTCGTTTTCGCTCGGGTTACCGTCATAAAGACCGTCCGTATCCGTAAGCATAATAAGAATATCGGCGTTTACAAGCTCGGCAACAATTGCCGAAAGACGGTCGTTATCGCCCGAAATAAGCTCGTCAATCGAAACGGAGTCGTTTTCATTTACAATCGGGATTGATTCGTATTCAAGAAGCTGATTGAAGGTATCGACAACGTGCTTCTTTTCCTCGCATCTTTCAAGAACGTCGGTTGTAAAAAGAAGCTGGCTTACAATAACGCCGTATTCGCCGAACATCTTATCATACATAAACATAAGCTCGCCCTGACCGATAGCAGCAGCCGCCTGTCGTTCCTTATTAGTAGTCGGCTTACATCCGAGCTTACCTGCTCCGATACCGATTGCGCCCGAGGACACAAGGATTACCTCGTGACCCATATTATGCAAATCCGAAAGCACGGACACAAGCTTTTCAATCCTTCTTATATTCATTTTTCCGGTTTTATGAGTAAGGGTTGAGGTTCCGACCTTTACTACAATTCGCTTATTAGTATCACTCATATGTATACTACTCCATTATTATAATCTTATATATTATAGCACAACGAAAAACCACTTTCAATTTATTTAATGAATTATTTATAAATTTCGGTAAATAATAGAAATAAATCGGCAAACCACATATGCCGCAAAGCGGATAAGGCTTAAGAATTAAGGCTGACCGCTATATTAAGGAGATGCTTTTATGTCAAAAAGAGCTTACGTAAGACTTTCTTCGTTTCTTGCTTTTGCGCTCATAACGCTGATTGCTCTTACAATAGTCAATACAAGAAATATGAATACCTATAAAAAGGAGCTTGAGGTAAATTATCAGGGTTCATTAAGCGAGCTTAACGACTGTCTTGACAAGGTAAATACCAATCTGACAAAGAGCGTTTATTCCTCATCGGACGATGAGCTTTACGAGATTTGCAGAGACCTTTATTCCGAGTGTAATTCGGCTAAAAACGCGGTAAGCCGACTGCCCGTAACTCAGCTCGGTCTCGGTAACGTATATAAATTTTTATCTCAGGCGAGCGATTATTCCGTTTTTATTGCAAATAAGCTTAAAGACGGCAAGACGGTGAGCGACAAGGAGCATAAAAATCTTTTAACGCTTCTGAAATATGCCCAGAGGTTTTCCGCCTCAACGGAAAATATGATGAGGGTTGTATCCTCGGGGGTGAGGATAACCGACGGCAAGGTTAAAAACACAAGCGAAATGAATCTTATGCCGCTTTCAAACAGCTTTTCCCAAAGCGCAAAAGCCTTTGATTCCTTCCCCGTTTTGCTCTATGACGGACCGTTTTCGGACAACGTATTAAACAGAAAATCCTCCCTTCTTCAAAAGGCGGAGGTTAAGACTAAAAGGGAGTGCAGAGAGCTTGCCGCAAAAGCGCTCGGAGTGAACGAAAATCTTATCAGCTTTGAGGGCGAAGAAAAGTCCAAGCTTCCGTGTTATACCTTTAAATACAAGAGGTATACCGTATCCGTAACAAAGCAGGGCGGATATATCAAAACCCTTTTATATTCAGGCATTTCAGCCGATGAAGAGATTGACGAAAAGACCGCGGTTAAGCTTGCAAAAAGCTACCTTGAAAAAATCGGATACAAGAATATGAAGGAGTCATATTTCTCAAAGGCAGATAACGTATGCACATTTAATTTTGCCTACTCAAAAAACGGAGTCGTATATTACAGCGATTTAATTAAGGTTTCGGTTTCTCTTGAAAACGGTAAAATTCTCTCCCTTGACGCAAAGACCTATCTTACAAACCACCGCGAGCGCGGGAGCTTTACAACGGGCGTTTCAATTGAGGACGCACAAAAGAATATTTCAAAATACCTTAAGGTAAAATCGAAGCGTCCCTGCGTTATTCCCAAGAAGGACGGAAAAGAGGTAAGGTGCTACGAATACCTTTGCACAAGCAGTGAAACGGGCGAGGACGCGCTGATATACGTCAACGCTTCAACCGGCAGGGAGGAGGATATTATGCTTCTTCTCTATACCGACGGCGGAACGCTTGTTAAATAGTGAATAATGAATACTTGAGGGTGGGCAAGCCCACACCTATTGTATTATACCAACTTTCTGCGGGCGTTATAATCTGTGCTTAACACATTAATCTTTAAACCTGTGAATATTTAAAATCATTTTGCAAATACTATTAAAAGCTAAAGAAAGGAAGAACAATATGAAAAAAGTTTTATTAATCATTTTAGCGGTTTTAGCAGGCGCAATTATTTTTACTGCCTGTGCAAGAGGCGGAGATACGCTTGATTCAACAACAAGCACCTCCCCTGCAAGCTCAACCACAAACAAAGCCGAAAAAGCCGTTACCGACGCCGGTAACGAAGTCAGCAAGGCGGGCGAAGAGGTTAAGGACAGAGCGGATAAGGTCGGCGACGAAGCGGGCGAAGCCGCAAAGGACGCGGCTGACGGAGTAGGAAACGCTGCCGATGATGCGGGAGACGTTGTTGACGACGTAGCGGACGGCGCGGGAGAAGCGGTAAAAGACGCGGGCGACGCAGCAAAAAAAGCGCTCAACTAAAAAAAGACCGACATCAGTCGGTCTTTTTTAATTATGAATTATGAATTACGAATTATGAATTTCGGGTGCTGCGCACGGCATTTTAATTGTTTGAGCGTAGCGAGTAACTTCAATTCGTCATTTGTCATTTGTAATTCGTAATCAGCCGCAGGCTTTTTTTCTTGACTTTAAAGGTTATATAATATATAATATCTTTGCTAATTTATAAACAATATATTATATAAAGGAGAAATATCAATGGACGCTTTAAACAAAAAGACTATTGAAGATATTGATGTCAGGGGCAAAAGAGTTCTTGCTCGCTGTGATTTTAACGTTCCGCTTAAGGACGGAGTTATCACTAACGATAAGAGAATTGTTGCTGCGCTTCCGACTATCAAATACTTAATTGAAAACGGCGCAAAGGTTATTCTTTGCTCACATCTCGGCAGACCTAAGGGAGAATACAAGCCTGAATTCAGCCTCGCTCCCGTTGCAGCAAAGCTTAGCGAATACCTCGGTAAAGAGGTTAAACTTGCCGAGGATGAAAACGTTGTTGGCGAAAACGCAAAGGCAATGGCAGGGGCTCTTAACGACGGCGATGTTATGCTTCTTGAAAACGTACGTTACAGAGCTGAGGAAACCAAGAACGAAGAGAACTTCTCAAAAGAGCTTGCTTCTCTTGCGGACATTTTTGTAAACGACGCTTTCGGTACCGCTCACAGAGCTCACTGCTCAACAACCGGCGTTGCGGCTTATCTTCCCGCAGTTTGCGGATATCTTATCCAAAAGGAAATCGAATTTATGGGCGGCGCGCTTGCTGACCCGAAGAGACCTCTCGTTGCAATTTTAGGCGGCGCTAAGGTTTCTGACAAAATCGGCGTTATTTCAAATCTTATTGAAAAGTGCGATACAATCATTATCGGCGGCGGTATGGCTTATACCTTTATGAAGTATCTCGGCCACTCAATCGGTAATTCTCTTCTTGAAGAGGACTGGATTGAAAAAGCAGGTCAGATGATGGCTGACGCAAAG
>JAFSZK010000101.1 GCA_017458975.1 Eubacterium sp. | reverse complement strand
TTAGCCGCCATTGAAATTCCGATACCCGTTCCGCAGATAAGTATTCCCTTATCGGCTTTACCGTCGATAATCATATCGCACGCCTTCTGAGCCGAAAGCGCGTAATCGTATCTTTCGGGCGTATAGCAGCCTGCGTCAATATATTCAATTCCCTTTTCGTCAAGCCAGGCTCTTACCTCCTCTTTAAGGGGAAAGCCTGCGTGGTCAGATGCAATAACAATCATAATTATTCTCCCGTTTTTAATTTTAATTCCCTTTCCGCCTGTGACTGTCTTAAATAAGTAGGCATTAAGGCTGAGGCGGGAATTGTTTTTTTATTTTGTGCGGCAAGCGCAACGCTCACCGCGTTTTGAAAAATTTTATCCTCGTCGGCAAGAGAAACGTTTTTAAGCGAGGTATTATCAAAACAGAGCCTTGCGCCGTCGCCGGCTATAATAACGCTCTCAAATTTTTTAAGCTCCTTTTCCAGAGCCTCAAGGGCAATCGCTCTGTCGGGAGTGAGGCGTTTAACCCCGTTTTCGTCAACCTCAAAGAGCGCGTTATAAAACTGCATACGCCTTGCGTCCATTACGGCGCAGATTACGGCGTTTTCGCCGAGAAAATTATACGCGATAGCCTCAAGAGTTGAAACGCTGATACAGGGCGTATCATTATTAAAGGCAAGCCCCTTTGCGCTTGAAACGCCTATTCTTACTCCGGTAAACGAGCCCGGTCCGGCGGTAACGGCAATAGCGTCAAGGCTTTTAAAATCCTCGCCGTTCATTACCCTTTTAATCATAGGCATTAAGGTTTCGCTGTGGGTAAGACCCAAATTCAGAAATTCACTTTTTATAACTCTTTCCCCGTCGCAAAGCGCAGCGGACGCCGTTATTGCCGAGGAGTCAATCGCTAAAATTTTCAAGAGCTAACCTCATTTTTATTCATAAGAGTTATTCTTCTTTTGTTTTCGTCAAGCTTTTCAATTTTAATTATAACCGCGTCGTCCTCAAGCGCGCCGAAAATATTTTCGCTCCACTCGCAAAGCACGTACGCTCCCGAGCCGACGGCGTCAAAAAATCCGACGGAATATAAATCGTCCCAGCTCTCAATACGGTACATATCGTAGTGGTAAACCTTTTTTCCGCCTCCTTCGTATTCGTTACAAATCGCAAAGGTGGGCGAGCTTACCTCGCTTTCAATTCCGAGCCCCTTAACAAAGCCCGAGGTGAAAGCGGTTTTGCCCGAACCGAGGTCGCCGAGAAAGCCGATAACCGTTCCCGCTTCAATTTCAATCGAAAGCTTTGAAGCGAGAGCTTTGGTTTCTTCGACGCTGTTAGTGACAAATTCCTTCATCAGAAAAGTCCTACTGTGTTTCCGTTTTCGTCAATATCAATATTAAACGCCGCGGGTGCTTTTGAAAGTCCCGGCATTGTCATAATACTTCCGGCAAGAGCTACTACAAAGCCTGCGCCGTTTGAAAGGCTTGCCGAGGAGATAACGATATTATAATCCTCGGGTCTTCCGAGCTTCTTCGGGTCGTCCGAAAGCGAGTACTGCGTTTTGGCAATACAAACGGGCATATTATTCGCGCCGAGCTTGATAAAGCCGTCGATAGCCTGTCTTGCTTCCTTTGTAAAGTGAACGCCCTTAGCGCCGTAGATTTCCTTTGCAATAGTTAAAATCTTATCGTAAATACCCATATCGTCGGGATAAAGACAATGGAAGTTGCTTTCCTTTTCGCAAGCCTCAACAACCTTATAAGCAAGCTCCTTACCGCCTTCGCCGCCGTCCTTGAAGCATTTTGTTACGGCAAATTCAGCGCCGTTTTCTTTGCAGAGATTTTCAACAAACTTAATTTCCTCGTCGGTATCCTCGTTAAAGTGGTTAATTGCAACAACAACGGGAACGTCGTATTTTCTTAAGTTTTCGATATGCTTAACAAGGTTTGCGCTTCCCTTTTTAAGAGCCTCAAAATTCTGTTCATACTTAAGGTTTTCCTTAGGTACGCCGCCGTTATACTTCATTGAGCGCACGGTTGAAACAAGAACTATACAGCTCGGCTTAAGTCCCGCAAAGCGACACTTGATATCAAGGAATTTTTCCGCGCCGAGGTCGCTTCCGAAGCCCGCCTCGGTAATTGTATAATCCGCAAGCTTAAGCGCGGTCTTTGTTGCGCGGATTGAATTACAGCCGTGAGCAATATTTGCAAACGGTCCGCCGTGCATAATTGCGGGAGTGTTTTCAAGGGTCTGAACAAGATTGGGCTTAAGCGCGTCCTTAAGAAGAACGGTCATTGCGCCGTTTGCCTTAATATCGCGGCAATATACGGGCTCTCCGTCATAGGTATAAGCAACAAGAATATTGCCCAGTCTCTTTTTAAGGTCAAATATATCCTCGCTGAGACAGAGGATTGCCATAACCTCGCTTGCAACGGTAATACAAAAATGGTCCTCTCTCGGGATACCGTTAAGCTTTCCGCCGAGCGAATTAATAATATTACGAAGCGCTCTGTCGTTAATATCAAGACAGCGCTTAACAAGAACTCTTCTCGGGTCGATACCGAGCTCGTTACCCTGCTGAATAGAGTTATCAAGCATTGCACACATAAGATTATTTGCCGAGGTAATAGCGTGCATATCGCCGGTAAAGTGAAGGTTAATATCCTCCATCGGCACTACCTGGGAATAACCGCCGCCTGCCGCGCCGCCCTTAATTCCGAAAACGGGACCGAGCGAGGGCTCGCGAAGTGCGATAATCGCCTTCTTGCCGATTTTTTCCATAGCCTGTCCGAGACCGATTGATACGGTTGTTTTGCCTTCGCCTGCCGGGGTCGGGTTAACAGCGGTAACAAGGATTAATTTTCCGTCCTTTTTATCCTTAAGGCGCTCAAAAACCCCGTCGCCGATTTTAGCCTTATAGTGTCCGTAGGGCTCAAGCTCATTTTCTGAAATTCCGATTTTTTCGGCAATCTCGGTAATGTTTTTCATTTTCGCCTGCTGAGCAATTTCAATGTCTGTAAGCATAATAATACCTCCGCAAAAATTTGATATAAATAGTATAACATAACAAAAAAAATAATTAAAGAATAAAATTAAATAATATATTGCAAAATCTCTCATTAAATAATATAATATTTATACAAAAATCATAATTAAAGGAAAGGAGATTATTTTGGAAAACTCAATAGACAGCAAAAACAGAATTGCGTCGTTTTTGAAGGATTCCGATATTACTACTCTCCTTCTGGCAATTGCAGCAAGCTGTTACGGTCTTACCCTTGTTTACAGCGCAACCTTTAAAAACCTTACCGAGGACAAGCTTATGACAAGCGACGTACGCTCAATGCTCGTTTCGGTAATTATGGGAATCGTTATTGCGGTTGTGGTTTCCGCCGTTGACTATGAGATTATCTCAAAGCTGTGGCCGATTATTGCAATAGGCTGCGCTGGACTTATGGTTTTCACCTTTTTGTTCGGAAAGGCGCCCGAATCCCGTCCCGACGCAAGGAGCTGGCTTGATTTAAAAATCTTTTACTTCCAGCCCTCCGAGCTTTTAAAGGTAGGCTTTATCATAACCTTCAGCTATCATCTTGACCTTGTTAAAGACAGGATTAACGATATTAAAACGGTAATTCTTCTTGTAGTGCATATGGTTGTACCCGTAGGACTTGTGCTTATGACCGGCGACGCGGGAAGCGCGCTTATCTTCCTTATTATGTTTATCGGTATGCTCTTTCTTGCAAAGGTGCACTGGGGATATTTTGTTGCGGGAATATGCGCGCTCATTGTCGGGTTTGTCGCAGCATGGCGTATGGGAATAATCAGCGGACTTCAGCGAACGAGAATTGTAGCCCTCTTTTATCCCGAACAATACGAGGCAGTTATGTACCAGCAGGAGCACGGGCTGATAGCCATGGGCTCGGGCGGTATGTGGGGTCAGGGACTCCTTAAGGGCGATATGACCCAGGCGCTTTCGGGCGGCGTTCCCGAAAACCAGAACGATATGGTGCTTACCGTAGCGGGCGAGGAGCTCGGCTTTGCAGGTGCAATGGCGGTAATACTCCTTCTCGGCTTCCTCGTTTTAAGAGTAATGAAAACCGCGCTCGGTGCAAGGGATAACGTAGGTTATCTTATGTGCAGCGGAATTGCGGTTATGCTTTTTGCTCAGGTGGTTGTAAACGTAGGTATGGAGCTTTCGCTTCTTCCCTGTATCGGAATTACGCTTCCGCTTTTCTCAGCCGGCGGCTCGAGCTCGCTGTGTATTTATCTTGCACTCGGGCTTGAATTTTCAATCTACCGCTACTCAAAAGCAAACCGACAAAGACTGTTTTATACGACGTAAAAAAAGAGCCGTTTGGCTCTTTTTTTAGTGAATAGTTGAGGGTCGCTTCGCTCCGATTAAAATCGGGTGCGGGCTTCGCCCGCCCTTAATTCGTCATTAGTAATTCGTAATTCGTAATTATCAATCTATGTATTTAATTTGTATCCTGCCTATCTTCTTAATAAACACTTCGCCGAACAGGAAGAGGAAAACCGCGGTCGTTATACCGAATACGAGGGAAAACGGCACGCCCGCCGAAAAGATTGCAATCGCGCCCGAAAGAGTCGGCTTACCGCCGAGGGACATTAACACGGTGGAGATATCCGTAACAAAGCCGTAAACGGCAAAGGAAAGGATAAAGCCGACAAGAGAAAGCGAATATCGGTTCGGCTTAACGGCTTTGAATATCAGCCCCGAAATAAGACCGACAAGCCCGAGGGCTGCCATCTGAAACGGGGTCCAGAAGCCCTGACCGAAAAGGAAATTCGATACAAACGCCGAAAAAGCTCCGATAAGATAGCCCTTTTCAGCGCCGAGACATACCGCGCTTATTACCACAACCGCCGCAATCGGCTTAACCTGAGGAATAAGATAGAACGCCGCTCTTGAAGCAACGGCAAGGGCAATCAGAGTTGCAATTAAGCTTATCTCCCTTGCGCTCGTTTTTTCCCCCTCAAACCTTATAAAAAACGGAAGGGTTGAAAGAAGCAGCATTACCGCGCAGATGATATAATAATTTACCTCTTTAAAGACGAGCTGCCATATAACCGTCAGAACAAGGGATATTATGACAACAAGCCACGTAATTATTCTTTTCATAAAATATCCCTTAATCCCGCGCATTTTCCCGCGCTCAGCTTTGAAATTTCGGTCGTGTAGAAATTAAGGCGTGAGAAAAATTCCCTTCTCCCGCTCGTAGTAATAATCCTGCCCTTTGAAAGGAAGGACACATAATCGGCGTACTCGCCCGCAAAATCGGTATCGTGGGTAACGATTACGATTGTTTTTCCCTTTTTGCAAAGGTCGCCGAGAAGCTCGCCGAGCTTGATTTTCAGTACGGCGTCAAGCCCCTTTGTAGGCTCGTCAAGAAGAATAATATCCGCGCCCGTTTCAAGCACCTTGGCAAGCGCAAGCCTTTGCGCCTGACCGCCCGAAAGGTCAAAGGGGTGCTGTTTTTTTATTTCGTCTATTTCAAGAAAGGAAGTAATTTCGCCGAAGGCGATTTCCTCCTCGCAGGTATCCTTTGTAAATAAATCAAAGACGTTCTGGGGAAGCATTGAAACGCTTTTCTTTGTTTTAACCTTACCGCCGAGCGGCTTATAAACGCCCGCGATAACCTTTAAAAGAGTGGTCTTTCCGCTTGAATTGGGACCGATAACGGCGTTGATTTTGTTTTCAAAAACGGATAAATCAAGCCCTCCGAGAACTCCCTCACCCTTTTCGTAAGCAAAGAAAACGCCCTTTGCCTCAAGGTCGGTTTTCGGCATTTTTTCGCCGTTTTCAGCAGGCTTTGCCTCAAAGGAAGCGAGCCTCATTTTTAAAGGAAACGAGCAAAGCATTTTATTTTCCGTACTTTTACAGAAATCGAGCACGCACTGAGGAGCGTCCTTAATAAGAAGTCTGCCGCCTTCAAGAAGAAGCACGGAGTCGGCAAGGTAGTAAACCTCCTCGCTTGAATGCTCGCTTATAATAACCGTGGTTTTAAAATCGCGGTGAAGCCTTTTAACCGTATTCATAAATCTCTCAGCCGACACGGGGTCAAGCTGGGAGCAGGGCTCGTCAAGGATTAAAATATCGGGCTTGGTAATCATTACCGCGGCAAGGTTTACCATTTGCTTTTCGCCGCCCGAAAGCTTTGAAATCTCAGAGTCAAGCTTACTTTCAAGGTTGAAATAAGACGCGGTTTCCGCAACAAGAAGCTCGGCTTCCCCGCTGCTCATACCCTCGCCCGTAAGACCGAAGGACAACTCGCTTCTGACCCTGTCGCATACTATGCTTTCGCTGACGTTTTGTGATACGTAGCCCGCAATGCCGTTAACTCTTATTTCTCCGCTGAGCTCGCCCTTTGGCGCAATTTCCGCTTTAAGAAGCTTCATAAGGGTTGATTTTCCGGCAGCCGAGGCGCCCGAAACAAGACAGAACTCGCCCTCGTTTACGGAAAACGAAATATCCTCAAGCGCCTTTTTGCTGCCTTCGGGATAGGTAAAATTCACTTTTTCGAGTTTAATCTTTTCCATTTGTACACCTTTCGTAAATCAATAATCGAGGGTATGAGATTAAATAGTATAAACACCTCAAGGGCAACTAAGCTGAGCGATTTAATACGAAGCTCAGGCTCAAAATAAAAGCTTAGATTACCCGCAGCCTTTTGAAGTATCATTTCAAAAAGAGTAAAAATAAAAAGAGAAAGCAAAACCAAATCGCGGTTGGTAAAGGGAAATCTTGACGCTCTCGGCTTATTAATATTAAAGCCCCTTGCGCTCATTGAATCCGCCGTTATGATACTGCTCTCAAGCGAGTAGGTTACAAGGGCTGAAAGGTTTTCAAGCGCGTCGCTCATTTTTTCCCTCGCCGTTTCGGGCTTTTTCCCGCCGCGCAATCCCGCCTTTGCGTCCTTAATATCGCCGAATTTAGTTATAAATCTCGGTATGAAGCCGAGCACCATTGAAAAAAGCAAAACGAGCTTGGGCGCAAAGCGAAAGAGATACATAAGCCGCTCGCTGTCAAGAATACGTCCGAAATAGGTAAACCAGATTATTGACGAGGCAAGCAGCATACCCTGATTAATTCCGAAGGCGAAGGCTTCAAGTGTAAAGTTAGTTTCCTTTACAACGAAGATAACCGTATTTCCGTAATGGGCAAAAAGCATATTAAAAACGCCCACGGCAACTATCGCCGCAAGCGAGTAAATAAGGGACTTCAAGCCCCTTTTAGTATCGTTAACAAGGCTGAAAACAACTGCTCCGAAAAGCGAGGCAGCCGAGATGAAGGGATTTGAAAAGGATAGGGGTATAATTATTGCGACAGCAAAAAACAAAAGCTGTACCGTCGGGTGCGCTTTTGAAAAACCGTTCACAAAATCCCTCCTTAAAACTCGATTCCCTTTCTTGCCTTAACGCCCCTGTCGTAGGGGTGCTTTATTTTATCAAAATGAGTAAGATAATCCGCTTTGTCAAAAAGGCTTTTAACCTCCCTGTGACCCGTTATAACGACCTCGCCTTTAAGCGGGGTAATAAGCCCGAGCGCGTCCTCCTCCTCAATAAAGGAGCCGATAATATCAAGAAATTCGTCAAGAATTATAACGTCGTGCTTACTGCTTTTAATATAATCAATCGCCGAAGACACCCACTGCTTATACTCCTCACCCGGATTAAAGGGCAGGCTCTCGGGAGCGGCAAAAACGTCAAAGGGTAAAACGCCAAGCTCGCTTGATTTATTATCCTTTAAAAACTGAATAAGTGTAACACTCTTTCCCGCGCCTCTTGCCCTGAGTCCGAGACCGAGCGCCGCGGAGGTTTTGCCCTTACCGTAGCCGTAATAAATATGAATCATCTTATTCTTACATCCTCTTTTGTTTTAAAGCTGTAGCCGTAGTTATCAAGAATATGCATTTTATTAAGCGCAACGCACGCGCCCTTTGCAACGCACAAATTCGGGTGGGGCACAACCCTGACCTCAAGTCCGAGCGCCTCGGCAAAGAACTTATCAAGTCCGTAAAGCTCGGCACACCCGCCCGTTAAAAGCACCTCGGAGGAGGTTATGTCCGCAACAAGCTGGGGCGAGGTTCGCTCAAACATAATCTGAGCCGCCGCGGTAAGCTATGAAAGAAGCGGCTTTAAACAGTGACAAATTTCATTTGAGCTTACCTCAATAATCATAGGAAGTCCCGTTTCGGCGCTTCTTCCCTTTGCGTTCATGGTTATTTCTTCGTCCCTCGGCACAGCGCAGCCGATTGAATTTTTAATTTCCTCAGCCGTTCTGACGCCTACTAAAATATTATATTTTTCCTTTAAAAAGCGTATAATCTCCGCGTCAAACGAGTCGCCCGCTATATCAAGAGTTTCGTTCTGGCTCATTGCGCCCTGGGAGATAATAGCCATATCCGTAGTACCGCCGCCGATGTCAATAACAAAGGCGCCGTTTGGCTGGGCGGGGTCTATTCCCGCGCCGAAAGCCGCGCAAAGCGTATCCTCAACAAGGCATACCGAACGGGCGCCCGCCGCAATAATAACGGAGACGAGCGTTCTTCTTTCAACGTCGGTTGCAAGCGCGGGGATTGAAGCGACAACCCTCGGCTTAAAGACGTTCTTTTTAATAACCTTTGAAACAAAAAGCCTTACCATTTGCTGGGTTAAGGAGTAGTTGCCGATAACGCCCTCTTTAATAGGCTGAGCAACGGCAACGCCCTCGGGCTCCCTTCCCTGAAGATAGAACGCCCTTCTTCCCGCGTAAAGGATTTTTTCCGTTTCAATATCGTAGGCAACGTAGCTCGGCTCGTTTAAAACAATCCCCTTATCGGGAACCGAAATAACAATCCTGCTTGTACCTAAATCTATTCCTAAATCATATCCGAACATAGTTTTTCAACTTTCAATTCTATTTCTCTTAATCTTATTAGTATTATATTATATATCCGTATCATTTTCAATAAAGAATTTAAGGGCTGAGAATCTTCTTGACTTTTTATCGTTATCAATCATTTTCTTAATTTCCCTTTCATTTCCGACAAGAACTATAAGCTCCTTCGCCCTCGTAAGCGCCGTATAAAAAAGATTACGATAAGCAAGCTTTTCGGGAACGGAAACGACGGGCATAACAACCGCGGGAAATTCGCTTCCCTGACTTTTATGTACGGTCATCGCATAGGCAAGCTCAAGCTCCCTTACGTTTTCAAGGGTGTAAACCGCCTCGCGGTCGTCAAAAATAACGCTGATTACGTCGTTTGCCTTATCAATGGTTTTAAGTATACCGATATCGCCGTTGAATACGCCCGTACCGCTGTCTTTTCCCTTGAACCACGGCACGTCGTAATTATTTTTTATCTGCATTACCCTGTCGCCCTCGCGCAGAGTATAGCCCTTATATTTAAGCTCGCGCTTTTTGGGGTCGGGCGGGTTGAGCCTTTGCTGCAGGAGAGCGTTGATATTCGCCGTTCCCGTTTCTCCCACCCTGCTCGGACAAAGAACCTGTATATCCCTCATCGGCTCAAAGCCGTAATTAGCGGGTATTCTGTGGGTAACAAGGTCAACTACCTTCTTCGCCGCGTTATAGCGGTTATTCTCGCTTAAAAGGAAGAAATCACTTTCGGGCGAATTTTCAATAACGGGCATTTCGCCCTTTACAACCCTGTGGGCGTTAGTGATAATACGGCTTTTCATCGCCTGGCGGAAAACCTTATCCAGCGTAATTGTATCAATAATATTGCTTTCGTTTAAATCCTTTAAAACGTTACCCGCGCCGACGGGGGGAAGCTGGTCCTTATCGCCGACCATAATAAGCCTTGCCCTGAGCGGCATAGCGTCAAGAAGCGCGGCGAAAAGGGTTATATCAACCATTGACAGCTCGTCGACTATAACCGCGTCAACGTCAAGGGGATTTCTTATATCGTGAACAAAGCCCGGCGTCAGCGCGCCCTCCTTATATTCAACCTCAAGAAGGCGGTGTATCGTCTTTGCCTCAAAGCCCGTAAGCTCCTCCATACGCTGAGCTGCCCGTCCCGTGGGAGCCGTAAGCGCAACCTTGAGCCCCCTGCTTTTCATAAGGCTTATAATTCCCTTTACGGTAGTTGTTTTACCCGTACCGGGACCGCCCGTAAGAATAAGAAGCCCCTTCTTAACCGCAATTTCGATTGCAAGCCTCTGCTTATCGTCAAACTCGATTTTATTCTCTTTTTCAAAGCTCAGAACCTCGGAGGTAAAGACCGCGTTTTCGCTGGGCGGAAACTTTTTCATAACCTTTATTCTGTCCGCAATATTGTTCTCCGCCTCAAAGATTTCGGGAAGGAAAAGAAACGGTCTGTCGTCAATAACGTACTGGGTAAGTAAATGCTCCTCAATCGCGTTATCAATGGCAATATCAACATAGTCGTCCCTGCAGCCGAGAAGCTCGCACGCGGGCGCAAAAATCTTATCCCTCGGGATACAGGTGTGTCCGTTTGAGAGATTATGTCTTACAATATGGGTAACTCCCGCAATCGCGCGGCAGGAATACTCGGGTTTTTCGTCAAGCGCGTCGTAAATCTCGTCCGCCTTATCAAAGGTAATTCCCGTAGCCGCGCCAATAATCGCATAGGGATTTTCCCTTACAATATCGAGCGCCTCGCCTTTATAAAGAGAGTAAAGCTTAATCGCCTGATTCTGGCTCAGACCGAGCGCGCCAAGCTCAAGAAGCGTTTCCCTTGCGGCAAACTGCGCCTTAAATTCCCTTCCGATTTCCCTTGCCTTCTTTTTGGTAATTCCCTTAATCTCGGCAAGTCGCTCCGGCTCGTTTTCAATAATATCAAAGGTATCCGCGCCGAAAGCCTCAACAATTTTTGTTGCGGTAGCCTCGCGAACGCCGCGAATAATTCCCGAGGAGAGATAACGAAGAATGCCCCCTGCGTCCGCAGGAAGCGTCTGTTTAATACTTTCGGCTCTGAACTGACGTCCGAACGACGGGTGAAAATCCCATTTTCCGAGAGCTTCAATCTGAGTTCCCTCGGCAACCTCGCCGAGAGCGCCGACAACGGTTACGCCTTCCTCGCCCGTGTTGATTTCCATTACGCAAAAGCCCGTGCTTTCGTTATAAAAGCTGACGTCCTCAACGGTGCCGTTTATTTTTTCAAGCATTGTTTCGTTAATATCCATAGTAAGTATTATATCAAATATAAGAAACAGTTACAAGTAAAAACGCAACAAAAAAGACCGCCGAAGCGGTCTTTTTAAAAAGCAATTGAATTACTCTTCGATACCGATAACAACGCCTGAACCTACAGTTCTGCCGCCTTCACGAATAGCGAAACGAAGTCCGTTTTCGATAGCGATAGGAGTAATGAGCTCAACATTCATATCAACGTTGTCGCCGGGCATACACATCTCTGTTCCTTCGGGAAGAGAAATAACGCCTGTTACGTCAGTTGTTCTGAAATAGAACTGGGGACGGTAGTTATTGAAGAAAGGAGTATGACGTCCGCCCTCGTCCTTTGAAAGAACGTAAACCTGACCTGTGAACTTTGTATGGGGCTTGATGGAACCGGGCTTCGCCAGCACCTGGCCACGCTCGATCTCATTGCGCTGTACACCGCGCAGCAGTGCACCGATGTTGTCGCCCGCCTGCGCATCATCCAGCATCTTGCGGAACATTTCAACGCCCGTGACCACTAC
>JAFSZK010000011.1 GCA_017458975.1 Eubacterium sp. | reverse complement strand
GTTTCCTCTTGACTTACTCATTTTTACGCCGTCGGGACCTAAGATAAGACCCTGAGCCGTTCTCTTAAGATAGGGCTCCTTAAACGGAACTGCGCCGATGTCATAAAGGAAGCGGTGCCAGAAGCGGGAATAAATCATATGGCGGGTAACGTGTTCCATACCGCCGTTATACCAGTCAACGGGACCCCAGTACTTAAGCTTATCCATATCGGCAAGAGCCTCGTCATTATGCGGGTCGATATAACGAAGGAAGTACCACGACGAGCCTGCCCACTGGGGCATTGTATCGGTTTCGCGTTTTGCGTCTTTGCCGCATTTAGGACACTTGCAGTTAACGAAGGAGTCAATTTTTGCAAGCGGGCTTTCGCCGTCCTGTCCCGGCTCAAAGTTTTCAACCTCGGGAAGACGCAGCGGAAGCTCGTCATAGGGTACGGCAACAAGACCGCAATCGGGACAGTGAACAATCGGAATAGGCTCGCCCCAATAACGCTGACGGTTGAACGCCCAGTCCTTCATCTTATACTGTACGCCCTCTTCGCCGATTCCCTTTTCTTCAAGCTTCTCAATCATTTTTGCGATTGAGTCCTTTTTATTTGTAAGTCCGTTAAGATATTCGGAATTTACCATTTCGCCGTCGCCCGTGTAGGCTTCAAGTGAAATATCTCCGCCCTTGATAACCTCAATAATATCAATACCGAACTTCTTTGCAAACTCCCAGTCGCGCTGGTCATGAGCGGGTACAGCCATAATAGCGCCCGTACCGTAGCCCATCATTACGTAGTCGGAAATATATACGGGGATATCCTTTCCGTTTACGGGATTCTTTGCGGTAAGACCTTCAATCCTTACGCCCGTCTTTTCCTTAACAAGCTGAGTACGTTCAAATTCAGTTTTCTTTGCGCACTCCTTACGGTAGTCCTCGATAGCGTCCATATTTGAAATCTTATCGCTGTACTTATCAATAAGAGGATGCTCGGGCGCAATAACCATAAAGGTTACGCCGAAAAGAGTATCGGGACGGGTTGTATATATACGCAGCTCCTCGGGAGCCTCGTTAATTGAAAAGTTTACAAACGCGCCCTTTGACTTGCCTATCCAGTTAATCTGCTGAAGCTTAACGTTAGGAAGATAATCGACCTCTTCAAGTCCTTCAAGAAGCTTATCGGCATACGCGGTAATACGAAGATACCATACGTCCTTTGATTTCTGAACTACGTCGCTGTGGCAGATATCGCACTTACCGCCCTGGGAATCCTCATTTGAAAGAACTACCTTACACGAGGGACAATAGTTTACAAGGGTCTTATCCCTGAAAGCAAGACCGTTTTCAAACATCTTAAGGAAAATCCACTGGGTCCACTTATAGTAGTCCTCGTCGGTGGTGTCGATAACACGGTTCCAGTCAAAGGAGAAGCCGACTCTCTTGAGCTGGGAGGTGAATTTTTCAATATTCATATCCGTAACCTTACGGGGATGAATACCTGTTTTAATCGCATAGTTTTCGGTAGGAAGTCCGTATGCGTCAAAGCCTATCGGGAAAAGTACGTTATAGCCCTGAAGTCTTCTTTTTCTTGATACAACCTCAAGACCCGAATACGCCTTGATATGGCCTACGTGCATACCCGCGCCCGAGGGATACGGGAATTCAACGAGGGCATAGAATTTTTCCTTATCGCTTCCGTCAACGGCGTTAAAGGTACCCTTCTCTTCCCAGATATCCTGCCATTTCTTTTCAATCTTCTTAAAATTATAGTCCATTTTTTATCCTCCGATAATAGCGTTAATACTATTTTATTCCTTAATGATTAAATCGTCAATATCTATTTTTTCGCCGTCCTCCCAGAGTCGCTCAATCTGGTAAAAATCCCTTCCCTTGTTAAGAAGAACGTGAATTACAACGCCCGTATAGTCAAGACAAATCCACTCGCTCGTTCTTCCCTCAATATGGTGGGGCTCTATACCCTGCTCGCTGAGCTTAAACTCAATCTCGTCGGCAATCGCCTTGAGCTGGGTATTCGACGACGCGGTTGCAATTACAAAGTAGTCGGTAAGGATTGTAAGGTCGTCAACCTTGATAACGTCAATATCCGCCCCTCTCTTTGAGTCAATCGCCTTAACTGCAGTTTTTACGATTTCAAAATAGTCTTGTTTCATTAAATCTCTCCTGTTAGTTGTTATTACTATTTGTATAATTTAACACCCAATTATAGCATAAAACCGTATCGGGATGTAAAGTTCTGTATTCTTTTGCTACTGACTGTATAGTATATGAGAGCGAATAAAGCATTGCATCATACAGATTTTCATCGGTCTTCTTTCGCATTATATCAACGTCCGGATAACTTCTGTCTTCGCTTGTGAAGTCTGCAAGGTAGATTATCAATTCAAAAAGAGTCATATTTTCGTGACCGGTTGAATGATATCTTACGCTGCCGATTATTTCTTCGTCGGTTATACCGAGGACATTTTTAATATATGCCGCGCCGCTCATCTGGTGATACACTCTTGTATTGCTCTTTTCGGTTTCGGTTAAGGTATGACCGTTTTCTTCAATAAGCTTTGCCTGTTCGTCTATCGGCATTTCCTTGGTTATATCGTGGAGTATTCCCGCAAGGTACGCCTTGTTTTCGTCTGCGCCGTGCTTTTTTGCAAGCTCTCTCGCCCGCTCGGCTACGCACATACTGTGGTGAAAACGGTACTCTGATAAATTCTCTTTAATCAGTTTAATATATTCTTCATACATAGAGCCCGTGCTCCTTAATATATTTTTCAACTTTTTCGGGGACAAGACCGCTTATGCTCTCGCGTTTTTTAACCCTTTCTCTTATGTTGCTCGACGAAATCTCAACAACCTCAAAATCCGAAATTACGGTGTTTTTCATATTTTTATTTTCGTTTTTGTAATCAAGGAGCTTTTCGTAATCGTCACCGTTTCTTGCCATAGTACAAACGGTTACCATTTTTAAAATATCGTCAGCCCTGTACCAGGTTTCAAAGGTAAGATACTGGTCGGAACCGATAATAAGATAAAACTCATCAAGGGGATAGAGCCGTCTCAGCTGGCAAAGAGTATGATAAGTATAGCTTTTTCCCTCACGCCTGAATTCAAGGTCGCTTACCTCGTATATCGGATTATTGCTTGTAACAAGGCGTAACATATTAAGCCTGTCCTCTTCGGGAACAAGTCCCTTTCCGCTTTTGTGCGGCGGGTCGGAGGTGGGAATAAGAATAATTCTGTCAAGTCCGAGAGCTTCAAGATATGAGTTCATAAGCTGAAGATGTCCGTTATGAACCGGATTAAAGGCTCCGCCGAAGATTCCTATTCTCATACTTATCCTCTTTTCGGTCTGTCGTACTTAGCGTAGGGATTTTTAGCTTCCTTTTCCCTTTGTCTTGCACGCATACCCTTAATTTTTACTTTCTTTTTTGCCTTTGCTTTGGCATTACCCGAGCCGCGGCGGTTCTTCTTTTCGGCAATTCGCTCTTCATCCGCCTCGCGGTAAAGCACGATAACGCCGCCGATAACCTGAATTACCTCGGCTTCAAGACTTTCTGCAATTTTATAAGCAAGGTCTTTGGGCGCTTCGGGCGCGGTTTCAAGATGTACGCGGATTTTGATAAGCTCCCTTGTATCGAGAGTATCGTCAATCTGGGTTAAAAGATTGTCGCTTATTCCCTCTTTGCCTATCTGAATAATCGGCTCAAGCGGGTTTGCCTGCGCTCTTAATTTTGCTCTTTCTTTTGATGTCATATAATCTTCTCCAACTCATCAGTCAGTTTTCTGAGTGCATTTCCTCTGTGGGATATTCTGTCCTTTTCCTGTGCGGTATAACGTCCGAAAGCCTTTCCTTCATAAACGAAGAGCGGGTCATAGCCGAAGCCCTCGTTTCCGTCACGCTCAAAGCCGATATGTCCGTGGCACTCGCCTCTTACGGTAATTTCCCTTCCGTCGGGAAAAACGCAGCAGATTGCGCAAACGTAATACGCCGTACGGCGCTCCATAGGCACGCCCTCAAGCTTTTTAAGAAGAAGGGCATTATTAGCCTCATCGTCGCCGTGACCGCCCGAAAAACGGGCTGAATAGATACCCGGAGCGCCGTCAAGATAATCGACGCAGAGTCCGCTGTCGTCAGCGATTGCGGGCATTTTCATTTCCTCACACGCACTCACGGCTTTTATTCTTGCGTTTTCCTCAAAGGTTTCGCCGTCCTCAACAACGTCCGTAAGCTCTCTGCCGAGCATTTTTGCGGTAACAACGTTAATTCCGAGGGGCGAAAGTATTCTTTGCATTTCCGCAAGCTTTTTCTTATTGTTAGACGCTAAAATAAAATCCATTATTCCTCTTCCTCGATTCCCGTTATGAAATCGGCAATGCTTTCGTCATCGTCGTGGGTCGGCTTTAAATCAAACATTGCGCTTGCAAACGCTTCTGCATCAAAGGGCTGAAGGTCGTCAATCTGTTCGCCGACGCCTACAAATTTAACGGGTACGTCAAGCTCGTTATTAATTGCAAGAACCACGCCGCCGCGCGCAGTACCGTCAAGCTTTGTAAGAATAATTCCGGTAATACCCGCTGCGTCCTTAAAGTCCTTGGCCTGGTTAACGGCGTTCTGACCCGTTGTTGCGTCAAGCACTAAAAGGGTCTCCCTTGAAGCGTCGGGAAGCTCGCGGTCTATAACGCGGCTGATTTTATTAAGCTCGTCCATAAGGTTTTTCTTATTATGGAGTCTGCCCGCCGTATCAATAATAATTACGTCGCTTCCCCTCGCCTTGCCTGCCTGGATTGTATCGTAAACGACAGCGGCGGGGTCGCTGCCCTCGGCATGCTTGATAAGGGGTACGTCGGCTCTGTCCGCCCATACCTGAAGCTGTTCAATAGCCGCGGCGCGGAAGGTATCCGCAGCGCCTAAGATAACGCTTCTTCCCATATTTTTCAGACGAAGAGCAAGCTTACCGATTGTTGTGGTTTTGCCCACTCCGTTAACTC
>JAFSZK010000100.1 GCA_017458975.1 Eubacterium sp. | reverse complement strand
CAGACCTGAGCTTGGAATCAATATTATCTTTGAAACGAATCAGCAGAACGATATCCGCTATCAGCATAGCAAACGGACAGAGATTTGAAACAATGTACGCTGGGGAACGATGATACACATTAGAAGCGTCAAAGTAATAGAGCCAATCAAATCCCCAGCCGACGCTCAATAGCACAATATGAACACAAAGCAGAATCAAAAACAAAATACCGAATATTTTGTTTGTCTTTTTATCGGCTTTTGACGCACCGAGAATCAGCAGAGACATCATATACGACATAAAGCCTGCCGCAATCATTTCTGTGAATGTTACGATATAGAGCGCAATCCGCACGCCGCTGCCGGGTATTCCATCCATTAACTGCCGTGCAAGATGTGCAGAAATATAAAGAATAATAACCGAAAAGAAAACTTGAAAATATCTTCGTACTTCTTTTCGCAGGTGAGATGAGGCATTAATCTGCAGCAAGCTCAATCCGCAAATACCGATACCTGCTGCAATAAATATTAGATTTATCAGGTTAAAAACAGATACACTGAATATCATTTTTTAGTCCTCCTGATTATCGTTATAAATTACACTGTGTTATTATATATTCTATCATATGTCACACCGTCTTTCAATTAAAAAAACAGGATTTTTTATACTTTATTCAGTTGTGCTAAAATACAATGTTATAGTTTCAAATTAATAATTATAAAATTAGCAGAATAGTTTATAATTTCAAATCAAGCATTTACAAAAACGAACAAATATTCTAAATAATTCTTGACGGAAGAACATTTGTTTGATATAATAAATCCACAAATTAAATATGTGTTTATGAGTGAATGGATAAAGCGAATAGAGTAATTAGAGAGTAAAAGAGTCGTTTGAATGGTGAAGTAAACACAGAAAAAATGTGTTGCTTCCCAGGCAAGCGGCTCTTTTTTGTTGTCTAAAAAAGTGTTTAGAGCGTTATTTTTCGACAATATATTTTTCGTAAAAGTGGGATAATAATCTGTCGGGAAATGGATGGAAAAGGAGTTTAAGTTAACTGCCAACCGAAAATAAAACCGTGTTTGCATACCACAAAACAAGTCATTTGTCAAGCCATGAGCGGTTAAGTAAAACCACCACCCATCGCTTGATAATGATATTTTCGGAAAGTAGAATTTAATTAGAAATGATTAACCTACAGGCTGTAATAGACTGTAGCGAGCATAGGTTTTGTAAAGACACAAAACCGGAGCCGCAAATGGCGGAAATGGGAGAACCCCTTTAACCCCCTGAAGAAAGGAGAAGTTATGCCGAAAAGAGATATTTTAATTAACCTGAGAGTAAGCAAAGAAGAGAAAAGAATTATGGAACGCAAAGCGAAATTATGTCAGCAATCTTTGTCGGCGTATCTTCGCACAGTCGGGCTTGAAAAAGATATTACCGTTGCACCGCCTCCTGAACTCGAAACAATTTACAAGCAAGCGGTCATGTTTAAGCAGCCGCGCTTTGCTAACTTGGCATTGAAGGCTTTACAACACTATGGAGGTGATGATGTTGGGAACAACAAAGATATGGACAATTAAGGATAGCTTGTCACGAGTTGTGGACTATGCTTCTAACCCGAACAAAACCATTTACTTCGACTTGAAAGAAGTACTGCATTATGCCGGTAACAAATACAAAACAGAATCGGAAGAAATGTGTTTTGTAACAGGAGTGAATTGTAACACTGATACTGCTCTTGAAGAAATGGAAAGAGTGAAGCACCGTTTCGATAAGGAAGGCGGCAATCTTGCTTACCACGCTTACCAATCTTTTAAGACGGGTGAAGTCAGCCGTGAGCTTTGCCACGAGATCGGCATTAAGTTAGCGCAAAAGATGTGGGGTGCAGATTACCAAGTTGTAGTCGCTACACATCTTGATACAAACACCCTGCATAATCACTTCGTTGTTAACAGCGTTAATATGTGGAACGGTTACAAGTTTGACTGCAACAAAAAAGCCTATGAAAAGTTTCGTGAGTTATCCGATGACTTATGCCGTGAATACGGGCTTACGGTTATCGAGAAACCTCTCGGTAAAACGCCGAGACCAATTTACTTCGCGGAAAAGAACGGAGAACCGACAACCTTTAACCTTATGCGTGAGGCAATCGATTTTGCTATTGCTCATAGCGTTGATGCAAAAACTTTTAATCAGGTAATGCGCGAGCAAGGTTACGAAGTTAATATGAATCCGAAAAGGATGTATTGGACTATTAAACCTATCGGCGGAAAGAAAGCGACTCGTATGTTTCGGCTCGGTGAAGATTACGCACACAATCGTATTATGGAGCGCATTAAGAAAGAAAACATCTTTGAGAGCTACAACAATTACCGTGACTATATGACGGAAACCAAGCCACGATATATACGCCCAATACCGATGACTTTCAGAGGCAGCTTGCAGCGTACAAAAAAGGTTACAGGATTAAAGGCGTTGTACCTGTATTACTGTTACCGTTTAGGTTACTTGCCGAAAAAGCATCAGCACAAACCGTTATCGCCAGAAATGCGAGAAGCTTGGCGGCGCATTGACAGGTATTCACAGAATATCCGCTTGATATACAACTTTGTGTAAAGGGCTATGGTCCTTCACAGATTGAAAAAACTCTGCGCAAAGAGAAAAAGTATTTAACGCCAACAGCATACCACTTAAAACGACAAGGCGAGCCGTTACCGTTAGAACCGTACAAGTGGTCCCACCATTCTATTGCAAAAATTCTTGAAAACATTGATTATACAGGTTGCACCGAGAATTTCAAAACAGCGTCAAAAAACTTTAGAAGTAAAAAGCGTATCAAAACTCCAAAGGAGCAACGCTTATTGTTTGAAGACACGCAACCTGCAATCATTGACAAGGAAACCTTTGAAACGGTACAAGAAATACGCAGTCACAAGCACAGACCTACTCTTACAGGAAAAATCAGCATCTTTTCCGGAAAAGTGTTTTGTGCAGATTGCGGAGCTAAGCTATATTTCAACACCTCTGTTCACTGGGATGAAAGTATAGAATCCTACACCTGCTCAAATTATCGCAGTAATACGGGAACTTGCAGTTGTCACTATATTCGTCATATTGTACTAACCAATCTTGTGTTCAAGCACTTAAAAAACGTGTTATCCTATGTTCAAATGTTTGAGGATGCTTTTGTCAGAAAAGAAATTGAGAAGGCAAACGCAGAGCATATTGAAGCGGTCAAAAAAGCTAAAAAGGATATTGTAAACCTACAAGCCAGATGTGATAACCTTGACGAGCTTTTTAAGCGGTTATACGAAGATATGGTTTCGGGCATAATCAGCAATGAACGCTTTGATATGATGTCATCCGACTATGAAACCGAACAGAAAAATATCAAGGCTGAAATTGCAAGGTTACAAGAACTGATTGATATGGGTGAGCAAGAGCAATACGACCTAAATCAATTTCTCAAAAATGTACGCAAGTACACCGACCCCGAAACCTTAACGGCTGAAATGGTAAATGAGCTAGTCGACAAAATTGTTGTACACGCTCCCGATAAAAGCAGCGGACACAGGCGACAAAAAATCGATATTTACTACAAAGCTATCGGTATGATAAACATTGCCGATGATGAGGACTTAGTCGCCGTTGATGGCAGAGGTAAATGGCGTGCAGCCAAAGAAACCGCATAATTAAACAAGGAAAAACGGTACAGCCGTTAAGCTGTACCGCTATTCCTAAAAAACTTCGTTATCGCAACTCAACATTACGACGGGTGCCCCTTGTTGTTTTACTGTATTAAATCGGAGAGTTTTTTTGAATAAAAGAAATCATATATCATTTTATTGTATTCGCTCCACATCGGGAGCGTTTCGCATTTTTCGGCTCTCGGGCATTTTTCGGCGTCCTTGCTTAAACACGCGACTATCGCAAGCGAGCCCTCGGTAACCTCAAGTATTTCGCCCACCGAATATTCCTCGGGCTTTCTTGAAAGACGGTAACCGCCGCCCTTACCGCTTACGCCCACAAGAAGCTTTGCGTTTACAAGCTCTTTTACGATTATTTCAAGATACTTTTTTGAAATTCCCTGGCGCTCGGCAATCTCTTTAAGGGGAATATAGCTTTCGCTGTGCTGCTTTGCCAAATCAATCATAACGCGAAGAGCGTACCTTCCTTTTGTTGAAATCATTATTTCAGCTCCTTTTTTGTGTATTTTGACTATTATTACCTATTATACCACAGGGTAAATGGGTAAATCAACTAAAATTTTAATTACCTATTGACACAGTAGGCGAATAGGAATATAATTTAGAAAAATAACGAAAGGAGAATACCCGTGAAAATCTATGCAGATAACGCCGCAACTACTAAAATGAGCAAGGCGGCAATTGATACAATGGTAATGTGTATGGATGAATATTACGGCAATCCGTCAAGCCTTTATATGATAGGACAAAAGGCTAAGGAAAAGCTTGAGTACGCGCGATGTTGTATCTGCGATATTATTAACGCTGACAGAAACGAAGTGATATTCACCTCCGGCGGAAGCGAAGCGGATAACCAGGCTCTCCTTTCGGCGGCTGAAATCGGAAGAAAAAAAGGCAAAATGCATATTATTTCAAGCGCGTTTGAGCACCACGCAATTTTGCACACGCTCAAAAAGCTTGAAAAGCAGGGTTTTGAAATTACTCTTCTTCCCGTACACGAAAACGGTATTGTTATTCCAAAAGAGCTTGAAGCGGCAATAAGAGAGGATACCTGTCTTGTAACAATAATGACGGCGAATAACGAAATCGGAACAATTCAGCCGATTAAGGAAATCGGAGAAATATGTAAGAAGCACGGCGTGTTATTTCACACCGACGCGGTTCAGGCAATAGGCCATCTTAAAATAGACGTTAAAGAAATGAATATTGATATGCTTTCGGCTTCGGCGCATAAATTCCACGGACCAAAGGGCACGGGCTTCCTCTATGTAAGAAAGGGAATAGTTCTTACAAATCTTATTGAAGGCGGCGCTCAGGAAAAGGGAAAGCGTGCGGGAACCGAGAATTTACCCGGAATTATGGCTATGGTTACGGCGCTCGAGGAAGCTGTGGAAAATATGGATAAGCATAACGCCCATAAGGAAAAGGTCAGGGACTATATTATTAAGGGCTTATCCGAAATTCCGCACAGTGCACTTAACGGCGACGCAAAAAGCAGGCTTTCGGGTAATATCAATTTCAGCTTTGAGGGTATTGAGGGCGAATCGCTTTTAATCCTTCTTGACCAAAGAGGCATAAGCGCCTCCTCGGGCAGCGCCTGTACCTCGGGCTCGCTTGACCCGAGCCACGTTTTGCTTTCAATCGGAAGAATACACGACGTTGCACACGGTTCTCTTCGTTTAAGCTTAGGCGAGGATATTACCCTTGACGGGGCTGATTATATTATCAAAAACGTTAAAGAGGTTGTTTCTTACCTCAGAGGCTTTTCGCCGGTATGGCGTGACCTTCAGGAGGGGAAACGGGAATATATTTTATAAAAAACATATTAAAAGGAGGTATCAATATGGCTTTATACAGCGAAAAGGTAATGGACCATTTTATGAATCCGCGTAATGTCGGTATAATCGAAAATGCAGACGGAGTCGGCGAGGTCGGCAACGCAAGGTGCGGCGACATTATGAAGATTTATCTTAAAATTGAAAATGACATTATTAAAGACGTTAAGTTTGAAACCTTCGGCTGTGCCAGCGCGATAGCCTCCAGCTCAATGGCAACCGAGCTGATTAAGGGGAAACCCGTAAGCGAGGCGCTCACTCTTACAAACAAGGCGGTAGCCGAAGCGCTTGACGGCTTACCAAAGCATAAAATTCATTGCTCGGTGCTTGCCGAAGAGGCAATTAAAAAAGCACTCGACGACTATAACAGTAAAAAATAAGGAGATATATAATGAGTTACAGATTTGAAACATTACAGATACACAGGGGACAGGAAGCTCCGGACCCGGCGTCCGATTCAAGAGCGGTCCCGATTTATCAGACAACATCATATGTGTTCAGAAATTCTCAGCACGCCGCCGACCGTTTCGGACTTGCCGACGCGGGTAATATTTACGGAAGGCTTACAAATTCAACCCAGGGCGTGCTTGAAGAAAGAGTTGCCGCACTGGAGGGCGGCAGCGCGGCTTTGGCGCTCGCTTCAGGCGCCGCGGCTATTACCTATACTATTGAAGCGCTTGCGGCAAACTCAGGGCATATTGTAGCCCAGAAAACCATTTACGGCGGAAGCTACAATTTGCTCTCCCATACCCTCCCGCAGTACGGAATTGAAACCACCTTCGTTGACGCGCATAACTTAGCGGAAATCGAGGGGGCTATTAAGGATAACACGAGAGCGATTTACCTTGAAACGCTCGGAAATCCCAACAGTGATATTCCTGATATTGACGCGATAAGCGAGCTTGCGCATAAGTACGGGCTTCCCGTTGTTGTTGATAACACCTTCGGCACGCCGTATCTTATAAGACCTATTGAGCACGGCGCGGATATAGTTGTTCACTCAGCAACAAAATTCCTCGGCGGTCACGGAACAACCCTTGGCGGAATTATTGTTGAAAGCGGTAAATTTAACTGGAAGGAAAGCGGAAAGTATCCGAATATCGCCGAGGCTAATCCAAGCTATCACGGCGTATCCTTCTATGACGCGGTAGGTCCCGCTGCTTTTGTAACCTATATAAGAGCAATCCTGCTTCGCGATACCGGCGCGGCAATCTCTCCGTTTAACGCGTTCCTTCTTCTTCAGGGCGTTGAAACTCTTTCGCTGCGTCTTGAAAGACACGCAGAGAATACAAAGAAGGTTGTTGAATATCTGGCAAAACATCCGCAGGTTGAAAAGGTTAATCACCCCTCTTTGCCGGAGCACCCCGACCACGCTTTATATGAAAAATATTTCAAAAACGGCGGCGCTTCGATTTTTACCTTTGAAATCAAGGGAGGCAGAGAGGAAGCCTGGAAATTTATCGACGCTCTTAAAATCTTTTCGCTTCTTGCAAATGTTGCGGACGTTAAGAGCCTTGTAATTCACCCCGCCTCAACAACTCACTCACAGCTTTCAACTGAGGAGCTTGCCGAGCAGGGTATATTTGAAAACACAATCCGTCTATCAATCGGAACGGAGCATATCGACGATATAATAGAAGATTTGGATAACGCGTTTAAGGAGGCAAAGTAATGGCTGTTTATAAAAGTGCAGCGGAGCTTATAGGAAACACTCCGCTTGTAGAAATAACTAATATTGAAAATGAATTAAACCTTAAAGCAAGGGTACTTGTTAAGCTTGAATACTTTAACCCCGCAGGAAGCGTTAAGGACAGGATTGCAAAGGCAATGCTTGAGGACGCCGAAAATAAGGGGCTGATTAATAAGGACACAACGATTATCGAGCCGACCTCGGGAAATACGGGTATCGGACTTGCGGCAATAGCAGCGGCTAAGGGATACAGAATTATTCTTACAATGCCCGAAACGATGAGCGTTGAAAGAAGAAATATTCTCAAGGCTTACGGCGCAGAGCTCGTTTTAACCGAGGGCGCAAAGGGTATGAAGGGCGCAATCGCAAAAGCCGAGGAGTTAAACGCCGAAATAGAAAACAGCTTTATTCCCGGTCAGTTTGTTAACCCTGCCAACCCTGCGATTCATAAGGCAACAACGGGTCCTGAAATCTACAAGGACACAAACGGCGAAGTTGACGTATTTATTGCAGGCGTGGGCACGGGCGGAACCGTAACGGGAGTCGGCGAATACCTTAAAGAGCAAAACGGTAATATAAAAGTAATTGCCGTTGAGCCCGAAACCTCTCCCGTTCTTTCAAAGGGAACCCCGGGCGCGCATAAAATTCAGGGTATCGGAGCAGGCTTCGTACCCGACGTGCTTAATACCGAGGTTTACGACGAGGTTATTACCTCATCAAACGAGGCGGCGTTTGAGGCTTCAAAGCTGCTTGCAAAGAAAGAGGGCATTTCCGTAGGAATTTCCTCGGGCGCGGCGCTCTCTACCGCAATTGAGCTGGCTAAAAAGGAAGAAAACGCAGGAAAAACAATTGTAGCTCTCTTACCCGATTCGGGAGACAGATATTATTCAACCCCGCTTTTCACCGAATAAACGATAAAAGTACAGCCTAACGGCTGTACTTTTT
>JAFSZK010000099.1 GCA_017458975.1 Eubacterium sp. | reverse complement strand
GAACCGCTTTTCAATGTTGTTGTTACCTCTAAGGAAGACATCTTAACAGCATCCGACCCAACACAAACACCTGCTGATGTTGTTCCCGGAAACGCTCCCGACGACCTCGTTAACGGTGGCGGCGGAGTTCCGCTTGGATAACAACAAAACGGATACCCCGGAGAAATTCGGGGTATCCGAAAAATAACGGATATTGAATAGTGAATAATATTGTAATTATTATTTATTATTCAATATTCATTATTAAAACGGAGAAGCATATATGAAACCGACTAAGAAACTGATTTCATTATTAATCTCTCTTATTATGCTTATCGGCATAATAACGGGGGCTTGTTTTGTTACGCATGCTGAGGGTTTACCGAGCCTCGGCGCAAATAACTATGTTTCTCTTACGCTCGGCGAGGATATTGTTACTAATTATTATATTGATTATAATACATATAAAAGTCTCGGCGCGTCTGCGCTTAGGTATACCTATAACGAATACACTGATTTAAACGGCTATAATGAAAAAACCGTAAACGTTGATTTTGACGGGCTCAGCGACGATTATTTTGAGATTTCAATTCCGCAGTCGGCGGTTCAGATGGCTGAGCCCTGTGTTATTGAAATACTCGACGACGGGGAAAATATAATTGATACAATTAACTACTCGGCGGCTAAATACTGTCAGAGCGTTATTTCAATGGAGAGCAGTGAAGTACATACAGAGCTTTCATATAAGAGCGATTATCTTAAAAATCTTTGTAAATGTATTTTAACTTACGGAAAATACGCTCAGGCTTATTTCAGCTCTTATATGATTTCCAATTCCGATAACACGGTTGAAATCACAGACGATTATTATAACGAGCTCGGCGTTGACAGCTGCAGCGCGACGTCCTCGGTAGTTAAAAACAATTCCGAATTAATTTCCTTTAAGTCAATGTCTTTTATATTTACCTCTTCGGCAAAGCTTCGTATTTACTATGACGTTGACGACGAAAGCTCTCCCCTTCTTGAAGCTCAGCCCGTTGTCAGCAACGAGCACACCTTTGAAAAGGGATACACCTATAAAAAAGGCAAAAAGGCTTATTATATTGACATTACGGGAATTAAACCCGTCGAATTTACAGAAAGCATTACTCTGAGCTACGGCGGCGCAAGTATTACCGTTCGTATTCTTGATTATGCTTCGTCAATTATTGCGTCCTCTTCAAACACTGCAATGGTTAAGCTTGCTAAAACTCTTATCAAGTATAACAGCTGCTCCGAGGACTATTTCAATACTGAGCTTGCGCACGGCGCTTATTATCCCGCAGTCAGCGCAAGCTGTACACAACCGGGTAATACGCCATATTACTATTGCTCCGTTTGCGATAAGTACTTTACGGACGCTGCCTGCGAAAACGAAACAACTCTTGAAGCAGTAACGCTTGCCGCTTTAGGTCACGACTATAATTCGGTTGTTACCGCTCCCACCTGCACCGAGGCAGGATACACAACTCATACCTGTTCAAGATGTCAGGATACTTATACCGATTCAAACGTTAACGCTTTAGGTCACGATTTTAGTTCAGTTGTCACTGCTCCGACCTGCACCGAGGCGGGATACACAACTCATACCTGTTCAAGATGTCAGGATACTTATACCGATTCAAACGTTAACGCTTTAGGTCACGATTATAGTTCAGTTGTCACTGCTCCGACCTGCACCGAGGCGGGTTACACGACTTACACCTGTTCACGTTGCGGCGACACATATGTAAGCGATTATACAAACGCTTTGGGTCATACTCCTGCTCCTGCAGTTGAGGAAAACCGCGTTGAGGCCACCTGCACTCTTGCCGGCTCTTATGACAGCGTTGTTTACTGTTCGGTATGCGGCGAAGAAATCAGCAGAGCATCTCAGACCATCCCCGCTACCGGTCATACCGAAGGCGACTCCTGGAGCGTTAAGACTCCGGCTACTCTTGATTCGGACGGTCAGGAGGTAAAGACCTGTACTGTATGTAACTCCGAAACAAGCGCAAGAACAATTAAAAAATTCACGCTTAAGCTGCCTAATACCGACTCTTATCTCTACCGCGTCGGCTCTTCCAATACGGTAACTCTCGGTACCTTCTTTGACAGCGAAAGCGGCGCTGATATAACAAACGTTACCGCAACCGTTACAAACAAGGCGGGAAGCGCAACCGGTACCTTTACCGCAAACTCCTCCGACTGGAGAGAAGGTACTCTTAAATTCAACAATACGGGCGTTGTAACCTTAACGCTCAAGCACGGCAACAATACCGCGGCAACCCTTTATCTTGAGGTTGTTTCAGGTACTAACAAGGTAAGCGGCGCGCTCGGCAACATAAGCTCCAACACCGTACTTCTCGGCGACGTAACCGCTAACAGAAACACTGTCAGCAACAAAGCTGTTATTTACGGTAACGGCTTTACCATTACCGACGTAAGAACCAATACCTCGGGCGCTAACGGCGCGTATATTACAATGAGCGGCGGCGCAACGATTAACAACGCCGTGCTTATGGGTAAAATCTACTCCACTCTTGTAACAGACGGTACGTCAAACCAGGAATATGCGCCCGGCGTATGGATTACCGGAGACGCTAATATCTATAACTCCTATGTTTCCGAGGCTAAAAACGCTCTTGAAATTAAGGAGGGTACGGTAAACCTTATTAACTCGACCTTCTCGGGCGGTGCTCTTTCAAACATTGAAATACAAAAGGGTGAAACCACTCTTGAAAACTGTACTACTCAGACGAGCGACCGCGGCGGACTCAAAGGACTCGGCATAAGAGTTTCGGGTATTGACGCTAAGCTTAACATAATCAATTCTTTTAACCAGTACAACTGGCTTAGTCAGAACGATATTCCGTCGACATACAGCAGCGTGCTTTCAAGCATTTATAACGACAGCAATTATACCTTTACAAATAACAATACAAAGTACGTAAATATGGGTATATTCTTTATGTCCGGCGCAAGCAATATTTCAAGCAGTACTGCTCAGAGTATGGTTAACGATAATACCGGCAACAATTACGGTTATGTTGAAAAATCATATCTCGGCTATACGGGAACTCTTTACACGGCTAAATCGTCAATGGGAAGCGCCGCAATGCTTACCTCTCCCGCATACAGCCCGAGAACAAACGGTCAGTACTATGTTCTTCCGAACGAAGTCTTTGACTTCACAAACAAGAATTACATCCCCAAAACCGCGGGCGACAATAATTATTGTTACTACGACACGGGTACTAAATCGGTTCAGATTTCATTTGATAAGGAAAATGCGTCATCGGCATTCAGCTGGGACCCGATGATTCTTAGCGTAACAAAGAATGCAAACACCATTTCCGATTACACGGTTAAGTACAAAAAGGTCGGCGAGACCGCTTATACAAATACAACAAGCAGCAATATCAGCTTTGACGAAACCGCTGATTATGAGGTCGTTTATACATATACCGACCCGTATAACTATGATAAGGACGGTAACGCGTTTAACCACACGTACGAAAAAACTCTTAACGTCAGCGTTTCGGCGGTTGAGCCCGACCAGACAACATATTATGCTTCATTTGCATATACGGGAGCAGCCGGTACCTATAACGCTAAACAGGTTATAGGTACGGACAACAAGACCTACGTTATGCCCGACGTAAGTCAGACAAGCTCAACGATAGGCTCAACCACGGTTGGCGGTAAAACAGTTTACTATCCGATAGTAACCGTTCCCGCAACTTCATCAAACGGAAATTCAGCTTATTCCTCGGGCAAGGGCTATTACTTTGCTCCCGTATTCAGCGAGCTGAATATTACCGATTATAACCAGGATACCGGCGCTGCGCTGTATACCTATGATAAAAGCTCGTCGACCTGGCCCCACGGCAAGGGCTCTTCAAACGGACCCGATTCCGCAATATTCGGTTATGCAAACGGCGCTGCATTTGCAAATCAGCCGTACGGAAGGTCAATGGGAACTACGTATTACGGATACGGCAAAAATAATAACGGACTTTGCTACACCTCAAAAGAAATCGAAAAGGATAATTCGGCTTCAAGTCATTTAGTTCAGTATCACTATGTTTCAAACGACGGTACAACCTATTACTTCTATATTCAGTACGCTTTCGGAGCTATGACTTACAGCTCATGCGTTGCCGAAGGCTCGCTTGTAACGATGGCTGACGGAACTCAGAAGCCGATTGAAGACGTTAAGCAGGGCGATATGGTAATGACCTGGAGTATGTGGAACGGACGATACGAAGCACAGCCCGTTGCACTCACCTACTACCACGGAAGTAAAGAGTGGGAGGTTCTTACTCTTACATTCAGCGACGGTACAGAGGTAAGAACAATCAATCAGCACGGCTTCTTTGATAAAGATAAGAATACTTATGCATATATCACGCCGTCCAATGTAAGCGACTATATCGGCGACCGTTTCGTTAAACAGCTTCCGGACGCAAGCAATACCGAGGTTACTCTTGAAAGCTATACTGTAACAAAAGAAACCGTCGGCTGTTATTCACTTCAGACTGCCTTTAATGAAAACTTTATGGTTGAAAATATGCTTTCAATCACGGGCGAGGATTATGAAGGCCGTTTTGAATACTTTGATATCGGCGAGGATATGAAGTATGACGAAGCTAAAATGCAAGCCGATATTGACAAATACGGTCTTTACACCTATGAGGAATGGTCCGATTACTTAACGCCCGAACAGTTTGCGGCGTTTAACGGCAGGTACTTCAAGGTGCTTGTAGGAAAAGGCGTATTTACATACGAGGATATACTCGGTATTATTAAAAACAATCTTTAATCTCAATTATTGATTATTGCCTTAAAATATGATATAATATATTGATAACAATTATTTTAAGGTGTTGTATGAAATTTAACGTTGACTTTGCAGGACTCTCAATTGAGGTTAACTGCAAATATGACTATACAAAAGAATACTGCAAAAATTATCTTACCTACAGGAAAAGCGATTACAGCATAAGCGTAAGCGAAGCGGATATACAAAACGAAATTGATATTTCGGACTTTACTCCTTCTCCCGGCTACGCAGAGAGCATATGTGTTTACCGTGAGGTTGCAAAACGCCTTCCCGACTTTAAGAGAATGGTGTTTCACGGCGCGGTTATTGAGCTTGACGGAAAGGGCTATATGTTCACCGCTCCGAGCGGAACGGGAAAGACAACCCATATTATGCTTTGGGAAAAGCTTTTCGGCGCTCAGATTGTAAACGGTGACAAGCCGATACTCCATATTGAAAACGGCATTGTTACGGCATACGCAACGCCCTATGCGGGCAAAGAGCATTTTGAAAACCATTCAAGCGTTAATCTCAGCGGTATTTGTATTATTCACCGCGGCGAGGTTAATAAAATCAGACGCGTTAAAGCGGGCGAGGTATTAAGCGAGATTGTAAGCCAGATGTACCTGCCCCCCACCGCTCTTTCGGTTAATAAAACTCTCGATTTACTTTCGGAGCTTGTTGAAAGCGTGCCGGTTTATGTTCTTGAATGCAATATCAGCGACGAAGCTGCAATAACCTCATACGAGGCAATGACAGGTAAAAAATATGAAGATTAAAAAAACCTTTGTAAAAAGAAAAATCGGAGATAAATATCTCGTCGTTTCAACCGATAAGAAAAACAGCGGAAGCTTTTTTATCGAAATGAACGAAACGTCGGGATATATCTGGGATTTGATTGAAAAGGGATTAAGTAAAGATGAAATTGCAAAAGCGCTTTCAGAACAATACGGTATTGATTATGAAAAAGCGCTCACCGATACCGAAAAACTAATTCAGTCGATGTCAAAAGCTGACATTTTCGAAGAGGGATAAGCTATGAAAAAAAGAGTAACTAAAGTGCTAATAGCTTTAATTGCCATCAGCGCAATGTTTTGTATCATTGCCTACGGTGACAATGAGCTTCCCCATGTCCCGTTGACGCCGAAAACAACAACTACGACAACTGAACACACCCACAATTATCAGATTGTCGAATTTGACGGCGGAATAATAACCTTCTCATGCGGGCTTTGCGGTAACAGCTACACAATGGCTTTTTCAGAACACATTAACGATACCGACTGTCCCGAGCTTGACGTCGTTTCCGACGGAATTGTAAACGCAAAGGATTATGCATATCTTATGAAGACGTATTCAAACGGAAACAATCCCGGTCCGTGGGAAGGCGAAGAGGTTACGGTCTGATTAAATTAAGGAGGACGATACTATGAAAAAAGCATCGGTTTTTATTACATTACTTCTGACATTTTGCTTATCAATTAATACCCTTGCGTTTGCTGCAAGCGATTATGAAACAGACCCCGTTCCGATTAATCCCGGTTCCGGCTCGGATTATGAAACGGACCCCATTCCCGTTCCTGCTCCCGATTCGGGCGCACCGTCATCGGGCAGTACTAAAAAAGTAAGCGTTAAAGCAACAAAAATCAAAAAGCTTCGCAGCAGCAAAACGAAAATTACGGTAATCTATAATAAGGTTAAGGGCGTAAGCGGCTATCAGGTTCAGCTTGCAAAAGATAAGAAATTCAAAAAAGGCAGAAAATCTGTTTGGGCAAAGAAAGCCAAGGTAACCAAGAAAACCGTTAAAAAGCTTAAGCCCAACAAGAAATACTATGTTCGCGTAAGAGCCTTTAAAACAGTAAACGGTAAAAAGCATTACTCCAAATGGAGCAAATATAAAACAATTAAAACTAAAAAATAAAAACAAACCGTCTGAATACCGATGTATTCAGACGGCTTTTTATTTAGTCAATATTCTTACACGCTACTACGTCAACGCCCGTATCAAATACGTTTTCTATAATAACGTCGCCCGTTTTTATCGGAGCTTCAAGAAGCACTCCGTCAAGAAGCTTCATAATTTCAAACATTTTTCCCTTTGGGATTGCTCCGTTTGTTTTAACGGGACATCTCGGCTCGTCAGCGCTGTTTGTTCTTACGGTTGAGGTTACAACCCTCACGGGGTTTTTAAGCTCGTTTGCGCCGTATACAGCTCCTCTCGGGCAGGCATTTCCCGTAACCTTATAATCATTTTCCTCATCTACAAGAAGATGACAGCCTCTCGGGCAGGTTATGCAAATTAACTCTGTCATTCCTCTACCTCCTCCGCTGTTACGATGATTTCATCCGAGTCTATAGCGTCAAGCAATCGGCGTGAAAGCCTTACTCTTTCCATTTCTCCCGGCGCCATATGAGCTCTTTTGAGCTTTGCAAGCACCTTATCACCGTCGGATACGGTAATCATACTCGTTTCAAATATTCTTCTCGGACGGAAGAAAATTTCTGCGTCCATGGCTTCCCTGTGGATTTTAGCGGGAACAATAAATCCTACGCCGTCACCCTCCACAACATTAATTGCGTTCTGTCTTGAACGGGAGCCAAGCTTTACATATTCGGCTGCAGCTATACCCGCCTTCTGGCTTTCGCCCGTTACGTAGTCAACAAGGTCGTGCACATGAACAACGTTTCCGCTTGCAAAAATACCTTCAACGGACGTTTCCATATTTTCCCAGACCTCAACGCCGTTTGTTTTCGCATCAACGTCAATTCCGGCGTTTCTCGTAAGCTCATTTTCGGGAATAAGTCCGACCGAAAGAAGAACCGTATCGCAATCAAAGTCTATTTCGGTTCCCTCAATCGGCTTTCTGTCAGGTCCTACCTTTGCAATGGTAACGCCCTCAACCCTGTCTTTGCCGCGGATGTCAATAATCGTATGGGAAAGATAGAGCGGAATATCAAAATCGTTAAGACACTGTACTATATTTCTTGTAAGTCCGCCCGAATAAGGCATAACCTCAACGCAGGCAAGCACCTTTGCGCCCTCAAGCGTCATTCTTCTTGCCATTATAAGACCGATATCGCCCGAGCCTAAAATAATAACTCTCTTACCTACCATATGGCCCTCGATATTAACATATCTTTGAGCCGCGCCTGCAGTAAGAACGCCGGCAGGACGGGTACCGGGAATTGATATTGCGCCCCTTGTCCTTTCACGGCAGCCCATTGCAAGAACTATTGCTTTAGCTTCAAGAACACGGTAGCCGTCTTTCGGATTAATACAGTGAACGGTCTTGTCCTTCGTGACTTCAAGTACCATTGTGTCACATATATATTCAATTCCCGTATCCTTGAGCATTTCTATAAATCTTCCTGCATACTCGGGACCCGTGAGCTCCTCCTTGAAATAATGCAGTCCGAAGCCGTTATGGATACACTGATTTAAAATACCGCCGAGCTCTTTGTCTCTTTCAATAATCAGTATTTTTTTAAGTCCCTTTTCGTTAGCTGCAATCGCAGCAGCAAGTCCGGCAGGACCTCCGCCTACAACTATTAAATCATATGTCATAGCTTAGTCCTCCTTCCTTACTTTTGTTTCACCCGTTAAGATATAGCTTCCCGTATTGTCCTGAAGGATATCCTCGGGGGTAACGCCGAGCTCTCTTGACATAATTTCAAGAATCTTAGGTCCGCAAAAACCGCCCTGGCATCTTCCCATACCCGTGCTTGCTCTTCTCTTAATTCCGTCAAGGGATACGGGAGTAATCGGTGAATGAACAGCGTCAACGATTTCGCCCTCGGTAATGGTTTCACATCTGCACACAACCCTGCCGTATGCAGGGTTTTTCTTTATAAGCTCGTTTTGTTCTTCCTTTGACAGATGCTTAAATCTTATACGGCGTCTTTCGTCAATAAAGCTCTCTTTTTCATTGACCTCTAGTCCGTCGTCTTTAAGAATATTTACTGTATCCTCCGCAATAGCAGCGGCTGATGAAAGACCCGGAGATTTTATTCCGGCAAGGTCAAGGAAACGCTCCTCGGCAAAGCCAATAACAAAGTCCTCGGTATCGGCATTAGCTCGAATACCCGTAAAGTTTCTTATGTTCTCTCTGTACTGAATAGCGGGAATTGATTTCGCCGCGGTCTGTCTTATAAAATCAAGCGAGCTTGACTTTGTAGTCGTGTCGTCCTTTGTACTCGGAATAGCGTTGGGACCGACTATTAAGTTGCCGTGAACGGTCGGAGCTACAAGAACTCCCTTTCCGAGCTCGTTCGGGCATTGGAAAATAACATGCTTTGCTCTCGTTCCCTCAACCTTGTCAAGAAGATAATACTCGCCTGCCGCGGGGTTTATCTTAAAGGTCGGCTCTGCAACCATATTATGTATATCGTCGCTGTAAACACCTGCGGCGTTAATAACGTACTTAGCGTCAAATTCGCCGTTATTCGTTTCAATATGCCAGGCGCCGTCGGCTTTTTTGATGTTCTTAACCTCCGTATTTAAAAACAGCTCTGCGCCGTTTTTAACGGCAGTTTCGGCAAAAGCAATACCAAGCTCCCAGGGATTAACAATCGCCGCCGTAGGAGCCCACAGAGCGCCGAGAGCCTTTTCGGAAAGCTGCGGCTCCATTTCGCGCAGCTCTTCCCTGTTCATAATCTTAAGTCCGGGTACGCCGTTTGCAACTCCTCTGTCGTAAAGCTCCTTAACCGTTACAAGCTCGCTGTTTGAAAAAGCAACAACAAGCGAGCCAATCTGCTTAAACGGAACGTCAAGCTTTTCACAGATTTCCTTAGTAAGCTCGTTGCCTCTTACGTTGTACTTTGCACAAAGTGAACCGGGCTTCGGGTCAAAGCCCGCGTGGATAATAGCGGAGTTTGCTCTTGTTGACTCACAGCACACGTCGTTCTTCTTTTCGAGTATGGCTATATTAAGCTTATATTTGCTTAAATAATAAGCCGCCGAAGCACCCGTAATGCCGCAGCCGATAATTAAAACATCATACATAGAATTCCCCCAATTTACTTTTATAAATATATAATATCATATTTTTATAATAATCACAATAAAAAATGCACACTTTTTATATAAGCGTGCATTTTATTCCTGTACATGTTCAAGCCCCTGCGCTATTATAGTTCTCACGTGAGAGTCGGCAAGCGAGTAATAAACTGACTTTCCGTCTCTTCGGCTTTTAACAAGCTTATTTTGTTTTAATATTCTGAGCTGGTGCGAGATTGCGGATTGGGTAACGCCGAGCGCTTCGGCTAAATCGCAAACACAGACCTCCGATTCAAAAAGAACAAAAAGGATTTTAATTCTTGTTGAGTCGCCGAAGGTCTTAAAAAGCTCCGATAAATCGTAAAGCGTTGTCTCGTCGGGAAGTCCGTCGTTAACAAGCTTTAAAATGTCGGTATGGTGATGATGCTCCTGGCAGCATTCTATTTTTTCATAATCCATAATACCACCTATATTTTTCCGCTGACGATATCCTCGTCGGCTTTTCCGCTCATAATGTATTCCAGTAAATCGGCAACGCAGCCCTTGTTACAGTGGCACGCCTCAAACTTGCATATCTTATGTATCTCGCTCGGCGCCTGACCCGCGCAGGCGGGAAGTCCTACGGTTTTAAGCATATCCCAGTCGTTATAATAATCTCCGATTGCCGCAACGTGGCTTTTTTCAATACCGAGCATATCGGCAAGCCTCATAATTCCCACTCCCTTGTGAGTGTCCTTTTGGAGCATTTCAAGGGTCAGAATTGAAGAGGACATAAAGTTAGCGTCCGGATTTTCCATTTTTCTTATAAGGCTTCTGAGCTTATTAATTGTAAACGGATTTGACCAGAAAATAACCTTCATCCAGCCGTCGTCCGGTACGTCGTCAATAGATTTTACATACTCGTGCTCAGCCTTGTCAAAATACATTGTTGAAGCTGAAAGCAGTCCGCTTTTAACTATATAAACATAGTCGTCAAAATAAACGCCGATATCAACGCTCTTGAAAATCTCATCAAATTCCTTTGCGATATAGCGGACGAAATCTCTTCCCTTTTCACCGATTGTGCTTCGCCAAATCATTTTGTCCTTTTCAAAATCGTAAAGACCCGCACCGTTTAAAACAACGGCGGGCTGGTTCGGCGTAATGCGATAATAGTTTCTTTCAAGACTTGATTTAAGCCTTCCCGAGGCAAGGGTAAAATTTCCGCCCCTGTCGGTAAATTCCTTTATCGCGTCATAATTCCTTTTGGGAAGCTTTCTTATTTTGTTTTTAAGCGTACCGTCAATATCCGATACTACAAGCCAGTTTTCAAAAGTTCTTTCCATATAGCTCCTATTTCCTGATTTGACTTAAAAACTTAGTAAAGTATTCGGGAAGCTCGCTTTCAAATTCAAGATACTTTCCCGTTCTCGGGTGAACAAATCCGATTTGCTTTGCGTGAAGGCACTGACCCGAAAGGCTCTTAATAACCTTTTTCGGTCCGTAAACATCGTCGCCTGCAACGGGATGACCGATATAAGCCATATGTACTCTTATCTGGTGGGTTCTTCCCGTTTCAAGAGTACATCTTATATGGGTAAAATCACCGAAGCGTTCAATGATTTCAAAATGAGTAGTCGCGTTTTTTGAATTTTTAAGCGTTACCGCCATCTTCTTTCTGTCGTTCGGGTTTCTTCCTATCGGTTGGGTAATCGTACCCTTGTCCTCTTTTATATTTCCGTAAACAACCGCCTCATAAGCTCTTGTAAAGGAGTGGTCCTTAATCTGTGAAGCGAGTCCGACATGGGCTAAGTCGTTTTTTGCAACAACTAAAAGTCCCGAGGTGTTCTTATCAATCCTGTGAACTATTCCGGGACGGATAACTCCGTTAATTCCCGAAAGGCTGTCGCCGCAATGATATAAAAGAGCGTTAACAAGCGTGCCCGAATAATTGCCGTTTGCGGGATGGACTACCATACCCTTGGGCTTATTCACAACGAGCAAGTCCGTATCCTCGTATACAATATCAAGAGGAATATCCTCGCCGCTGACCTCAAGGGGCTTCGAGTCGGGGATAGTTATTTCAATTTCGTCGCCCTCTTTAAGCTTATAATTCTTACTTAAAGGCGCGCCGTCAAGCTTAACGTTCCCCTCGTCAATTATTTTTTGCACCGCCGAGCGTGTAAAGCCCTCAAGAAACGATACAAGGAATTTATCAAGGCGCTGAGAAGCGTTTTCACTTTTTACGGTATGCTTAAATAATTCAGGCATCCTTATTGTCTTCCTTTTTAATAAAGCCCTCGTATATAACGTTGATTACAAGCGAAATTGCGCCGAGAGTTACGGCGCTGTCCGCTATATTAAAGATTGCAAAATCAACAAACACAGGCTCAATAAAATCAATTACATAGCTTAAAAAAACTCTGTCGATAAGGTTTCCTATTCCGCCGGAAACGATAACGCCGATACTCCAGTAAGCCCAAAGGCTCTGACATCTGTTTGAAAAAAGATACCATAAAGCCCCAAGGCAAATTACGGCGGTAAGGGAGATGAAAATCCACCTTGCGCCGCTCAGCATTGAAAACGCCATACCTGTATTTTCGGCGTATCGGAACTGAACAACCTTAGGAATAAAGGTGATTACCCTGCCGCCTTTCAGGTAAGTAACCGTTAAATATTTAGTTAACCTGTCAAAGGCGACGATAAGGATAATCATTACCGAACACCAGATGTGTTTTTTCAGCTTCATATAATCACTTCGGGGAAGCTTTTCTTCCCTCAATTACTTTAATATTTCTTTAAGCGCTTCGGCGCACTCGGCACAGAGTGTCGGATGCTCGTTGCTGCTTCCGACAGTTGTTGAGAACTTCCAGCAGCGCTCGCACTTTTCGCCTTCAGCCTTTGATACGGATACGCTGAGTCCTTCAACGTCTCCCTTGAATTCGCCTTCGCCGTTTTTAAGCTCAACAGCGGAGGTAATGAAGATTTCGGGAAGCGCGCCGTGGGTGCTCTTTAAGAAATCAAAGAGCTCGCCGTCGGCATAAAGAGTAACCTTTGCCTCAAGGGGCTTACCGATAATCTTTTCATTTCTTGCAAGCTCGAGAGCCTTCTGAACGTCGGTTCTGACAGAGTGAATTCTCTCCCATTTTGCAATAAATGCTTCGTCGGCGTCTATATATTTTTCTGTCGGGATATCGTTAAAGAGCGGGGACTCCGGATTTCTTGAGGAATCGTGCTTCATTTCTCTCCAGATTTCGTCGCAGGTATATGCAAGAATCGGAGTTAAAATAAGCGTAAGCGCGTCAAGCACCTTATAAAGTACGGTCTGCGCCGCTCTTCTTGTTTTGCTTTCGGGAGCCGAGGTGTAAAGTCTGTTTTTGAGAACGTCAAAATAGAAATTACTCATATCAACAACACAGAAATTATGAAGCGCGTGAGCAGTGGTATGATATTCATATCCGTCATAACCCGCTCTTGCTTCTTCAAGCACCTCGTCAAGCTTCATAAGCGCGTACTTATCAAGCTCTTCAAGCTCGTCGTTAGGAACAATATCCTTGTCGGGGTCAAAATCATAGAGATTGCCGAGACAGTATCTTGCAGTGTTTCTGATTTTTCTGTAGTTATCGGAAATCTGCTTAATAATATCATTACTGATACGGATATCCGCATGATAGTCGGCGGAAGCAACCCAGAGACGGAGTATGTCCGCGCCGAACTTATTCATAATATCGCTCGGGTCAACGCCGTTTCCGAGTGACTTACTCATTTTTCTGCCTTCGCCGTCAACGGTCCAGCCGTGGGTAATAATCTCTCTGAAAGGAGCGCGGTTGCCGCCCGCAACAGATGTGAGAAGCGAGGACTGGAACCAGCCTCTGTACTGGTCGGCGCCTTCAAGGTATACGTCGGCAGGCCATTTGAGGTTAGGTCTGTTCTTGCAAACAGCGGCGTGGGATGAACCGCTGTCAAACCAAACGTCCATAATATCCTTTTCCTTATCAAAGCCCTTATCGCTTGAGCAATGAGGACACTTGAAGCCGTCGGGAAGGAAGTATTCGGCGTCGTGAGCAAACCAGGCATCGGAGCCCTCCTTGCCGAATATTTCGCTGACCTTCGCCATTATACCCTCGTCAATAATTTCCTTTCCGCAGTCCTGACAGTAAACAACGGGAATCGGAACGCCCCATTTTCTCTGGCGCGAGATACACCAGTCGGCGCGCTCTTCAATCATTGACTGAAGTCTGTCCTTACCCCATTCGGGATACCATTTAACATCCTCTGCTGCTTCAATTGCGTCCTTTTTAAAGTCGTCAACCGAGCAGAACCACTGAGATGTTGCTCTGAAAATAACGGGCTTATGACAGCGCCAGCAGTGAGGATACTGGTGCTTTATCTTCTTAAGTGCGAAAAGAGCGCCGATTTTATCAAGATGCTCTGCGATTGGCTTGTTTGCGTCCTCGGTTGAAAGACCTGCAAACTGACCCGCTTCTTCGGTAAGGAAGCCCTTGTCGTTTACGGGAACAACAACGGGGATTTCGGGATAATTCTTACATACGATAAAGTCGTCAACACCGTGACCGGGAGCGGTATGAACACAGCCCGTACCGCTTTCAAGAGTAACGTGGTCGCCCACGATGACAAGTGAGGTTCTGTCAAGGAAGGGGTGAGCCGTCTTCATATACTCAAGCTCGTTTCCGCGGATAATTCCGATAGTTTCATAATCGGCAATACCTGCGTCCTCAAATACCGCGGGAGCTAAATCGGTTGCCATTACATAGTATTCGCCGTTTGCTTTAAGAAGTGAATACTCATAGTTAGGACCGACGCAAATAGCAAGGTTTGCGGGAAGAGTCCAGGTTGTCGTTGTCCAGATAACAAAATAAGTTTTATCAAGGTCTGCGCCGAGTGCGGCAAGCTTGCCCATATCGTCGGTAACCTTGAACTTAACATAAATTGAGTGGCAGGGGTCCTCGCCGTATTCAATCTCCGCTTCCGCAAGAGCCGTATTACAGTCGGCGCACCAGTAAACGGGCTTTAATCCCTTATAGATATAGCCCTTTGAAGCCATAGAAGCGAACACCTTAATCTGTTCCTCTTCAAATTCCTTTTGAAGAGTGATATAGGGATTCTCCCACTCGCCGATAACGCCCATCCTCTTAAAGCCTTCACGCTGAAGGTCAACAAAGGAGAGAGCAGTATCGCGACAGATTTTACGAAGCTCTAAATCGCTTATATTTGTTTCGGCGGAGATACCCGCCTTTTTTCTTGCGGCAAGCTCGGTCGGAAGACCGTGAGTATCCCATCCGGGAACATACGGCGCCTGAAAGCCGGTCATATTCTTATAACGAACAATAAAATCCTTTAAGGTTTTATTGAGCGCGTGGCCTATATGAATAGAGCCGTTTGCATACGGAGGTCCGTCATGGAGAACAAATCTCGGCTTATCCTTGCCAAGCTCCATAAGCTTTTTATATTGGTTGTTTTCCTCCCACATTTTGAGGAATTCGGGCTCCCTTTGCGGAAGTGAAGCCCTCATCGGGAAGTCGGTCTTAGGTAAATTTAATGTCTGATTATAATCCATAGGTTAATGCTCCTTGAAAATATGTATTATTTCTTTTTCTTGAAAATTCCCTTAAATTTCGGCTCGCCGTCATCTTCGTCACCGTCCTCGGGAGGAACAAGCGAAATAGTCTGGGTTTTATCAAAATGAGCGTCCTCTTTATTCACATTGAAATATGACTCAAAAGGTAACTTTTCATCCTCGTCCTTATCAAAGAGGGACTCCTCCATTTCGGGCTCCTCTTCAATTTCGGGAACAAATGCCTTTGAAGTATCAATAGGAGTGATTTCATCCTTTGAGAAAGCTTCAACAGCGTCCATCGGGTCAGCCTCTTCTTCCTCATCCTCGTCATCGGTAATTGTAATTACCTCGTCATCATCGTCATCTTCGATGATTTCCTCTTCCTCGGCGATTTCTTCAATTTCGGGGATTTCCTCAACCTCGGGGATTTCCTCTTCCTCGTCGTTTGCAATTTCTTCGACCTCGGGGATTTCTTTATCAATCGTAATCTCCTCGGGAATTGCCTGCTCCATTTCGCCGATTTCGTCAACTAAGGAATTAACCTCCTCGTGAATTGACTCAACCTCTTTAATATCAGCGTCGCCGCTTGCGTCAAGGTTAGCGTCGCCGAGTTTTTCAAGCTGGTCGGTATAAAGCGCCTTGAGCTTTTCGATAAATACAAGCGCGTCGCTCTTAAGGGAAGCATTAAGAATTGAATACGCTTCCTTTTCAGCCTTTGACTTTTCAATTAAGTCCTCGCTGATTTCCTTTGCCTGGTCAAGAATGTTCTGGGCAACAATCTTAGAAGAGCTGATTGCGTCGTTTGCCTTCTTTTCGGCGGAAGCAACAATCTCGCCCGCTTCATCGGTCTTATCCTTAATAAGCTTGGATGAATACTCTCTTGCCTCTCTTACAATTTCTTCAGCCTTGGCTTTAGCCGCAGCCTCAGCCTCGTCAGCTTCCTTCTTGCTGTTTGTAAGGAGCGTCTGAGCCTCTTCGGTTGACTCCTTTTTAATTGAGTCAGCCATTTTCTGAGCTGTGATAAGCGCAGTTTTAATTGAGTCCTCTTCGTTGCGGTACTCCTCAATTTTTGCGGCAAGAACCTCCATTTTATGATAGAGCTCCTTGTTTTCCTTCTCCTGCGCCTCGATAGTTGTAGCCGCCTGGTCGATTACAGCGTTAACCTCTTCAACGCTGAAGCCTTTTTCAACCTCGGTTAGCTGAACGTTTCTTAAATCATTTGCACTAATCATATTCTCTTCCTCCCACTGTTATATAAACATTCCGTTATTTTCAAGCTCATCAATCAAATCGCCCATAACATCAACATTGTAAGGAGTGATAATATAGGTCGAATTTGCAACTCGTTTAATCTGGCCGTTATTTGCATAGGCAACGCCCGACAGGAAATCAAGGAGTCTTCTTGCAACGTCGCGGTTTGTTGATTCAAGGTTTAACACTACCGTTCTCTTTTCGTTAAGGTTGTCCGCAATTGTTGCAGCCTCTTCGTATCTTTCGGGCTTTACAAGTACAACCTGGAGCTGAGCCGTTGTATGGATATTTACTACCTTGTCGTTCTTCTGTCTTCTGAAGGAGGGTCTTTCCTCGCGGGAAGCTCTTTCCTCTCTTTCATAGCTTGCGGGAGGAGCAATATGCTCGCTTCTCTCTACTCTTTCTCTGCGCTCGCTTCTTGCGGGAGCTGCGTCAAAAGCCGCGTCATCATAGTATTCTTCAAAATCGTCATCATCGTCGTTAATGATTTCTTTTACCTTGTCAAAAAATCCCATCTTTTCTACCTCACTTTAAAAATATTTTCTGGCTCCGAAAATTGCAGAGCCTATTCTTACTATATTTGAGCCCTCGGCTACAGCGGCTTCGTAATCGCCGCTCATACCCATAGAGAGAATCTCCATATCTATATTATCTATTCTTTTATCTTTTATGTCAATAAAGGATTTATGCATTGTTTCAAAATGTTTTCTTGCCTCCTGCTCGGAGCATATCGGAGGAATTGTCATAAGTCCTTTTATCTTTATGCTCGGCAGCTCGGCAATCTCACAAAGCAGCTCCTCAAGTCCCTCAAGGAATATACCGCTTTTTGAGTCCTCCTTGCCGACGTTAACCTCAACAAGAATATTAGTTGTAATTCCGTTTTTTTCGGACTGTTTACTGATTTCCCCGGCAAGCTTAATTGAATCAACCGACTCAATCATATCAACCTGCCCGACAATCTGTTTAACTTTATTTGTCTGAAGATGACCTATGAGATGTTTTTCAACGCCCTCAAGGTGAAGCGCGTCCTTTTTTCCGAGATATTCCTGAACCCGGTTTTCACCTATTAAGTCCGCGCCCGCATCAAGCACGGGGTTAATATATTCGGGCTCGACGGTTTTTGTAACGCACATCAGTCTGACGTCGTTTTCGTTTCGTCCCGCTTTTAAGGCGGTTTCAAGAACGTTATCTTTAATACGCTTATAGTTTTCAAGCGTCTGTTTTACTCTTTCCTCATCAAGTGAAAACTTTTCCATCCTTAAGCCCCTTTCCCTGTGTAATTATTTTATCGTAAAGACGGATACCGTCAGGATTGCTCTGGTCAAAGTTCAGCATAACATAATCGTCGGTAGAATAGATAACCTCCGCTTCCCTGAATTTAACCTGGCTTGAAATCAAAGCGTATACGCCCTTCTTCTTACCGTCAACATGAAGCGCCGAGGCGGGGAGCTTAATTCCCTCATAAGATTTTATTCTGATTTCAATATCCTCAAGTCTCATTGAAGCAAGCTTGCTGTCCATATTCGAGCATTTGAGAATAAGCAGCGTCTTTTTCTGACCAATCTCGGGCTCTGCGCCGTCGATAATCTTGACTCTCAGTACCGTATCGTCGTTATCCTTAAGCGCAACGTCAACCCTGTCGCCGTTTTCAAGGTCCTTAACAAGGGAGGAATCAACCACACACTCAAGATACCACGCATAGGTTGTAACAAGCTTTCCGAGGTTGTCGTTTTCCTTTTCTTCCTTTTCGCTAATCTTATTTATTGCGCTCTCTACGTCCTTTATAGTCAGCTCCTCAGCCTTTTTGTAATCAACAAGCTTTTCATATCCGTCGGTATATGAAGAGAATACTCCCGAAACGTCGGTTTTAATAAACTTGTCCGGCTTTGAGAAGGAGGAATATTTCTGTCTCTGTTTTCTGAGCTCCTGTATAACAGAAACCAAATCGACGTTTTCGCCTATGAGCATCTGGCGTCTTACTATTCCGTCGTTAACGGCGTCGCCTGCGTCGGAGAGCTTTTCGGTATTCCCCGTATTCAGCGCTCTTATGTAGGAATCAACCTTCTGTTCTACCTCGCTGTTTATCGACTCAACGCTCGCAGCCTGTCCTAGAGTCTGTGATTCAAGGTTTTCGTAGTACTTAATCTGTCTTTGAAGCGAGGCGTACTGCGAATACTTTTCGGCGTCCTCGGGAGAGGAAAAGGTCATTGCAACATTTCCTCCGACATTAATCTTATCTCCGTCTGCAAGCGCAGGTACGGTTACGCCCTTTGAGGATTTTTCAATAATCTCCTCATCTCTTATTACAAGCGCCTTGGCGTCAATCTTTTCGTAAACGGTTGAAATTTCCGCCGTTTCGGTTTCAATTTTAATATGCATAACCGAATACGATTCGTAGAAAACATAAACGAAAATCAGAATAATTGCCGTAACCATTAAGATATTTTCAAATTTATTTTTCTTCAATTCCAACCCCCCTGCTTAAAAAATCTTTTGCGGCGCAGACTGCTTCGTTAATTAATTCGTCTTTAGTCATTTCATCCGCATACAGCCACAGGATATTCTCGTTTTTTCTGAACCAAGTAAGCTGTCTTTTGGCGTAGTGCCTCGTTTGTTTTTTTAATTCTTCCTTTGCTTCGTCAAGAGTTATCTTTCCTTCAAGGAAGGGTATTAGCTCCTTATGACCTATTGCCTGAGCCGAGGTCTTTGAAACCTTTTTAAGCGCCTGTCTTGCCTCGGGTACAAGTCCGTTTTCAACCATAAGCTCAACTCTTTTGTTAATTCTCTGATAAAGAGCATTACGGTCTTTATAATTTATTCCGATATAGAGCGCGTCAAAGGGGCTTTCTTCGAGCATTGAGTTTTCGTTTTGTTCGGTTTTGCTTGTTCCCGAATAGTAAAGCTCAAGCGCCCTTATAACTCTTTTTCTGTTGTTTTTATGTATTTCCCTTGCGGAGTCCGGGTCACATTCAAGGAGCGTTTCATAAAGCTCGTCGGTGGATTTTTCACCGAGCGAGGAGCGCAGCTCCTCGTTAACCCGTGCGTCGGCAAAACTGATATTCTTCACAAGCGAATCAATAAAGAGTCCCGTTCCGCCTACAATTATCGGAAGCTTTCCGCGCTCTTTTATATCGCTTATTTTTTCCTTTGCAAGTCTGACAAAATCCGCTACCGAAAAATATGAATCGCTTTCAAGAAATTCAACAAGGTGGTGGGGTATTCCCTGCGCCTCGTCCTCTCTTACCGCCGCGGTTGCAATCGGCATACCCTTATAAACCTGCATTGAGTCCGCGGATATTACCTCGCCGTTAAGGGCTTTTGCAAGCTCAACGCCGAGCGAGGTTTTGCCCGAAGCGGTTGCGCCGACTACACAGATAATTTTAGTTTTCTCCATAATCAGCCCTGCCTGCCGAATTGCTTTTCAATATCGTATTTACTCATTTTTATCATCACGGGTCTGCCGTGAGGACAGTATCTTATATCGGGCATTGAAAGGAGCCGTTTAACAAAGAGTTCTCTTTCATACGGTGAAGTGTAATCCCCCGCCTTAACTGCCGCCCTGCAGGAGGTTGAGTGGTAAATCCAGTCAAGCTGCTCCGGCGTTATATCCGTCTTGCCCTCAAGAAGCTTTGACGCGGTTTCAATTATCAAATCTCCAACGTCCTCTCCGTCAAGCATTGAGGGACATTCGCGAACTATAACCGTATTGTTTCCGAAGTTCTCGATTTCAAAACCGCATTTTCTGTATAATTCAAGGTTTTCACAAACTGCGGTATACTCGCTGCTTTCAAGTCTGACCGTAACGGGAGTTAAAAGCACCTGGGAGGCAATGACCTCGCTGCTTTTCAGCTTTTCAAAATTCATTCTCTCATGAGCCGCATGTTTGTCAATTAAATAAAGCGAGCTTTCAATTTCAATTATGATATATGTTTTAAACGCCTCGCCGACAACTCTGAAATCGGGAATATCAAGCTCCGGCTCCGTCTTTTCAGCTTCGGCTTTCTCGGCTTGCTTTTCCTCTTTAATCAGCTCCTCAAGCGCGTCGGTATACGCTTCAACCCTTTGCGGAGTTGCGTTATCGGCGGAAGCTACGTTCCAGAAGCTGTTATTACTCTTTTGTTTAAATTCAATCTGAGTTGCATCGTCATCGCGTCTTTTAAATAAGTCAAGCCTGCCCGACGCGGTTTCAACAAAGGGCTTTGCCGTGCTTCTGTCCCGAAATGTTGCTTCCTTAGGAGTGTCCCCCGTTTGTATGGCAGATTTTACACCGTAGTAAACAAGCTCAAAAACGGGTCTTTCGTTTGCAAAACGAACCTCGATTTTTGCAGGATGAACATTGACGTCAACAAACGCGGTATCACATTCAATATTGAGAACGCAACCGGGGAATTTTCCTACCATAATCGAATTCTTATAAGCCTGCTCAAGCGCCGCCATAGCGGTCTGGCACTTAACAAGTCTTGAATTGATAAAGAAAAACTGCATCGCCCTGCTTTTTCTTGAAGCGGAGGGCTTCGTTACAACGCCGCTTACGTGCATATTGTTAACCGAATAATCAACGTCAATAAGCGAGGAGGCGAAATCCTTGCCGAATACGGAATAAATCGCGTCCTTTAAGCTTCCGTTACCCGGAGTAACGAGAATTTGCTTCGAGTCACGGATAAATCTGAACGAGGTATCGGGGTGGCTTATCGCCATTCTCTCAATAATACCGTTTACCGAATTACCCTCGGTTACGTCCTTTTTAAGAAACTTCATTCTTGCGGGAGTATTGAAAAACAAATCTCTTACAACAATGGTTGTTCCGGCGGGACAGCCGGCGTCGTCAAATTCCTTTTCCTCACCGCCCGCAACAACGTATCTTGTACCGATACTTTCGTTTTCGCTTTTAGTTAAAAGCTCAACCCTGCTGACCGCGGCAATGGACGCCATAGCCTCTCCTCTGAAGCCGAGAGTTGCGATTGAATCCAAATCGTCGCTGTTTTCAATTTTGCTCGTAGCGTGGGAAACAAAAACCTTTTTAACCTCGTCTCTTTCTATTCCGCAGCCGTCGTCGGTAATACGGATATAGCTTGAGCCGCCGTTTTTTATTTCAACGGTAATATTCTTTGCGCCCGCGTCAAGCGAGTTTTCAATCATTTCCTTAACTACAGAGGAAGGACGTTCAACAACCTCGCCCGCCGCGATAAGTCGGTAAACCTCTTCAGGCAGAATATTAATTTTAGGCAAGATTGTCATCTCCTTTCTCTTACAGCTCTTCCGCCTTCTTTTTAAGGTCGTTAAGAGTCTGCATCGCCTCAATGGGCGTTAGGGTATTAATATCAATAGCTTTAATCAGCTCAAGTAAATCGTCGGTTGAATTTGTTTTAAAGTTATACTGGATTTCGTCGCTTTCTTCAATAACCGAATCCTCGGCTTTGAATTCAATTTCAACCTTATTCTTTTCAAGCTCCTTAAGAATTACCTTTGCGCGCTTGATAACGGAGTTCGGTATTCCCGCAAGCTTTGCAACCTCGATACCGAAGCTCTGGTCCGCACCGCCGTGGACTATTCTTCTCAGGAAGGTAATATCGTCGCCGCGCTTTTTTACTGCTATTGAATAGTTATTAACACCGTCGAGCATACCCTCCATAGCGGTAAGCTCGTGATAGTGAGTTGCAAAAAGCGTTTTTGCGCCGAGCGTTTTCTTTTTAACAACGTACTCAAGCACCGCTCTTGCAATACTCATACCGTCAAAGGTTGACGTGCCGCGTCCGATTTCATCAAGAATAATAAGCGAATTTTCGGTTGCATTTTTAAGAATTGCGGAAACCTCGTTCATCTCAACCATAAAGGTTGACTGTCCGGTTGCAAGGTCGTCGCTTGCGCCGACTCTTGTAAATATTGCGTCAACGACGGATACCTTAGCGCTCTTTGCGGGAACGAAGGAACCAATCTGAGCAAGAAGAACGATAAGCGCAATCTGTCTCATATAGGTTGATTTTCCCGCCATATTCGGACCCGTAATTATTGAACACCTGTTTTTGTCTTTATCAAGAAGGGTATCGTTCGGAACAAATACCGCGCCGTCAAGAAGAGTCTCGACAACAGGATGCCGTCCGTCCTTAATTTCGATTTTTCCGTCGTTTGTGATAACGGGACAGCAGTAGTTATTAACATATGCCGTTTCGGCAAGGGAGACAACGCAATCGAGCGTGGCAATCGCCTTTGCCGTTTTCTGAATTCTCTCAACCTCGGCGGCAACCTGATTTCTTACGGAACAGAAAACCTCATATTCAAGCGCAACAAGTCTTTCCTTTGCGCCGAGCACCTTACCCTCAAGCTCTTTTAGTTCGGGGGTAATATATCTTTCGCAATTAGTCAGGGTCTGTTTTCTTATGTATTCCTCGGGAACTGAATCCTTATATGAGTTTGTGACCTCAATAAAGTAGCCGAAAACCTTGTTATACGAAACGCGCAGCTTCGGTATACCCGTTCTTTCCTTTTCCCTTGCTTCGATTTCGGCAAGTAAATTTGAGCCGCCCGTTACGATATCCGAAAGCTCGTCAATTTCGGAGTTGAAGCCTTTTTTAATCAGTCCTCCCTCGCGAAGAGAGAAGGCGGGCTCCTCAACGATTGAAATATCAATCAGCTCTCTTATATCGTCAAGTAAATCAATTTCGTTATATATGCCCTTAATCAAAGAGGCGCTTGCATTGCTTACGGCGCTTTTGATTGAAGGAAGGGCAAGTATTGTTGAATAAAGCGTTCTGAGCTCCTTTGCGTTGGCTGTACCGTATGCAATTCGGCTCATTAGTCTTTCTATATCCTTAACGCCGCCGAGCGACTCCCTTATTTCATCGCGAAGAGGAGTATTGTCATAAAGCTCGGCAACTGCATTTTGCCTTTTTGTAATTCTGCTTACGCTGAGAAGCGGTCTTTCAAGCCACGAGCGAAGCATTCTTTTGCCCATCGCAGTTCGGGTTTTGTCAATAACCCATAAAAGCGAGTGCTTTTTATCAAGAGTCATCATAGAGCTTGTAAGCTCAAGATTCCTTCTTGCATTAATATCAAGCGACATAAAGTCGTTGCCCTCGTAGTATTCAACCTCGCTCGGAGTTTCAAGCTCGGTTGTTTTCTGAGTTTCGCGCAAATAGTGAATAACCGCGCCGAGAGCACACACAGCGGCTTTGCTGTGTCCTATTTTAAGGGAAGAGATTTCATCCCTTTTCATTGTTTCAAGAATTAAATTAGTTGCGTTTTCAAAATCAAACGCCGTATCGTCAAGCTTTTCAAAGCGGGCGGAAAGCCTTACGTCGGTAAACTTGTTTACCTCGTCAAGCTCGCCTGCCGCGGAATTGACAATTATTTCTTTTGGCGAATATGAGGAAAGCTGATTGATAATCTTTTCCTGCTCGTCCTCCTTGCCGACTACGGTAATATGGAATTCACCCGTTGAAACGTCGGCGAAGCAAAGTCCCGTTTCATTAGGAAGCTTACATATTGAACAGAGATAGTTGTTAACTCCGTCTTCAAGGATACTGCCCTCAATAGCCGTTCCGGGAGTTACAATACGGATAACGTCCCTTTTAACGATGCCCTTTGCCGCCTTCGGGTCCTCAGTCTGCTCACAGATTGCAACCTTATATCCGCGGGATACGAGCTTTGCAATATAGCCCTCGGCGCTGTGAAACGGAACGCCGCACATAGGCGCTCTTTCCTCCTGACCGCAATCCCTTCCGGTAAGCACGAGGTCAAGCTCCTTTGAGGCAACCTTAGCGTCGTCAAAGAACATCTCATAAAAATCGCCGAGACGGAAGAATAATATGACTCCCGGATATTCTTTTTTAACCTGAAAATACTGTTGCATCATAGGCGACAGCTCATTCTTTTTTGCCATATTCTTCTCCCTTCTCAAGATTTTATAATGGGTGTGGGCAAAGCCCGCCCTTAATTATTCATTATTCAATATTCACTATTCACTAATTAGTGGCAGCCTCCGCAGGTGCTGCAGTCATGAGTGCAGTCCTCAGCGGGGATTTCACAGGTTTCGGGGTCCTGACCGTCAAAGAAAAGACCAATCATACCGCTGATATACTGAGCCATCTGCTCCATTTCGGCAGCGGCTGCGGAATAATTTTTCATATTCTCGCCCTGCATAATCTCATTATAAAGCTCCTGATACTGACCCTGAAGCTGAGCAATTCTGTCCTGGTCGGCTTCATCTGCCTTCTGAGCCTCCTGCTGATACTTAAGCGTGATAAGCTGAAGCTCCTGCATTTGCTTCTGGAGGTCTTCGTCGGCGTCATTCGCTTTTGCTGCCGCCTGAAGCGCAGTGAATCTTTCGTCCGCCTGGATAACCTTTCCAAGCTCTCTTAAAATCTTTTCGAGTTCCATAGTTTTAATCCTCTCATTTTTGTATTTCACCTTTTATAACATAGGTGAGGGGCTCAGTTGCCTTGATATTCTGAAAGGTGCCGATGAGCCTTTCGTCACCCTCAAATTCTATAATCACATTACCGTCTGTTCTTGCGGCAAGATAATTATCGCCGAGTTTTCCTTTTCCGTAGACAAAGCACTTAAAGGTCTTACCCTTATGTAGCTGCATCTGACGGGCGGAAATTTTTTCCTGAAGCGCAAGGAGCTCGCGCAGCCATAAGGATTTGTCCTCATAGCTTACGGGGTCGTCCATTTCAGCCGCAGGAGTTCCCTCTCTTTTGGAATAGATAAAGGTAAAAAGTCCGATTGCTCCGAGCTCCTCAACAAGGGATTTGGTATCTGAAAACTCCTCATAGGTTTCGCCCGGAAAGCCGACTATAATATCGCTTGTAATTGAAAGCTCGTCGCCCATAAGCTCCTTAGCGTAGTTTATAAGACTTAAATAATGCTCTCTTGTATAGCCGCGGTTCATAAGACCGAGTATACGGTTATTACCGCTCTGGAAAGGAAGGTGCAAATGCTTTGCAACCCTGTCGCACGAAGCCATTGTTTCAAGAAGCTCCTTTGTGCAGTCCTTAGGATGGCTTGTCATAAAGCGGATACGGTAGTCTCCGTCAATCGAGCTGAGTCTTCTTAAAAGCTCCGAAAAGCTTATCTTCGGGTTCAGGTCCTTACCGTAGGAGTTAACGTTCTGACCGAGGAGAGTTATTTCCTTATAGCCCTGAGAAACGAGTTTTCTGAATTCCTTTTCAATATCGGAAAATTCCCTGCTTCTTTCCCTGCCCCTTACATAGGGTACGACGCAGTATGAACAAAAATTGTTACATCCGTACATAATCGGAAGCCACGCCTTTGAGTCGTTATCCCTTTTAACGGGTAAGCCCTCGGCAATAACTCCGTCAATATCGGGGAGCTCAAATACTCTTTTACGTCTTGTCAGCGCTGTATAAAGAAGCTCGGGGAGCTTGTGAACGACATGGGTTCCGAACACCAAATCAACAAACTGAAAGCTCTCTTTAATCCGTTTTGCAATATGCTCCTGCTGCATCATACAGCCGCAAAGAGCGATTATCACGTCGGGGTTTTTAAGCTTGTACTTTTTCAGCGCGCCGACGTTTCCGAAAACTCTGTCCTCGGCGTGTTCTCTAACGGCGCAGGTGTTAAAAATCACAAGCTTTGCCGAAAGCCTGTCCTCGGTAAAGCCGTAGCCCATAATTTCAAGCATACCCTTTATCTTTTCGCTGTCGGCAACATTTTGCTGGCAGCCGTAGGTTACAACACAGGCGAGCGGCTTATTTGAATACCTTGTCTGAATAAGCGAGCTTACCTTTTTTTCATATTCTTTTTGGGTATTTAATTCTTCTTCGCTTACTCTTCGGGTATTAACAGCCAAACTCTCACCGCCTACTCTATATATTAACCCACTATTCTGCTATTATATCAAAACAATACTATATATTCAATATTAAAACTTATAAATATTTATTAATTTTTATATTATAAATTATATACATTGACAAATAACTGAAAAGTGGTATCATTAAGAGGTAAATCTTTTAAAGGCGGTAAAAATATGTTAAAGAAAAGAGGCGCCGGCGTTCTGCTTCATATAAGCTCGCTTCCCTCTCCCTACGGAGTAGGAGTTTTTGACGAAAACGCAAGGCACTTTATAGACCGAATAAGCGATATGGGCTTTACCTACTGGCAGGTTCTGCCCTTTAACCCGATTGACGCGTCAAATTCGCCCTACTGCAGCGCAAGCGCATTTGCGGGCAATTACCTTTTTATTGACCCCGAAGGCTTAAAAAATATGGGGCTGATAGACGAAGAGGACGTAAGAGCAAACACATATTCCGGCTCGCCCTATACGGCTGATTTTGAATTCGCCTCAAAAACAAGGCTTAAAACTCTTAAAAAAGCCTTTCTTCAAACAGACGAAAAGCTCGCAAAGGAAATAAAAGACTTTGAGCTTGAAAATCCCTGGCTTACGGATTATGCGCTTTATATGGCGATTAAAGAGGAGGAAAACCTTAAGCCGTGGTGGGAGTGGAGCGACGAGCACGCCCATTATTATACGGCGGTAAAAAGCATTTTTAACTACGAAGAAAAGGCTGCCTTCTGGAAATTTGTTCAGTACATATTCTTTAAGCAGTGGAAAGAAATAAAAAAATACGCCCGTAAAAAAGGCGTTGCGGTTATAGGCGATATGCCGATATACGTAGCAATGGACAGCGCGGATGTATGGAGCAACCTTCCGATGTTTTTAATTGACGAAAAGACGCTTAAGGTTGAAAAGGTTGCCGGCGTTCCGCCCGATTATTTCAGCAAGGACGGTCAGCTCTGGGGCAACCCGATTTACGACTGGAAGGCAATGAAAAAGGACGGATATTCGTGGTGGATTTCAAGGCTTTCGCACGCGCTGAAAACCTTTGATACGGTAAGGATTGACCATTTCAGAGCATTCGCTTCATACTGGGCGGTTCCCGCCGAGAGCGAAACCGCAAAAACGGGCGAGTGGCTCGACGGACCTAAGATGGATTTGTTTAATAAGGTCTTTGAGGTCTTCGGCAAGGACGCTCCGATTATTGCAGAGGATTTGGGAACCTTCGGCGAGGACGTAATCGAGCTTCTTGACGAGAGCGGTTTCCCCGGTATGAAGGTAATTCAGTTTGGCTTTGACCCAAATTCCGACTCCTCACATCTTCCGCACAACGCAGTTCCGAACTCAGTAAACTACGTCGGAACTCATGATAATAATACGATTCTCGGATGGCTCTGGGAAGCAAGCGAGGACGAAAGAAAATTTGCACTTGATTACTGCCATTTCAAGGACGGCTACTGGGGTGACGGAGGCTATCATTCAAAGAGCTGCAGAGCCGTTACGGAAGCGGTATGGCAGAGCGCGTCAAACGTTGCAATCATTACGCTTCAGGATATGTGCGGCTTTGGTTCGGACGCAAGAATGAACATCCCCGGAGTTGCCGAAAAGAACTGGCGTTTCAGAACAACGAGAGAAACAATCGACTCAATAGACGGCGATTATTTCAGACATATAAACGCGCTTTACAGAAGAATGTATCCGGCGTTTGAAGAAAAAGAGTAGGCAGATGCCTACTCTTTTTCGAGTCTTGCGTAATTTGCCATTACCTTTTTGGTTCCGGCTTTGTCAAAGGCGATTTCCATAAGCATATCGTTACCCATCGGACGGGTGCTTAAAATCACGCCCGTTCCGAAGGATTTATGCTTAACCGTATCGCCGACCTTATAATCAATTTCGCTCTTTTGGGGCTTATTGCCCGCCTGACCGAAGGAGTGAGCCGAATCCGAGGCTCTTTTCGCTTCTCCGATAGGTACGCTTTTTGCATATTTTGCAGGCGTTTTAGGCTTTCCGAAGCCATGGGAGAAGCCGCCGGTGTAGCCCGCGGAATAGAAATCATTTTCGCTTCTGTTATCGCATACCTCGTCCGGAATTTCCTTTAAGAAACGGGAGGCGATATTGCGGTTTGTTGTACCGTAAAGCATACGGCTTTTAGCATTAATAAGATAGAGCTTTTCCCTCGCCCTTGTAATTCCTACATAGGCAAGACGCCTTTCCTCTTCAAGCTCCTCGTCGGAGTATAAGCTCTGATTTCCGGGGAAGATACCCTCCTCCATTCCGGGGATGAACACAACGGGAAATTCAAGTCCCTTTGCCGAATGAAGCGTCATAAGAACAACGCAGTCCTCGTCCTCGTTATAGCTGTCAATATCAGACACGAGAGCAACGTCCTCAAGAAATTCGTTAAGCGAAAATTCTTCATCCTCCTCCTGATATTTAATCAGCATTGTCGAGAGCTCCTGAACGTTATTCTTCCTGTCCTCAGCCTTTGTCGGGTCGTCGGCTTCAAGGTAGTCAAAATACTTTGTTGTATCAAGAATTTCCTGAAGAAGGTCGCTCATTTGCATACCCTCCTCAAGACACTTTTGAAAATGCTTTATTTCGTCACAAAACGACTGAAGCTTAGACGCGGAGCGCGAGGTTTTTGAAAACTCGTCTGCGTGTTCGCACACCTCGAAGGCGGTCATTTTATTAATTGCCGCAATTTCAAGAATATAGCTGAACATCGTTTCGCCTATTCCCCTTTTCGGGGTATTTATAATTCTTTGAAGGCGAACATTGTCCGCGGTATTGTTAACGACCGCAAAGTAGGATACGATATCCTTAATTTCCTTTCTGTCAAAAAAGCGGTTTCCGCCGATAATCTTATATGATATTCCCGACTTTGCAAGCATAATTTCTATATTTCTCGACTGGGCGTTCATACGGTATAAAACCGCATGGTCTTTATAGGAATAGCCGTTTGCAACATTTGAATTAATCTCATCAATAATGAACTGCGCCTCGTCGCTTTCGTTAAGAGCGGTATATGTAACAACCTTTTCGCCGTCCTTACCCGCGTAGGAACGCAGGTGCTTATCGGCAAGACGCGTTTTATTGTTTTTTATTACGGAATTTGCCGCGTCAAGAATATTTTGCATTGAGCGGTAGTTTTCGGCAAGCTCAAGCTGGATAACCTGAAGTCCCTCGTCCTCGTAACGCTCTTTAAAACGCATAATATTCTCAATCGTTGCGCCTCTGAATCGGTATATACTCTGGTCATCGTCGCCGACTACGCAGATATTATGGTATCCTCCCGCAAGAAGATAGGTTAAAACGTACTGCGCGTAGCTTGTATCCTGATACTCGTCAACGATTACGTATTTAAACTGCTTTTGATACAGCTCGAGCACGTCCTCATTTTCCCTGAAAAGCTCAACGGTATAGAAAATCATATCGTCAAAATCCATTGCGTCGGCACGGCGAAGCTCCTTTTGGTACTCGGCATAGCACTGCGCAATTTTAGCTTTTCTGAAATCGTTAATCGTAGACGCTCTGTATTCGTCAGGGTCAATCAGGCTATCCTTCGCGCGGCTTATTTCGGCAAGAATTAAGCGGTGATTCAAAAACTTATCCTCAATACCGAGCGACTTTTGAACGCGCTTCATTACGCGCTTCTGGTCGTCGGTATCGTAAATTGTAAAATGCTTTGAAAAGCCGAGCCTGTCAGCAAAACGGCGCAGCATTCTTGCGCACATTGAGTGGAAGGTCTGCGCCCAGATTTCGCTCGCTTCGTCGCCTATTGTATTAATAAGCCTGTCCTTCAGCTCGCCTGCTGCCTTGTTGGTAAAGGTAATGGCAAGCACCTGCCATGGAAGCGCATAGCCGTCGGCAATAATATGCTCTATTCTTTTTACGATAGTAGCTGTTTTTCCCGTACCCGCGCCTGCTACTACAAGAACGGGTCCTTCAAGCGCGTCAATAACACGCTGCTGCTCTTTATTCGGTTTTACTGCGTCTTTATTTGTCATAGTCTTTCCTTATATCTTAAACATATTACGCCTCCCCGCGAGGGGAGGCATCAGACTTTTATTTTGATAAAAGCGTTAACAGGATACCTGCTGCAACGGCGGAGCCGATAACTCCGGCAACGTTGGGTCCCATTGCGTGCATAAGAAGGAAGTTTGAGGGATTTTCCCTTTGTCCCTCCTTTTGAGCGACGCGGGCAGCCATAGGCACAGCCGAAACTCCGGCAGAGCCGATAAGCGGATTAATCTTGCCCTTGGTTATGATATACATCAGCTTTCCGAAAAGCGTTCCTCCCGCCGTTCCGAAGGCAAACGCAATTAAACCGAGAAGCACTATAAGCAGCGTTTTTCCGTTAAGGAAGCTCTTTGCCGAGGTTGTAGCTCCAACGGATATTCCGAGCAGGATTGTTATAATATTCATAAGCTCGTTTTGAGCCGCCTTTGCAATTCTTTCCGTTCTTCCGCTTTCTTTAAGAAGATTTCCGAGCATAAGCATACCTACGAGAGCAGCTGCGTCGGGAAGAAGAAGGGATACTAAAACGGTTACAAGTATCGGGAAAAGGATTTTTTCGGTTTTTGATACGGGTCTTAAATTCCCCATAACAACCGAGCGTTCCTTTTTAGTTGTTAAAGCGCGCATAATCGGCGGCTGAATTACCGGCACGAGCGCCATATATGAATACGCCGCAACCGCAATTGTACCGAGCATTGCAGGAGCAAGCTTTGAGGTTACAAAAATTGCGGTAGGTCCGTCCGCACCGCCTATGATTGCAATTGAACCCGCCTCCTGAGGAGAAAACGAAAGGTCGATTGCAGCGTTCGGAAGTATGCTGTGAATAAGCGGACCTATATTATCGCCGAGCGCGATTGCAATTACATACGCCGCAAAAATACCAAGCTGAGCCGCAGCGCCCATAATAAAGGACGACGGTCTTGCAAGAAGGGACGTAAAGTCGGTCATTGAGCCGATACCGAGGAAAATCAGCGGAGGATAAATACCCGCCTTGACTCCGAAATACAAAAAGTCCATAAGACCCGGAGAAAGTCCCGTTATCCACGTATTGGTCGCTTCGTCCCATACCCGACCTCTTGCAACAAGCTCAATAAAGCCCTGTAAATCATGGTACTGTACCGCAAGATTTGCTCCCGGAAGATTTGCAAGAAGCATACCGAAAGCAATCGGTATCATTAATAAGGGCTCGAAGCCGAGCTTTATTCCGAGAAAGAGGAAAACGAAAGCAACTAAAATCATTACCAGGTTTTTCCACCCTCCGTCGGTAAAAAAGTATGCAAAGCCGCTGTTAAGAAAAATGCTCTTAACAACCTCCCATACTCCCTGAATTATCTCCATTACTTATCCTCCTAAAAAGGTCTGGTGTTATAATCAATTGCCGACTGAGCCCAAATTTTACGCACTCCTCTTTCGGCGTTTCGTACTGTCGCCGAGGGCTTTATTGAAGTAATTTTTGCGCCCTCGCCTTCTATTTCATAAACCGCTGCACTGATTGCCGCAATAATCTCAGCGCCGACCGCTCCGTCTTCGCTCATAAGCGGCGGTTTCTTAACTTCCATTTCGGATATATCGGGGTACTGTCTTTCGTCATTGGTGGTAACGCTTTTTTGCTCTTTTTTCTTTTGGGAGGCATACATAAGCTTTCCGAAAATATTAAAAACAACTATTAAAAGCGCAAGTACCGCAAGTACGATTCCGAGTCCTGCGATTACTACGGTTAACGTAAAACCGAGCGAATTGTCGGGTTTTATGTTTGTTGCAAGTAAGAACAAATACACGCCTATTCCTCCAATATAATTATTAAAAATATTATAAATCAAAAGCACTTATATTTCAACTTAATTATGCGAGTTTTTTATACTTTGTCACATTGCATAAAAAACTATTGATTTATTATAAAAATAAGGTTATAATATTAATATCAACTTGGTAAACGGAGGTAAAAAAATGAGCAAGGAAGCTATGATTATTGCAATTTTAATTGCGCTTATGATACTTTGGATTACCGAAACTCTCGGTATGAGAAGAACCTCCACCCTTTTAGGCGGAGCAATTGATTTGGGTTTCGCACTTTTACGATAGCAAAGCTAAAGCCGGGCAAGACGTTTCTTGCCCGGCTTTTTTTATGTTTGTAAGGGATTAACTGTAATATTGTATATATACGGCGCGAAGGTCCTGTTATTATTAAAACTGTTTTCTCCGCTGTTTGTAACGGTTATTACGTTTTCGCCCTCGTGTAAATCAAGGTCAAAGGTTACCGTCCGCCTCGTGTCAAACGAATATGTGTTTCGGCAGTACACATTTTTCCTTATATTGCCCGTGCTCACGGTTATATATCTTTCAATAAGGTCAACATTATAGTCGTGCCCCGTAAGCTCCTCATTATTCGAGTAACTCATTGTAAGCATATATTTTCCTGCCGACGGAGCGTTAAAACGATACTGAGCAGCCCCGCCCGAAGAGCTTATGCCGTCAATATACTTTGCATTTTCGGCGCCTGTTTTAATAATCGCGCCGCCTGTCAGCGAAGCATTTTCGGGTTTTAATTCAAACGGCGGTTCCATATCCGACGAAGCAATCGTCATATCACAGCTTTCGCCCGATTTCACGTCAACAAAATTAACTCCCCGCTTAAGATAAACCGTTGCGGCTGATATCTCATTTGTTTTAATTTCGGTATCGCTGACTATAATAGTCTTTGCGTTTGAAGAGGTTGTAACGCTGTAATAGCCGTCCTCGGGAGCAACCGCAATAAACGCTCTTTTTCCCGCGCCGCTTCGTGCGTCGTCTTTTAAAACGGCGATTGAATTACTTTCGTTTTCATCCTTTGCCGAGCTTACAACAAGACTGTCAAGAACAAAGGTTCCGTTTTTATGTTTAAGAATAATTTTATGCTCGCCCTTTTCAAGCTCCTTTTCAATTGAATAGCACGAGGTATATTCGCTCTTGATTGTGTTTTCAAGAGTTATTATTTCTTTTTCCTTACCTACGGTAAGCTCGGCTGTCGCGCTCTTTCTGTCGCCTGGGTTCTGACGTCCGTTTTCGTCATACTCACCATCGTTAGCTTTGCCGTAAACGAAGTCAAGATTATATTTTCCGTCCTCGGGAATCTCGATTTTTATTTCTACCCCGTCGCCCTCTTTTTCAAGACCTCCGACCATATCGTCACTGCTGTCCTTCCTTGAGCTGGCGGGACAATAGGAGTCATATTTATACGCCTTACCGAGAAGCTTACCGTCCTCAAATTCATACCTTTGGGGTAAAAATTCGTTTTCATACGCGGGAAGCGAGCTTTCGTCAGCCGCCTTAATTGTAATATGATAGGCGTTAGCCCTGTCAGGGTTTTCAAGCAGGATTTTCATTTTTGAATCCGCTTTTTCGGCATATTTTTTAATCGTTGTGCTTTCGCTGCAAACTCCGAAAAGTCCCTTATATACGGTCTGCTCAATCGTGATTTCAACGGGCTTGCCCGCAAGCTTCGTCTTGTTGAGATTTTTAAGAATAAGCTTTGAATTCTTATCGTTTCCGCCACAGATAATATCAATCTGCTTTTCGTTTTCGGAAATTGAGGCAATGCCCATAAAGCCCTGATAATTAAGCGCTTTTTTATCCCTTATCGAATTCTTAAAATCGGAGTTCCAGATGTCGGAATACTCGCCTTTAACGGTATGACCGCTCATCTGTGAATACCAATGCATAAGCCACCACTCGGAATTGGGAGAGGTTGCGTCGGCACAGTTATCGTTAAAATTATTTGCAAGCCTCCAGAACGCGTTATCTCCGTAAACCTTAGCATTTTCAATACAGCTTATGTATTTTATCATCTGACCGGGAAGTCCGCCGTCGTCGGTCTTGCCGTATTCGGTTATAATTATTTCAAGCTTGTCGATACCGAGCTGCTTTTCAATTTCGCGGTATTCGGAAATATGCTCGCCAAAAAAGTAAATGCTTTTTTCGTTCAGCTCGTGGTAAGTGATAATATCGGGAACACAGCCGTTTTTCTTACAGAAGGAGAGGAAGTATTCCATATTATTCTTGTCAAAACAGCTGTAATTCGGACCTGCCACAAGTGCGTCGGGATTAATGCTTTTTATAAGCTCATAGGCTTTTTTCCAACCGTCATTGAAATTATCCCTGCCTGTGTTATTATACTCGCCGTATACTCCGTACTTGTTTTCAGGGTCGTCCGTGGTTTTTGTTTCGCCGAACCATACTCCGTTATCGCACTCATTATACGGACAGTATACAACCTTTTTAGAGTAATTTTTTGACGAAAGCTCTTTAACGGACGCTTCAACCTTCAAAAGATAGTCGCTCTCAAGAAGGGAGTTATAATCATAGCTTCCCTCTTTTCTTTGGCTCATAATACTGTCGTTAAGGTAGTACCAGCTATCATAAACGTCCTGAAGATAAACAATATAATACTTTGTATCGGGCAGCTCCTGCACCGCCTTGTCAATATCTCCGACGGGGTGCTGAAGCCCTCCGTTTACCTTTTGAATAACCGTTTTAACTCCGAGGCTTTCAGCCATTTCACTGCTCGGAACTCCGCTTTCGCTTATTCCGTAAAGATAGCCCGAAGCTCCGCCCTTAACCTTGCCCGTCTTCTTTGAAAAATCAAGAGTAAGGCTCGGTTGATAAGACATCAGAAAGATTCCGACGCCGAGTGCGATTACAATCAGGGCTGAAACAAGGAATATAAACAGCCTTTTAAAGAGCTTTTTTACTTTCATAATTTACTCTAATCCAAGTGGATTACTCCTTAATAAAACAAAGCTTAAGCGCTTTTTCGTCAACCTTAAAGTTAACCTCGTTATAATCAAAGTTTTCTCCGTCACAGTTGCCTATTAGCGGAGAGCCGTCCTCCATCCATACTCTTCCGGACTTAATAAGTCCGTTTGACATTAAACCGGGGAAGGTTACTTCATTTGCAAGACCGTTATTATACTTTCCTATCATCGGAAGCGCCTGTTTAAGAGACAGTCCGTTTACGAGAGCAAAGTCAAGTCTTCCGTCGTCAAGAATTGCGTTAGGCGCAGGACAGAAGCCGCCGCCGTAGTAGCTTGCGTTACATATCGCAAAAAGCGCGTAATCCTTATTGTCCTCTTTCATCTGATACTCTTCGCCGGTGAAGCTGTCAACGCAGGTAACGTCAAAGCTGATATTATAGTGAAGGGGTTTCATAAGAATCGGTAAAATTGCGACATTATATGCCTGATGTCCTAAGAACTTTGCTTTATCGGCAATCTTCTTGCCGAGGGTTTCAACTAATGTATCAAGTCCGAAGGACATAACGTTAATACACTTTTCGCCGTTATAGTCAATAAGGTCAATAGGCTTTACGTCATATCTGAGCTTACCGTTATAAAGGCCGAAGGACTTAATTACATTTTCTACGTTAATGTTTTTTGTATCGTAAATCTTTTTTGCAAAGTCGTTTCCCGTTCCGAGAGGAAGCACCATAAGCGGAGTTTTACTTCCTGCAAGACCGTTTGCAATTTCGTGAACGGTACCGTCGCCTCCGCAGGATACTACAACGCAGCCATCCCCGAGCTCGTCGGCATAGCGTTTTGCGATATCCTTTGCGTCGCCGGGTCCTTTCGTTTCCTCAACAATCATCTCGTCCTCAATAAGACGGAAGGTTGAGCGGATACGCGACATAATTCTTTCTTTATTCTTGTTTCCCGCAATGGGGTTAATTATAAATACATACTTCATTTTTGTTTCCTCACTTAGATAACCTGATAACCGCCTACGGGACGGATAATTAATACGTGACAGGTGCCCTCACCGAATACGCTTTCAAGAGTGTTTTTATATGTATCAAGCATATCGTTAGGTACAAATGCCTGAACGGTACCTGCAAATCCGCCGCCGTGAACTCTCCATGCGCCTTTGCCCTTTAAGAGCTCTGCGCTGAGTGCAAGGGCAAGAGAAATCTTCTGTTCTGTCGGATTTTTAGGGGTATACACATTCTGGTTAAGCATATACGAAGAGAAGCCCGAATCGAGAATAATGCTCTTAAAGCCCTCGAAATCACCGCTCTCAAGCGAATTAACGGCGTTATCTACTCTGATATTTTCATTATAGAAATGCATAGCGCGAAGCAGAGCGCGGTCGTTAACCTTGCCCGTAAGCTCGGGTATTGCCTTCATAAAGTCGTCCTTGTCGATTTCTCTTAAAACGTTTTTACCGAGAGCTTTTGCAACGGATTCCATTTCCTCCCTTACAGCGGCGTAATCGTCGGTTAAATCGCTGTGGTTTCCGCCGGTATCAACAATACAAAGCGAGTGGCCGGATTTTGAGAAGTCGAAAGCAACCTTTTTGATAATCGGCTCGCTCGTTGACTTGAAGTCGATTGTAACAAAGGTTCCGACCGAGGACGCCATCTGGTCAAGCAGACCGCAGGGCTTGCCGAAAAATACATTTTCGCTGTACTGGGCAACCTTTGCAATATCAACGGCTGAGATTTTACCGCCGTTATACATATAATTAAGAATTGAACCGAGAAGCACCTCAAAAGCCGCCGAGGATGAAAGACCGCTTCCGCCCATAACGTCGCTTGTTGTAAACGCGTCAAAGCCTGCAACCTCATATCCGAGGTTTTTAATTCCTGCTGCAACGCCCTGAACAAGCGAGGTCGAGTCGCCGTATTTCTCCTCCTTGGGCTCAAGGTCACAAAGGTCAACAACGTTCATTCTGTGACCCTTTGACTTAACTCTTATAATTCTCTCTTCGTTCTTGCTTACTATTGCAATAGCGTCGAGGTTTATTGCAGCGGCAAGCACCTTACCGTTATTATGGTCGGTATGATTACCGCAAACCTCGGTTCTTCCGGGAGCGGAAATAATGCTTATTTCACGTTCTGCTCCGAAGAGCTCGGCAAAGCTGTTTATTGCCTCAACATATCTCGGCTTTTGTTTTCTGACCGCCTCATCGGTTACGTAGACCGCCTTAAGGCTTTCGTCGTAAGAACCGCTGTTAATAGCATTTATTAATTCCTTTGCTTTCATTTTAATACCTCACAAAACTATTTTGTATTTTTCCACATCGCTGTAAATAAGCAATGTCTGTGTCATTTGTTTAGATTTAACGCCGTAGAAAACGTTATATAAAAGACTTGTAACTCCCGTAAACGCAACAATTATAATAAGCGGTACAAGGAACTGCGGCGAAAACGGATTTTTAAGGGCGGTACCGAGCTTTGTATAGATATAAATTCTCGGGAAAAAGCCCGCAAGACTCATAATTATATAATAGAGATAATCGTATCTCATTGAACCGTAATACTTTGATACCATTGAAAGGGATATTGCGGGAATCAGCCTTGTTGTTGCAAGAACATAGGGATTTCCCTTGCCCTTAAAATGTATCCAGTCACGGATAAAATGCATTCTTTTAAAGTTAAGAATAATTCCTGCCCAGCCGCCGCCAATATATATTCCTTCAACGTATTTAACCGTGAAGAAAAATAAACAGAAAACAACGTTAATAAGTATTGCCGTCCAGAGCGGAAATACCATACCCGAAAGAGCAACAAGAATACTCATAGGTATCGGAAGCTGGCATTTTGCTATATACAAAGCGAAAATACATATTATTATTTCCCACTTTGAATCAAGCCCCGCCACCGCGCTGTCAACGCTTTGCAGCCAGTTGATTATTGTATAAAACCTTGTTTCAAGGGTTACGTGATTAATCAGCACTATCGTAAGAAAGGTAAGCACTGCCAGGGTTGTGATAACAATAACCGTTGAGATAAAGTTTGTTCTGTGCCGTTTTGTTTTTTGCATTTAAAACACTCCGTTTAACTCTTCTCTTCGTGATAATTACCGAGGAAAGTGAACTCGCTTAATTCGTCATACAGTGCGCAAAGCAAATCAAGAATATTATCGTCATACACGTTTCCAAGCACATCTGCATAGAAATAATAATCAAATTTGCCGTTTGCGACAGGACGGGATTCAAGCTTTGTAAGGTTAAGTCCTGTCATCGAAAACCGTCCGAGAACTCTGTAAAGTGAACCCGTTTTATGAGGTGCCGAGAAAATCAGCGAAATCTTATTTGCATTATTATCAATAACGAGTTCTTTTGAAATTACAATAAAGCGTGTCGTATTGTTTGTAACGTTCTGAATATTGCGTCTTATTATTTTAAGACCGTATTTTTTGGCTGCGCTTTCCGAGCAAATGCAGGCAATGTCTTTTTTGTCGCTCTCGCTGACGTACTTTGCCGCAGCCGCTGTGTTTGAATAGTTAATTCCCGTCATACCGAAGCTCTTTAAGAAGATGTTACACTGATTCAGCGCCTGCATATGAGAATAAACGTTTTCTATATTTTCAAATTCTACGTCGGGCTTTGCGCAAAGGCAGTGAGAAACCTTAAGGTCATAAGCTCCCACGACGTAGAAACGGTATTTCATAATAAGGTCATAGCTCTCATGAACCGAACCCGCCGTCGAATTTTCAACCGGGATAACGCCGAAGCGTGCTTTTCCCTTGTTGACAGCCTCGAAAACATCCTCAAACTGTCTGTGAAAATCAATGGGTGAGTCAGGGAAAAGAGTATTTGCAGCTATGGAGCTATATGCTCCGTCAACCCCCTGACACGCAATAGGCTCTCCGTCGGCGGTAAGAGCGTCATATCGCTTTGCGTTCATTATCAAATCACGCAATTCCTGACCGCCGCCCATAATCTTATGCTGAAGAGCTCTTGAAGCGTCCATTGCGGCTGAAATAATAGTTTTAACAGCCTCGCCCTGTTCGCCGCATTTTTCGGCAACATCGTTTAATATCTCCTGTTCGCGTTCAACGTTTAAAACGGGCATATTATGTTCAATTTTATACTTCGCTACCTCTTTTGAAACTTCGAGCCGCCTTAAAAGAAGAGGTATTAACTCGTCGTCAATTTCGTCAATCTCATTTCTGAGCTTTAATAATTCGTCCATTTACCTGTCCTGTCCTATGAAAGTAAATCAAGAAGTCCGATTGCAACCGCCGCTTCAATAACGCTTACCGCCCTCGGTACAATACAGGGGTCGTGTCTGCCGCTTATAACAAGCTTTTCGTTTTGCATTGTTTCAAGATTTACGCTGCTTTGCTCCCTTGATATTGAGGGAGTGGGCTTAATCGCAACCCTTAATACAATCGGCGCGCCCGTTGTAATTCCGCCGAGAACGCCGCCGTTATTATTCGATTTAAGTGCAATTTCGCCGTCATTTATTTCGTATTCATCGTTTACCTCGGCAGCGTTCGCTTTTGCAAAATCAAAGCCGAGTCCGAATTCAACTCCCTTAACGGCGGGAATACCGAAAAGGATTTTTGAAAGAGTGCCCTCAACGGTGTCGAACATATTTCCTCCGACTCCCGCAGGAACGCCGACTGCGGCGCACTCAATAATTCCGCCGATACTGTTTTGCTCTTTTCTGTATCTTTCAATCTCGGCTCTCATTTCCTCCTCTTTCTTTTCGTCAATAAGCGAAAAGCTCTTTGAGGAGAGGGATATAAGCTCCCGCTCTGTTATACCGTTAAGCTCAAAGCTTTCGTCCGAAACCGAGCCGATTGATTTAATGTGAGCTCCTACGGCTATTCCCTTTTCTTTAAGCGCCTGTTTTGCAAGAGCGCCCGCAAATACTATGGGCGCGGTAAGACGTCCGCTGAAATGTCCGCCGCCGCTTATATCGTTATGTCCGCCGTATTTTACATATGCGGGATAATCGCTGTGGCTCGGGCGGGGTACTTTGAGCATATTGTCATAGTCGCCGCTTTTAACATTTTTGTTTTCTATTATCATAGCAAGAGGCGCGCCCGTTGTAACGCCGTCAAGAACGCCCGAAAGAATTATAAAGTCGTCCTTTTCAAGGCGCGGCGTTGCGGTTTTATCCTTACCGGGAGCTCTTCTTGCCATATCAAGACGAATTGCGTCCATATCAAGTTTTATTCCGCTTTCAAGTCCGTCGATAACACAGCCGATTGCTCTGCCGTGGCTTTCGCCGAAAACGGATACTTTAAGCCTTTCACCTATCACGGATGACATTTATTCTTCCTCCTAAGCTTTTCAAATCGCCGAAAAATTCGGGATATGACTTTTCAATACTTTCGGCGTCGGTAATCCTTGTAACGCCTTCGCAGTTTACAGCCGCAACCGAAAACGCCATTACAATCCTGTGGTCATTATAGCCGCAAAGCTCAGCCGCCTTCGGCTCTCCGCCCCCGATAATCAGCCCGTCAGCCGTCTGAGTGGCGTTAATTCCCATTTTAGTAAGATTTGAAGCTACGCTTTCAAGTCTGTCGGATTCCTTGAATCTCAGCCTTTCTCCGCCCGTTATGACCGTTTTGCCCTTTGCAAACGCGGCGCATACCGCAATAGCGGGCACGGCGTCGGGAATATCGCTTACGTTAACGTTTATTCCCTTTAAAGCTGATTTCCTGATATTTACTGTATCGTCCTTTATTTCAAGCTCTGCGCCGAAGCGTTTTAAAACATTTATTATTTGCTTATCGCCCTGGGCAGAATTCGGGTTTAATCCCTTTACGCTTACATTTCCGCCGATTGCACCGGAGGCAAGGAAGAACGCTGCCTGCGACCAGTCGCTCTCAACAGTGTAGTTCGTTTTTTTATATTCCTGTAAGCCGCGGACAAAGTAAGCGTTGTCCTCTTCTTTTACCTCAATTCCGTATTCTTTCATAACCGATACGGTTATATCAACATAGGGCTTGCTTTGAAGGGGCGAGGTAAGAACAATTTTGCTGTCGCCCTCAAGGAGAGGAAGCGCAAGAAGGAGTCCCGTAACGTACTGTGAGCTGACATCCCCCGCAAGAGAGTATTCGCCGCTTGTAAGCCTGCCTTCAACAGTCAGCGGAAGTCCGCCCTTGCTCCTACACTTAACTCCATGCTCGCCAAACAGCCTTAAATACTCGCCTATCGGTCTTTCGGGCAGTCTTCCCCGACCCGTAAAGGTAACGCTCTTTCCGAGCGCCGCCGCAACGGGAAGCATAAAGCGAAGCGTTGAGCCCGACTCACAGCAGTCAATAGTATCTTTTTTGCATTTAAGCGCCTCAATTGCAGAAGCAGTCGCGGTAATATCCTTTGAAGGAGTTATTCCGTTAACCTCGCCGCCTCCCGCAAGAAACGAGCAAATCATCGCCCTGTGAGCAATTGATTTTGAACCCGGCGGTGTTATGCTTCCGCTTATTATTGACTTTTGAGCCTCAAGAATACTCATTTTATACTCCGAAAAAGCCGTTAATATCTTCGTTTTTAATCGGGTTAATATAACCCTTTCCGATGTCTTTTATGAAAATGAATTTAATACCCTCGCCGGTGCGCTTTTTATCAGCGCTCATAGCGTTTACAATAGCTTCGGTTGAATTTGAATCCCGCGTTCTTAAATCAAACTTTTGAAGCACCTTTTCAATTCTTCTTGAGGTGCCGAGCTTGAGAAGCGAGTTTTTCTCGCACGCCTCGGTTATCAATACCATACCCATACCGACAGCCTCGCCGTGGCTCACGTCCTTAAAGGCGTGGAGCTTTTCAATCGCATGACCGGCTGTGTGACCGAAATTAAGAAGCGCTCTTTCGCCGTGCTCCTTTTCATCGCGCTCAACGACCTGCGCCTTAAGACTTACGCACTCGAAAATCACGTCCTCAATAATATCGTTTATGCTTTCGTTTTCAATCTTTTCAAAAAGCGCTCTGCTCTTGATACAGCCCATTTTTACAGCTTCCGCCATGCCGTCCGAAAAATAATGCGGAGGAAGGGTTGAAAGCGTGTCGGTATCAATAAGAACAAGGCTCGGCTGATGAAACGCGCCGCAGAGATTCTTTCCCCGGGGCAAATCAACGGCGGTCTTTCCGCCTACCGAGGAATCAACCTGTGCAAGAAGCGAGGTAGGAAGCTGAACAAAAGCAATACCTCTTAAATATATCGCTGCCGCAAAGCCGGCCATATCGCCGCAGACGCCGCCGCCCAGAGCAATAACAAGGTCGTCCCTCGTAAGCCCGTTTTCGGCAAGAAATTCCACTATCTTTACAGCGGTTGAAGTAGTTTTGCTTTCCTCGCCCGCCGGATAAATGTATTCGCAAACCTCAAAATCAGACAGCTGCGCTTTCACTCTTTCAAGATAGAGCGCAGCGACATTGGTATCGCTTACAATACAGAGCTTTTTAGCCTTGGTTATTTTTTTTATTTCACTGCCGCACCTGTCAAGCAGACCTTTGTCAATCAGTATATTATAGCCTTCTCCGACATTTACTCTTAAAGATTTCATTATCCGATTTCCTCTTTAATGCGGTTACCCTCTTCCATCAGCGCTTTAAGAGCGTCTGTGTCACCGTTTACAATGTTATACTTAAACTTCATCAGATTTGATACAAGGTCGTCGATTTCGCGCACGAGCGCCTCCTTATTATCAAGGAAGAGCTGGGTCCACATTTCGGCATTAATCCTTGCAACACGGCTTACATCCCGGTATGAGCCCGCAGAATAGCCGGCATGCATCGGCGCAAGCGGAGAGAGAACGTAGGAGCATGCAAGAACATGAGCAATCTGAGATGTAAAAGCAATCATTTCATCGTGGTGCTCGGGATTTGTAACAACCGTTCTTGCAAAGCCCATTTGCTGAGCAAGACCTACAAGCGCGTCGGTTTTATTTCTTGGCGTATCCTCAAACGGAGTACAAATAAAGCTTGCGTTATCGTAGAGATTATCAAGACTGTTGTCATAGCCCGACACCTCGCGTCCTGCCATAGGATGAGCGCCTATAAAGTAAAAATTAAGCTTATGCTTTTCCATTTCGCGGCAAATCTTAGTTTTAATTCCGCAGGAGTCGGATACAATTGAATCCCTCTTAAAAGAGTCTTTGTGTTCAAGGATAAACGGAACAATCGCGTCGGGATAAAAGTTAATAAAGGTAATATCCGCTTCCCGCATTAAGTCGTCAACCTCGCCCGTCCTGTCAATAACACCGTCACGAAGCGCCTTTTCGGTAACGCTCTTTGTACGGTTCCAGCCAAGCACGGTATGGTTCGTATTCTTTTTCAGAGTTTTTGCCAGAGAGGCTCCTATTAAGCCGAGGCCGCAAATCAAAATATTCATAATATCTCCATTATATAGTTATTCAGTATAATAATAATATATAAATTATAATATGTCAAATTATATAAGAAAAGTTTATACTTTATTAAACATATATACCAAGGGTAGCCGGACTCCCTGCTTCAATAAAATAACCCCCGACAGTTTCCTGTCGGGGGTGTTGTCTTTGTTTAACGGATTTTCAGTTTTAATCTTTAAACATATCCGTTCCGCCCGTACCTCCGCTGTTTGAATTCGGCTTTGTGTACTCATCGTCATCGTCAAGGTCGGACGTGGTGAATATATCATTTGCTGATATTCCGTATTTTCTAATCAAGAGCTCGGGCTCTAAATAGCTTTTCTTCATATCAGCACCCTCCCTTAATTAAACGATAGCGAGTGCTGTAACGGGTGCGGGTGAATACTGAACACACTGCTTGCCGTTAAGTTCGTAAACAAGATAGCCCTGGTATACTACAGTTTCGCCCTGAACGAAGCCGTCCTTACGCATTGAGATAACGAACTGGTTACCTGCTGTATGCTTTGAGGACTTAAGTCTGTAAATACCGTTTGTTCCTGCCTTAGCAAGCGACATATCGGTATCAAGCTCAGCTACGTTAGTGCCTGATGTGAAGAGCATACCTGTTTCAATGAATCTTGCGCCTTCGGGAAGAACGAACTGACCAATCATCGAGAACTTGGTTCCGTTATCAATAAGTGCGTCGTGAGTATTAACAGAAGCTACATTTTCATCAAGTGAAGCAACGTTAATTAATTCCTCATCAAGCTCTTCTTCATACCAAGCTTCTGTAAGCGGGATAAGGTAAGTATCCTCAACAACGTTGAAGGAATAATCCTCACCGTACATAACAATATACTCAGCGTTCTTAGCAAGGTCAGCCTGGAATTCATCTTCAAGACCGGTCTCCCAATCTTCTGCCTTTGAAGCCGGTACTACAGCCCATGCATAAATCGGAGAAGTATCCTTATGGATGTATTTTGTGTTACCAAATGTCTTTGTTTCGCCGTTAACGTCAACCGTTACCTGCTTGTTCTTTGTCTCGCCGGGAAGCTTATAACCGCCGGTTAAGCCAAATCTTGTAACATCTACGCGGTCGTTATAGAAAGCTTCAAAGGTGATGTTAAGGGCGTGGTTGGCAACATTCTTGGTCTTGCTGATATTGTAAATTGTGATGGTGTATTCGCCTTCATCCTCAGCAGCCTCGTAGTTAGCGATAATTCTTACGCTGTCGGTTACAGTGTACTGGTCGCCGGGAGCATATTCGTCGCCGTCAATTGTATAGCCTGTGAAGTTGTAGAAAGCAACCTTAAGAGGCTGAGCAAGAGTAATCTTCGTGCCCTTAGTAACGAACGAGGAAGCATAGTTTCTGTCAGTTGCCGTGCTTCTGATATAGTCAACTCTGCAGTTAGTATCTGTCTGCGGTGCGCCGGTTCTGAAGATTGCATTACCGGTTACGGTAATTGTCTGAGATTCGGAAGCGCCGAGATACTTTTCAATATTATTGGATGAAGTCTGTGATGTGAAGGTGTAGTACCAATCAACCTTGCTGTCCTTGGAAACGGTTACAACCTCGCCGTAAGCGAACTTGCCGTCAGCATGCTGAGCGTCGGTAAATGTAACGCCGTCAACGGTTACGGTATACTTAACCGGCTCATTGAGGACTTCAAGGATTTCTGCAGGAGCTTCGTCAGCTTCAGCCTGGGTGTCATAGTTAACACCGGTAAGTGAAAGTGCCTGCATTGTGGTAGAACCTACTGTAAAGCTCTTGAACATCTCAACTTCGGTTGTTGTTGTCATTGTTTCAAGTCTCTGCATAATCTGCTGATACTGAGCATAGGAGTCAGGGTTAACCTGAGCTTCCGCAAGCTGAACAGCATATTCAAATGCGGAGTCATCAATGCTTGATTCAACAAGAAGTGCAAGAAGGTCAGAGGTTACAACATTCTTATTAACCTTATAAATGCTGTTGATCTCTGTTTCTCTTTCGTTATACTGAGCCGCGGTATAGGGAACCTCGGTCGTACCGTTAGTATAAGTCTGAAGAAGCGGATAAGTTGTATTGCTCTTAAGAGCGTCAGCTACAGCCTGAAGTGATTCAGCCGTGTAGTGCTTTGACTCGTCAACATTAGGTGTTGAAAGGTCGTCCTCTGAGATTGAAGAATCAATGTAATTAATTATATTCTCTGTTGCAATATAGAGAGGAGCAAGCTTTACTACCGGAGCAAGATTTGCTTTTGCATTAAGAAGTGCATTAGCAAGAGCATTCATTTCGTTAGTAGCCTGCTGGTCGTTAACGTCCATTTCACGAACATTAGCGTCCGAATATGTGCCGCTGAGAGCGCTGTTAACTGCGTTATAAGCGCTTACAAATGCGTTCCAGGTAGCGTCCGAATAGGTCTTATCCGGAGCAGAAGCATTACCGAGTCTGTAATCGTTGATTGTTGCGCTCTGTGCATCATAAAGAACCTGGTTAGAAGCGCAGCGCACAAGACCATGATATGCGTTCCAGAGCGATGTGTATCTGTTCTGACACTCGGTTGTGATAGCAGCTGCCGTCATTGAACCGTAGTTGAAGTTAACCTTTGATGCGTCGTATGCCGACTTAAATGCAGCATAGGAAGCGGCTGTATAGCCCTGGCTTGATGAAGCGGCTTCAGCGCACATATTCCAAAGGTCGAATAAGTAAGCAACGTCTACTACGTGAATAGTCTGAGTATACTGAACTCTTGCGTGAGCATAACCTCTCCACTCAATACCCATATCGTAAAGACCGCCGGAAATACCGCTTGAAATGTTAGCAGCAACGCAGCCCCATGAATATGCAGCGCCGAGATAAGGCGAAGCTGTATAAGTGATGAGCTTCGGCTTTGTATTTTCCGTAAGAGTAGTTGCCGCAGTGGTAGCAGGAAGGGTTACCTTAAATGCTGTTGAGAAGGAAGCTGTTGAATTCTTAGCAGCATGTGCACCGATTAACGGATAAACTCCCGACTTCTCAATCTGGCGGAAGTCATTTGTAAAGTCCTTATCAGCATCTGTAGCGTCGGTGCCTACGTTAACAACTTCCGTAATATTATTATCACCGTCTCTTAAAGCTCTTGTTGCAATCGGGTCGCCGCCTGCTTTTGTCATTACGATATTGTCAACTGAAATCACAGCATTACTGTATCCCGAAGCAGTAAGGTTCGTGCTAAAGTTTACGCCCGAATTAATATTTGCAACATCGGAATCTGTAAGAGTTTTACTCGGGTTTTCAGTGTTAAGACCGCCCTTAGCATAAATCTCTGCATTGTGATTGTAAGTATCGTTAATTGACAGACAGTCAAGATAAGCGTCACGAACCTCTTTGTTTCTGAACTGGAATTTAGCATTACCAAGTGATTTTTCAAGAGAGGTATGAGTTTTTCTGAAGATAATCTGATTAATATTTCTTGTAAATACAAGTCCGATATCACGGTCAGCAGCAGGATGGTCTGCATATGTATTTTCAACCGTACCTGCACTTGCCATATCACCGTCGTTAATCTCGGAGAACGCAAGCCGGAGATTATCAATAATATCCTTTATGGACTTAATTAAGTCAAGATATTCGTCAATCTTAGCCTCAACGCAGCCTTCCTGAACAACGGCAATACTTAAGTTTCTCTGCTTATAAGTATTTGCCTGGCCGATGATTTCACTAAGGCTTGAACCGTTTGAATATTTAGTTATATCAATATAGCTTGCGTCATCAAGCATATCGTCAAGCGAAGCGTTCTGAGCAAGAGATACGGCTGTCGTATCAATCTGGAGCGTCATAAGCGCAGTGCTTAATGCCTGAGCCTCTGTTGCTACGGTTGCCTGAGCCGATGCAGAATCAATAAGCTTATATTTTTCCATACCAAAGTGGGCAACGCTTCCCCAAACCGCGCTCTTAGCGTGGTTAATCGTAGTCTGGAGAGCCGCCGAAGTAAATGAAGCGTTGGTAAAGTAGCTCTTGTTTGCAATAGCAATATAAGCCTCATTAATCAGAGTTTCAAGGTTAGTTGTATCAACTCTGTTGGGATAGAGAACATAATCCCTTAAAGCAACGCCTGCAGTCTGAGCAGCAGCGCCGTTTGAATAGAGACCGCTTGCATTCTTGAAAATATTTAAAGCATTTGTATAAACGCCGTTTGTTCCCGCAAAGCCGTCCCATGTTGTTTCGTCAATACCTGCAAGCTCGGAAGCTATAGCGTCCTGGTAATCCTTTCTTCTTCCGTTAGTACCTGCGATAGCGTCGCGAAGGGTCTGATAACCGGTGAAGGAAGAATCGTTATCCTTAGTCGGAACTGCAGCTGCGTTAAGAGCATTAATCTCGCTTGTGATTCCCGCAGCACATTCGGTAATACGGTTACCGTTTGTGAAATAAGTGTTCGGGTCAAAAGCGGTAAGAGTATCGTATGCAGCAAAGAGCTCAGCTGCTCCGCCGTATCTGTATCTCTGGCTCTGGGTATTCATAGCGGTCTGGCCGCGTCTGTCCTTAGCTGCGTCAATAAGTCTCTTATAGTTAAGGATATAAACGTCAGTATTACCTTCAACGGCAACATCAAGGTCGTCACCTGCGGAATTCCAGCCTTCTTCGGACTGGCCCTTAACAAACACTTTCGGCTTAAGTGTATCGTACGCTAAATCGCTGGTCATATTAATACCGTACTGCCATACTGCCGAGAATGAATAGTTATTGGTATACCACGTAGTTGAGAATGTACCCGTCTTTACGCTGTAACGAAGAGCCAAAGGAGTAGCGTCATCCTCAATAGATGAGTTACTGAAAGTCAAGCCCTGATTATCAAGGTTACGGTTAGCGTTTACGGCATTATCGTTTGCGCCGTACCACTGAGCAAGTCTGAACTGGTTTGAACCTGTCTGGTTACCAACATATCCGTAAGCGCAGAAGATGTATCTTGATTTATTAGCGCTTCCGCCCTGATAAACCATAGTAATAGTACTTCTCGGGGTGGTAACACCGTCATACATAAGTACTACCTGAGGATAGTACATATCAATCGAATAGTTACGGTCTATCGTATTACCGGTAAGAGGACCTTTAAAGTTACCGCCCGCAACACTCGCCTTCGCCGTAGAAGCGTTTGAGCCGGTCTGTGACCAAAGAAGGTTAGTGTAGTAGTTACCGATGTTTGCGCTTGCATCATCAGCATTATAAATCTTATTAAGGTTTTTAGCGGTAAGATAATTACCCGAATAACCGTTGTATGTACCGTCCATACCAAGCCATACGCGAAGGTCATCCGTTCCGTCGCCGTCGGTCCATTCATTAAGCTTATCAATATGGGACTGCATATCAACGTCAACGTCGCCGTAGCAATACTGGTCGTATGCTTTAACAGCGGCTGTATAATCATTATAAGCGTCGCCCATATCAAAGTAGATAGTACCGTCAAACTTTGATTCGAATGTTGTTATTGCCGTCATAAGGTTCTTTGCAATCTGGTCATCTGACGGAGTAGCCGATGTACTCAGAACTGCGAGTGCGCTTATAGGAGCGCTTGTAAGAACCATAAGCATTGAAAGAACAACAGCTAAAGTTCTTTTCGTTAATTTTTTCATAAAATTTACCTCCTTAGTAAATTTAGCAAAACGCGTTCATTTCGGGCTTTTACTGACCATAAGCCATGGAAAATCCCTTGTTTTGCGGGAATGGGAAAAGCAGTCATAGTTATAAAATTAGATACTTATCCCATTTAAAATATTATATTACACCGTCATAATACCATAAGAAAACTCCGTTGTCAATAGGAAATTCAAAAAAAATTTACAAATTATTTTACATTTTGTTAACATTTTCTTTATACATAGCTGCTTGTTTGTATAAAACAAGCCTCCCCGATGTACGGGGAGGCAAAATCTTTTATCTTGCTTTTGTATCAATTTCTTCCTTAATTCTTGAAACAAATTCGTCGATTGTGGTTGCGCCCTCGTCGCCGTTCTTGCGCGAGCGCACCGAAATTGTATTTGCTTCGATATCCTTATCGCCTACAAGAATCATATAAGGAATCTTTTCCATCTGGGCGCTTCTGATTTTAAAGCCCACCTTTTCGCTTCTGTCGTCAAGCTCACATCTTACGCCTGCGTCAAGAAGCTTTTGCATCATTTCCCTTGCATACGGCTGATGCCTGTCGGCAATCGGAAGGAATTTAACCTGTACCGGCGCCATCCAGGTCGGGAACGCGCCCGCATACTTTTCAATAAGAAGCGCTAAGGTACGCTCGTAGCATCCGATTGAGGTTCTGTGGATAATATACGGGTTCTTTTTCTGTCCGTCGGAGTCAACGTATTCCATACCGAATTTCTCGGCAAGCATCTGGTCAATCTGAATTGTAATAAGAGTGTCCTCTTTACCGAATACGTTTTTAATCTGGATATCAAGCTTCGGTCCGTAGAACGCAGCCTCGCCGATACCGATTTTATATTCAAGTCCGAGGTCGTCAAGAATTTTCTTCATAACGCCCTGGGCTTCGTCCCACTGTTCCTTAGTTCCGATATACTTTTCCCTGTCGTCGGGGTCCCACTGGGAGAAACGGAAGGATACGTCCTCATAAAGTCCGAGAGTCTTAAGCATATATTCGCAAAGGTCAAGACAGCTTCTGAACTCGTCCTCAAGCTGGTCGGGACGGCACATAAGATGTCCTTCGGAAATAGTGAACTGACGAACGCGGATAAGACCGTGCATTTCGCCTGAAGCCTCATTTCTGAAAAGAGTTGAGGTTTCGTCGTATCTTAACGGAAGGTCGCGGTAGGAGCGCGCCTTATTAAGATATGCCTGATACTGGAAGGGACAGGTCATAGGACGAAGAGCGAAAACCTCTTTGTCGTTTTCGGGGTCGCCCATAACGAACATACCGTCTCTGTAATGGTCCCAGTGTCCGCTGATTTTATATAAATCGGATTTAGCCATAAGCGGGGTCTTTGTAAGCTGCCAGCCGCGCTTTGCTTCCTCGTCCTCAACCCAGCGCTGTAATACCTGAATAATCTTAGTTCCCTTGGGAAGAAGAATCGGGAGTCCCTGACCGATATAATCAACGGTTGTGAAAAGCTCAAGCTCACGTCCGAGCTTGTTATGGTCGCGCTTTCTTGCTTCCTCGAGAGCCGTAAGATGCTCCTCAAGCATTGAAGCCTTCGGGAAGGCTGTTCCGTAAACGCGGCAGAGCATCTTGTTTTTTTCGTCTCCGCGCCAGTAAGCGCCCGTAGACTGGGTAAGCTTAAACGCCTTAACCGCTTTTATCTCCATAATATGGGGACCGGCGCACAGCTCGGTAAATTCGCCCTGCTTATAAAAGCTGATTGCTTCGCCCTTGTCGGCGTGCTCTTTGATAAGCTCAACCTTGTAGGGCTCGTTTCGTTCTTCCATAAGCTTAATTGCTTCGTCCACGGGAAGCTCAAACTTTTCAATCGCGGGGTTTTCCTTAACAATCTTTTTCATTTCGCCCTCGATTTTTTCCAAATCCTCGGGAGAAAAGCTCTTATCAACGTCAAAGTCGTAGTAAAAGCCGTTATCAATCGCGGGACCGATTGTCAGCTTTGCGTCGGGATAAAGTCGTTTAACTGCCTGAGCCATAATATGGGAGGCGGTATGGTTAAACGCCTTTCTGCCGTCCTCGTCGTCGAAGGTAAGAACCTCAAGCGCAGCGTCGCTTTCAATAAGCGTTCTCAGGTCGGCAACTTCGCCGTTAATTTTGCACGCCATTGCGTTTCTGAAAAGTCCCATTGAAATATCCTTTGTAATATCGGCGGCAGTTTTAGCCTCACCGTATTCAAGAATACTTCCGTCCTTAAGCGTAATCTTCATAATCTTTCTCCTTAAGCCTTAATTCGTAATAAAAAAAGCACCCTGATATCAGGGTGCATAGTTTACACGGTTCCACCTGAATTATACGATAATCGTATCACTCAACATCCTTAACGCGGATTAACGGCAGCCCATTTCCTGGCTGCGCTCACGGGTGGTAACAGAGGGGGCTGCGTATGCTTTTTCACCGACCAAGCACTCTCTTTACGTTTGACCGACTGCCTTGTCCCGTTCAACGTTTTCAAATATTGAAATTATCATATCACCGAAAATGTTATTTGTCAAGAAGTTTTGTATTGACAAACGGACAATTATAATGTAATATTAATTTAACTTAATAAGTCAGGGGTGCAAGGGCTTTTGCCCAAGCTGAGATTATACCCTTCAACCTGTCCGATAATGCGGATAAGGGAGACCGTATATGATTATAACCCCGTATTGTACGGGGTTCTTTTTTTGGAGGTTTTATTATGAAAGCAAGTATTGCAATCCAGGTATTACCGCAGGTTGACAGCGAGGATGAGCTTATCCGAATTGTTGACGAGGTAATCGACTACATTAAAAGCACGGGTCTTAACTGTTATGTGGGTCCGTTTGAAACAACTGTTGAGGGCGAAAGCTACGATGAGCTTATGGAGATTGCCGCTAACTGCCAGAAGGTTGCAATCAAGGCGGGCTGTGAAAGCGTAAGCTCATATATTAAAGTAGTATACTGCCCCGAGGGAGAGGTACTTACCATTGACAAAAAAGTTACAAAGCATCACAAATAAGTCGGCTCCCGTAATCGCAATCGGAGCAATACTCCTAATATGGTTTTTATGCTCCGACAGAGAGATAATTCCCGCATATATGCTTCCCTCCCCGATTGAGGTTGCAAAATCATTTGCCGATAATTTCGGAATAATGATGAAGCAGGCGGCGATAACGTTACAGGAGGCGCTTTACGGACTTCTTATCGGAATTGCGCTCGCGTTTTTAACGGCAACGCTTATGGACAGATTCGATTTTCTTTACAAGGCGTTTTATCCTATACTTATTATAACGCAGACGATTCCTACAATTGCGATAGCTCCCCTGCTGGTATTATGGATGGGCTTCGGAATGGCTCCCAAAATAACGCTTGTAGTTATAACGACGTTTTTTCCGATTGCGATAGGGCTTCTTACCGGCTTTAAATCCATTGACGCCGACGCGGTGAATCTAATGCGTTCAATGGGCGCGAAAAGATTACAGATTTTCAGATACATCAAGCTTCCCTCGGCAATCGAAAGCTTCTTTTCGGGGCTTAAAATTTCCGCCTCCTACGCGGTAGTTGCGGCAGTTGTGTCGGAATGGCTCGGCGGCTTTGAGGGACTCGGCGTTTATATGACGAGAGTTAAAAAGGCTTATGCCTACGATAAAATGTTTGCGGTTATAATATTTATTTCCGTTATAAGTCTTGTATTAATGGGAATGGTAGGACTTCTTGAAAAAGCCTCAATGCCCTGGAAAAATAAAGTTAAGGAGACAAAATAAAAATGAAAAAATTATTAGCAGTTTTACTCACTCTTGCGCTTTTACTCACCTTCGGCGCCTGCGCAAAAACCGAAACTGACAAACCCGAAGGCACAAGAATAGAGGACCCCGTAAAGCCTATGGATATTACGGTTTGTCTTGACTGGACCCCGAACACCAATCACACCGGCTTATACGTCGCTCTTAAAAAGGGCTTTTATAAGGACGCGGGTTTTAACGTAAAAATCGTTCAGCCGCCCGAAAACGGAGCGGTTCAGGCTTGCGCCGCAGGTCAGGCACAGTTTGCAATCGACGCTCAGGACACTCTCGCTCCTGCTTTTACAAGCGACACACCCCTCGGCGTTACCGCGGTTGCCGCCCTCGTTCAGCATAACACCTCGGGTATTATTTCAAAAAAGGGCGAAGGTATGTCTTCTCCCAAGGGTATTACGGGCAAGACCTATCTTACGTGGGATTCGCCTACCGAAAAAGCTATTATGAAAGACGTTGTAACAAAGGACGGCGGCGACTGGAGTAAGGTTAAAATTATTCCGAATACCGTTACCGACGAGGCTCAGGATATAACAAAGAACCCCGACCATGCTATTTGGGTATTCTACGGCTGGAGCGGTATTAACGCCAAGGTCAGCAAGGTTGACACCGACTTTTTCTATTTCAAGGATATTAATCCCGTATTTGACTACTATACCCCCGTGCTTATTGCAAATAACGATTTCTTAAAAGGCAACGAGGAAGCCGCAAAGAGATTTCTTGACGCAACAAGAGAGGGCTACGAATTTGCAATAAAGAGTCCCGAGGAAGCGGCAAAAATACTTATTGAAAGCGACGATACCCAGTCGCTTGTCGGAAGCGAAGTCCTTGTTAATGAAAGCCAGAAATATCTTTCAAAGGCGTATATTGACGACGCCGAGCAATGGGGATATATAAACCCCGACAGATGGGACGCTTTCTACGCATGGCTTTATGAACAAAAGCTTATAGAAAAAAAGCTTCCCGCAGGCACGGGCTACTCAAACGAATACCTTTCATAAAACTATGAGAATTTTAGAAGCAGAACATATTGATAAATCCTTCGGCGAGGCTCACGTTTTAAAGGACGTATCAATTCATCTTAACGAGGGGGAAATCGTATCCCTTCTCGGTATGAGCGGCGGAGGCAAGACAACTCTTTTCAATGTTCTTTCGGGAATATATACCCCTGAAAACGGACACGTTATCTTAAACGGAGAGGACGTAACGGGCAAGCCCGGTAAAATAAGCTATATGCTTCAGAAGGACTTGCTTTTTCCGTATAAAAAGGTTATTGATAACGTCGCTCTTCCGCTTGTAATTAAAGGCGAAAAGAAGAAGGAAGCAAGAAAAAAAGCCGACGGGCATTTTAAGGAATTCGGACTTGACGGATATCAGAATAAATATCCCAGCGAGCTTTCGGGCGGTATGAAACAGAGAGCCGCGCTTTTAAGAACATATCTTTCCTCAAACGGCGTTGCGCTTCTTGACGAGCCGTTTTCCGCGCTTGATACCATAACAAAGTCAAAAATACACAAATGGTATCTCGACGTTATGGAAAAAATCCACCTGTCCACAATCTTCATTACTCACGATATCGACGAGGCAATCCTTCTTTCCGACAGGATTTATATACTGAGCGAGGGTATTATCAGCAACGAAATAATAATTGATGAGAAGAAGCCGAGAGCAGACGACTTTAATCTCTCAGATGAATTTCTTGAATACAAACGCAAGGTAACCGCCTGTCTTTAAATTGGGGTTGAAATTAGCTCTTTATAATGTTAAAATAAGACGAAATAAAAATAAGAGAGGTAATCCTATGGAAAAGCTTAAGTATTTTGTAAACGGCGAATTTAAGGATTCAAAAACCGACGTTTGGTATGACCTTCACAACCCCTCAACGGGTGAGATTACGGGTCAGGCTCCGTGCTGTACCAACGACGAGGTCCTTGAAGCAATTGCGGCTGCAAAGGCAGCATACCCCGATTGGAGAAACACTCCCGCAAGAAAAAGAACCCAGATTCTTTATAACGTAAGAAATCTTCTTATTGAGCATATGGATGAGCTGACTCAGCTTGTCTGTGAAGAAAACGGCAAAACCTGGAGCGAGGCTGCGGGCGACGTTGGTAAAGCCCAGGAGGGTACCGAGCTTGCTACTCAGGCTCCGTCGCTTATGATGGGCGAAAGCCTTATGGACGCTTCAACGGGCTTTGATACCGTTAAGTACCGCGAGTCGCTCGGCGTATTCGCAGGTATCGTTCCCGTTAACTTCCCGGCTATGATTCCTTTCGGCTGGATGGCTCCCGTATGTGTTGCCTGCGGTAATACAATGGTACTCAAGGCGGCTTCACTTACTCCGAGAACGGCTATGAGAATTGCCGAGCTCTATAAGGAAGCGGGACTTCCCGACGGCGTAATCAACGTTGTTACCTGTTCGAGAAATGAGATTAATACTATCCTTGAACATCCCGACGTTAAGGGCATTACCTTTGTAGGTTCAACTCCCGTAGGTCTTAAAATCTACGAAAAGGCTGCCGCTAACGGAAAGAGATGTCAGGCGCTCTGTCAGGCTAAAAACCACGCGCTTATTCTTGAGGACTGTGCGCTTGAAAGAACCGTTGCGGGCGTAATCAACTCCGCCTTCGGTTGCGGCGGTCAGAGATGTATGGCTCTCGCTGCCGTAGTCGTTCAGGAAAGCATTGCCGATAAATTCGTAGCAGAGCTTAAAAAGCAGATTAAGTCAGTAAACTGCGGTCCCGCATGGGATAAGAATACAAGACTCGGTCCGATTACTTACGAAAAGCACTATAAGGAAGTTCTTGCCGATATCGAAAAGGGTATCAGAGAGGGCGCTGAGCTTGTAGTTGACGGAAGAAATCCCGAGGTTCCCGCAGGATATGAAAACGGATATTTCGTAGGCGCAACCGTATTTGATAAGGTTACTCCCGAAATGACAATCGGCGACGAAGAGGTATTCGGTCCTGTTCTCTGTATCAAGAGAGTAAAGGACTTTGATGAGGGTCTCGCGCTTATGAACGCCAACCCGTACGCAAACGGCTCGGTTATCTACACTCAGAGCGGCTACTATGCCCGCCAGTTTGCAAGATATACTGACGGCGGACAGGTCGGTATTAACGTAGGTATTCCCGTTCCCGTAGGCTTTGTTCCGTTCAGCGGACATAAGCAAAGCTTCTTCGGCGACCTCCACTGTCTCGGCAAGGACGCTTACCGCTTCTTTACCGAAAGCAAATCGGTAACCCAGCACTGGTTTGACGAGGAAGAAATGAAGGCTAAAGAGG
>JAFSZK010000098.1 GCA_017458975.1 Eubacterium sp. | reverse complement strand
TTCTAATGTGCGAACAGAAGAGAATATCGTTATATGTCGTAATGTTGAATATATAGGTGTTTCTGTTTGGCAGGGTGTTACTATAACTCTAAAAATTACAGGAATTGATTTGGCACACAATAGTTTTGTAGGACTATTCAAAGCTGGTGAGAATTATGAAGAAATGATAAGTGGAAGTTTCCAAGAATTGACGGTTTGGCAGGGAGAAGGCTATACTCACAATCTTTCTTTTTCCGTAAACTGGAATGGAGGTGGAGACTATAATCTTGATTTTAGTGATAGTGAGGGAAGTTTGAGCGGTACAACAACTGCAGAAGCAACAGTTTTTGGATATCATATAGGTGTTCCATCTAGCTTTTATGGAAATAAATATATGATAGCAAAAGCGATTAATCAATCTGAAGTGGTATTCAATAACGATTTGTTTGTGTTTTGCAGAGATTGTTCTAAGGCGGTGTATTCTAAAGAAATGGAGGGAAATTGCCCGAAAGAACTACGTGATTTTTTAGTTGATAATAAATACACTGATATTGTTCCTAATTATATAAAATATGGAACTTTTCATGATAACAATGACCAAAATGTTAGTTACGTAATTGCACATAAAAAAGTAAATAATAAAGAGCGAATAATAGTTGTCATAAGAGGTACCGATGGTGTTGAATGGGAAGGTAACTTTAAAATATATTCAGAGTCCGAAATGAATAATATTCATGAAGGCGATTCACATACACATAATAATTTTAGTGTAGCTGCTGAATTCTTAGAAGAAGAAATTGAGAATTATTGTAATAAGAACTTTAATAATATTGACAATGAGTTAATAATTACAGGACATAGCCGAGGAGGGGCGGTATCTAATCTGGTTGCCAAAAATTTAACAGTTTCTCAATCTTTTTTGCCTACTGTTATATCATATACATTTGCAACCCCTAGTGTTGCTGTGAAAACGGTTTATAATAGTATGGAGAGTTACAATAATATTTTTAATTATTGTAGAATTAAAGATTTTGTTCCATATATTCCTTTAGTAAATGATAATTGGAATTATTGGAAATACGGAAAAACATATGTTAATGATTATTACGATGCAGATGTTTACTGTAATAAAATTACAAGTATTATGGCGAACAATAACTATGCACCGAACGTCAAAGAATACTATAATAAAAAATTCAAAAAAAGCAAAACGGATTCGCATCCAATAAGTTTGTACAATTATCTTAATGAAACAATCGTAAAAAATATGGAAGAGGGGATAAAATATAAAAAAATAAAGAAGAATTTAAAATACTATAGGAATAATTATAAAGGCTTATCTAAACTGTCTTCTCAAATGAGAAAAAACGTAGAATATATTGGCTTTAATCACCTTCCAAATATATATGAATCAATGAATGAATCGCAGTTTACGGAGTATTCGTATAGTGAAGCATTAAGCCGAACAAATGGAAATAGACGATTAGATATAAACACGTTGAACACATTTGAACAATCAAAACAAGTGAATAATACTTCGGTTAGAAATCTTGCTGAAATACAACAAATACAACTGTTTTTGAATAGTGCCGATGATAATAACGTTAGCAACTTAACTAAACTTGGTTGGGATATTAATGATACCGATACTTGGACGGGTATAACGTTTAATAATACAGGAAATGTTGTGGCTATTGACTTAGAGTTTAAAGATTTATATGGTGTTTTGAATCTAAGCGGCTTTACATATTTAACAGATGTCAATGTGTCTTCAAATTGGATTACTTCTGTTATAACTACAGGATGTACGTCTTTAACTAATCTTGACGTTTCCGACAATGAGTTAACGTCGCTAAATATTAGCGCAAATACTGCGTTAACAAGCTTAAACCTTGGCTATAACAGTATTGATGAAATAGATTTAGAAAACAATACATTATTAACTAAACTTGAAGCAGACAGTTGTCTCCTTGAAGAATTAGATTTATCAGAGTGTACAAGCCTTGTAGAGTTAAGTTGTATGAGCAATGAACTTGAAAGTATTGATTTGACAGCTTGTACGGGTCTGAAAAAACTATATTGTCTTTTGAATTATTTTGATTTGAGTAATGCAAATGTTGTCAGTCAGTTTGATACGATTTCAGCAAGAGAAGATAGTGAAGTGGTTTACGAGCCGCAGTATTTACCTAAAAATGCCGTTTACAACACAGACGAACTAAATGCAATTAAAACTTTTGGTCAAAATAATACATCACTAAATATCGTTGACAACGGCGAACTTGACAAAAAAGAAATGCAAAACTATTTCTCTTTTGAAAAAATCAACGGTGTTTATAGAGTGAGTGAAATATATTTACAGAACGAGGAAGTTTCCGGAACTCTGAACTGTACAAGTTTTATATATCTGAAAAACTTGTATTGTGAAAACACAGGGCTTACAACTATTAACCTTACTTCCTGCGTTGGTTTAGAAGAATTGATATGTAACGATTGTGAAATAGCAACTTTATCTTTACCTTCTAATGTTGCGGAGACCACATCTGAACTCTATTATCTTGATTGCAGTAACAATCATATAGATATTAATATGTTTACGTCTGCAATAGTGAGTAACATTGAATCTAAAGACGACTATACGCTTAACTACAGACATCAAATTATTAATGCGCCTGTTGCTTCGTTTAATGAAAACGATTATAACGCACTTTGCGCAATATATAATTATAATAGCAATAGCGATTATTTAAGCTGGGATTTAACAAAGCCCGGCGAGTGGTACAATGTAAACTGGATTTATGACAATACGGAAAACGAGTATAGATTGCTTGACTGTTATTTTGACTGTATTGATATATCAGGTAACGTTGATTTATCTTTGTGTTCAAAACTTGATGATTTCTCGTTTTCGGGTAGTGATATTCAAACAATATCTCTTCCGAATTGCAGTATTGGTGAATATGCATTTTATGATTGTAAATATCTTGAGGCTGTTGTAATATCAACAGGTATGAATAATACTTCAATCGGCGACAATGCGTTTGAGTATTGCCCTGTTTTACAAGGCGTTCATATTCCTGACGTTGTAACCTCAATAGGGGAAGATGTATTTGCTTCAACTGAAAATGTTAAAATATCGTGTAGTGCAAACAGTTATGCTCAAGGTTGGGCGGATGATAATAATATTGATACAGTAAACGGTTATATGCTTTGTACAAATGTAGTTACAAAAGAAAATAACGACAATACTTATGAGTACTATTATCCTGTTGAAGGTGTTGAAATCAGTGAAAATGCAAATTCAGCTATTACGGATAAGTACGGGTATGCAGTAATATTCGGGCTTCAAACAGGAATTCATAGTTTTGACGTTGAATATAACTACGGCTATGACCTGTCGCTTGATTTTACCGTTAACAACTCCTCGGCAATAATAACAACGCCGATAGGTATGGTGAGCTGTGATTTCCTTAAAGACGGACACATTAATGCAAAGGATTATGCTCTGTTCGTTAAACAGGATAGCAGTATTAACTCTAAATACTATGATATTACAAAAGACGGAACCGTTAATAATGATGATTGGCAATTTGCAAAAGAATTCTTCTTAACGGATAATAATAACGAGCTTCGTCGTTCTTACGGAAATGTAAGACTTAGAACCGCTCCGAATTCTATTTATAAAGAAACGCCCCATATCGACATCGCCGAGGGCGGAAGAGATTAGTAAGTGGCTAAAATAATTATAATATATAAAAAACTATTGATTTTATAATATTAATAGTGTATAATATTTGCGAAAAGAGTGCTTTTGTGCCTTTTATGTAGCGTATGGGCCCTGTGCGACGGGATGCTACGAACCTTGTCAGGCGGGGAACCGAGCAGCAATAAGTGGATTATTCTGTGTGCCTCAGACAAGTCTGTACGTTACGTAAAGGGCACAGGGCGCTTTTTGTTAAGAGAGGAGGATAAATATGTATCAGGTATTATATAGAAAATACAGACCTAAAGTATTCAGCGACGTGTACGGACAGGACCACGTTACCTCCACACTTGAAAATGAAATTAAAAACGGAAGAATTGCCCACGCATATCTCTTTACGGGCTCAAGGGGAACGGGTAAAACGACCTGCGCAAAAATTCTTGCAAAGGCTGTAAACTGCGAAAATTCCCAAAACGGAGAGCCGTGTAACGAATGTGAGGTTTGCCGCGGACTTGATAACGGAACTATTTACGACGTAGTTGAGATTGACGCCGCTTCAAATAACGGCGTTGACGATATAAGAACTCTTCGCGAGGAAGCTAACTACACGCCGACGAGGGGTAAGTACCGCGTTTATATTATAGACGAGGTTCATATGCTTTCAACGGGCGCGTTCAACGCTCTTTTAAAAACTCTTGAGGAGCCGCCCGAGCACGTTATTTTTATCCTTGCTACTACCGAGGTGCATAAGCTTCCCGCAACTATTCTTTCACGCTGTCAGCGTTTTGACTTTAAGCGTATTCAGCCCGAAACGATGGCTGTAAGACTTGAAGAGGTAAGCCAAAAAGAGGGAATAACTCTTGATAAGGACGCCGCAATTTTAATTGCAAGAATTGCCGACGGCGCGCTTCGCGACGGACTTTCAATTTTAGACCAGTGCGCCTCAAGAAGTAAAACCGTTAACAGCGCTCTTGTAAGCGAGGTTGCGGGACTTGCGGGAAGGGAAGCGCTCTTTGAGCTTTCAAAGAGTATCTCCTCAAGGGAGTCAAGCTCGGCAATTTCGATTATCAGCAATCTGTATCAGAACAGCTATGATATGGAACGCCTCTGCGTTGAGATGATTAATCATTTCAGGAATTTCCTTATTGTAAAAACCGTAAGGCTCAGCCGCGAGCTTATTATCTGTACCGACGATGAATATAAGAGTATTCAGCAGGGCGCTGCCGAATTTACGCTTGAGGGAGTAATTAACGCGCTCGACTTGTTCCAGAATACGCTTGTAACAATAAAGAGCGGAGCTAACGCAAGAATCGAAATGGAAATGGCGTTTGTAAAGCTTTGCGACCCGAAGCTTAATGAGGACATCTCCTCTGTGCTCGACAGAGTATCCGTTCTTGAAAGAGCTATTAAAAACGGAGCTGAGATTAAAACGGCGCCTGCTGCCGAAGAGCCGACGCCCGAACCCGTAGTAAGTGAAAAGGTTGTCGAAGCCGAAAAAGAGCCCGCGCCCGCTCCGGTTGCTGAGCCAATCCCCGAACCGGAAAGCGAACCCGTACCGCCGGCTCCTGTTGAAGACAGCCAAGGCGACGAGCCAGCTCAAAAGGCGAGCGAAACGGTTGACGAGGGTAAGAAGGAAGAAAACGGACAGGTTGAATTTACTCAGTGGGGCGAATTCATAGACGAGCTGAAAAAACAGGATATTACGCTTTTCGGAATACTTATGGGCGCAAAGGGTTATATAATGGACGATATGTTCCTTATTGACTCGCCAAACCCGACAATCCGCGATTTTATCCAGAAGAATAACAGCGCAAGAACGATAAGACTTGCTCTTTATAACGTAACGGGTCAGAAGTACAGGCTCGGAATTAAAAACCGTCCCGCAGCCGAAACTAAGAAAAAAGACCCGCTTGATGATTTAATTAATAAAGCGTCAACAAAAATCAATATTGATTTTAAATAAAGGAGAATAAAATGAAAGCAAGAATACCTAAGGGAATGGGCGGCGGAGGACCGCAGAATATGCAGGCAATGCTTAAGCAGGCTCAAAAGATGCAGGAACAGATTGAGGCTAAAAAAGCAGAGCTTGAGGAAAAGGAATACGTAGTATCGTCGGGCGGCGGAATGGTTGAGGTTACAATGACCGGAAATCACGTTGTTAAGGCAATCGGAATTAACCCCGAGGTTGTTGACCCCGACGACGTTGAAATGCTTGAGGATATGCTTGTTGCAGCTCTTAACGAAGCCGGACGTCAGATTGACGAAGAGGCTGAAAGAGAAATGGACGCGGCAACAGGCGGACTTAATATCCCCGGACTTTAAAGATAACTAAGGAGCAGTATTATGGCGTACAATCTTGCACCGCTTCAAAACTTAATAGAACAATTTGAGCGTATGCAGGGAATTGGCAATAAAACCGCTCAGAGGATGGCTTTTTACGTTCTTTCGTTAAGTGAAAGCGAAGCTGACGAATTTGCAAAGGCAATAACCGACGCGCACAGTAAGATTAAACAGTGTAAAATCTGCTGTGACCTTGCCGAAGGTGAGCTATGTCCGATTTGTCAGGACTCGTCGCGCGATAAAAGCGTTATCTGCGTCGTTCAGGATTCGAGGGACGTTGTTGCAATCGAAAGAACTCACGAATTTAAGGGACTTTACCACGTTCTTCATGGCGCAATTTCGCCTATGGATAATATCGGACCCGAGCAAATCAGAATTAAAGAGCTTATCGCGCGCCTCGGCGACGGCGAGGTTGAGGAGGTTATTATGGCTACTAACCCGACCGTTGAGGGCGAGGCGACCGCAATGTATATCTCACGTCTTTTAAAGCCTATGGGAATTAAGGTAAGCCGTCTTGCTTACGGAGTGCCCGTGGGAGCCGACCTTGAATACGCCGACGAGGTAACTCTTTCGAGAGCGCTGGAAGGCAGGTCGCTGATATGAACGAAGAAGCTCAGGTAATTGCAAGAAATAAAAAGGCGTACCATGATTATTTTGTACTTGAAACCTATGAGGCGGGTATTGAGCTTTTCGGTACCGAAATTAAGTCGATAAGAGCAGGAAGGGTTAATTTAAAGGATTCCTTCTGTTCGGTTGACGGCGGAGAGATGTTTGCAATAGGTATGCACATTTCGCCCTATGAAATGGGAAACCGATTTAATCGCGACCCGTTAAGGAAGAAAAAGCTTCTTCTTCATAAAAGGGAAATAATGAAGCTGTTCGGCGAAAGTCAGCAACAGGGACTATCAATTATACCGCTTAATCTCTATATTGTTAACGGACGCGCAAAGCTTGAAATCGGACTTTGCAAGGGTAAAAAGCTTTATGATAAAAGAGCTACCCAGGCTAAAAAGGACGCCGAGCGTACTATGCAACGCGAATTTAAAGAACGTTACTAATATAATATTAACCGATGGAGCAGTCATTAATCGTTTGCTTGCAAATGATTTCGACTGCGTAATGTGTTTGGACGAGGGGGCGAAAGGATTTCGACAGGGCATTTGAGCCTTGGTCAGCGGGTAGCGGAGTTGCACCGCTTAAAAAGTAACAACTTAAAATTAACTGACAATAATAAAGCAGTTTTAAAGGCTGCCTAAGCGCGCCTTTCGTTCTCTTAAAGTAGTGCCGCGGACTTTTTGAGAGCGTCGATTCAGCGGCGAACATGAACGGGGATTCGTCTCGCTCCCCGTCAGGTATAAGAGACTACCGTAGCTGAAAGGCTGTTAATCGCCGTTCGGTGAGGGGAATCCTAAATGATTGACTACACCCGTAGAGCCCTTGAGGATAGTGTTTTGGACGTGGGTTCAACTCCCACCGCTTCCACCAGGAAAGAACCTCGCTTGTGATACAAGCGAGGTCCTTTCAATGATGTTTGCCTGCGGCAAATGATGTTGCTGAAGCAATGATGGCGCTGTGCTTATGATGTGTGCCTAACGGCACATTTTTTATTGCAAACATCACATCATTGTGAACGAAGTGAACAACATCATTTTCGAGCATAGCGAGAATACATCATTTCGGCTTTGCCGATACATCATTGAAATATAACATCCGCTATGATACAATAGTCTTTGTCAGGAGTGAGATTATATGAAAGAAAACAAAT
>JAFSZK010000097.1 GCA_017458975.1 Eubacterium sp. | reverse complement strand
TTTCTTTTCCTCTTCTTTTTTCTTCTTCTTTTCGGCTTTCTTCTTTTCTTTTTCCTTTTTCTTCTTTTCCTTTTCTTCCTTCTTGATGTTCTTCATTCTCTCTTTATTGAGATGCTCACGCTTCATCGCCTCTTCAACGTCGGCGTCGCTTTCAACGTACTGCTCAATCGAAATAATCTTTCCGCTGAACTGAGGAAGATGGCCGTAGTCGCCGCTTATACCTCTCGGGAGCATACTTCTTTCAATATAGAATTCCATAATATCCCTGTTCTGCATAGCGTACTGGTGCATACCGTCGGTATGGCGGTCCGCCTTCTGGTCACATAAAATGCATTTAAGCACCTTATTTCCCTCAAGAACAATTCGGTATTTCGTGCCTATTCTTGTTCCGTAATACGAGCCGAGCGCAATACAGTAGCAGCCGTCAACCATACGGATACCCGTCTTTTCGTCCGTGGTACAATATTCGGAATTAAGAAGCGCATACTGCGGCGAGCCCGTTGCGGTTACCGCGGTATAAAAAGCATAGGTTTTCGTTGTGCCCTCGGTATCCTTCGGAAGGTCATAGCCCTTGAGCGTATAGGTTTCAACCGTGTCGCTTATACGGCTCTTGTTTTTATTATCTTCGTTTCTTACCTTACATACAACCCGGTAATAGTATTTAGTCGCTTCCTTAACCTTTTTGTCAACATACTGACCGTCGGTTACGGTTGCTATTTTTCTGAAATCCTTTTTGTCGGTGCTTCTGTAAATAAATACCTTGGCTTTGCTGTCGGGGTGAGATACCTCAAGGACAACCTCCTTAGAGGTAACGTCGGTAATCTCAACAGTCGCCTTTTTGAGTCCCGTAGTAAACTCGGTTTCGCCGATAAAAACGTCGTTGGGGGTGAAAATTCCGACTCTGTAATCGGTATCCTCCGTAAGATTAACAAGCTTTAAGGACGTATCCTGAGTGGTTTTATATTCATCCCACTTCTCGGTAAGAAAGTTAAAAATACAAACCTTATAGCTTATATACGGAAGCTCGCTTTCCCACATAATAACCGCGCTGTTTGAGGTAACCTTTTTAACGGTCAGCTCAACCTCCTCGGGCTCTACGCCGTCGTCCTCTAAAACGTCAAAAAGCGGCGGCATTTCCTCCTCCTCGGAGCGGTTGAAAAAATCAATTAAGTCAAAGTCCTTCTCCGTTTCGGCAAAAACTCCGACGGGAGCGGAAAGACAAAGCATTATTACAAGAAAAACAGAGACAAGCTTTATAATTTTTCTGTTAATAATAAGACTTCCTTTACTCTTAAATTATTATTTTATTGTTTAAATATTTTAACAAATCAAAATTGTTTTGTCAAATTTATAAATTCTGTTGACAAATCTTTCTTTAAGTATATAATGTTAGTGAAGGAAACTTCAGAATATTTCGGGGCGGGGTGTGATTCCCCACCGGCGGTATAGTCCGCGACTCTCCTACGGAGACTGATACGGTGAGATTCCGTAACCGACGGTAATTGATTAAGCAAGGCTCAATCATAAGTCCGGATGAGAGAAATGCAAAATATTAGTGCATTACGCCCTGACGCAGAGTCAGGGCTTTCTCTTTCCCAAAAGGAGGAAATAATATGTCAAAAGTTCAGAAAAAAACAAGGCTTATCGCAGGGTGCGGTATGCTGACTGCTGCAGCGATAGTGCTTCAGTATCTTGAAATTCCGATTCCCTTTATACCGAGCTTTATCAAGCTTGATTTTTCGGATTTGCCCGAGCTTATCGGGGCGTTTGCCTACGGTCCGATTGCGGGAATTGTAATTGCTCTCGTTAAAAATCTTATACACCTTGCGGCAAGCCAGAGCGGTTATATAGGCGAGCTTTCAAACTTTATACTCGGTGCGGTATTTTCGGGCGTTGCAGGCTTGATTTATAAGAAAAACAAAACGATGAAGGGCGCGCTCGTGGGCGGAGTTGTCGGCGCGGCTTGTATGGCGCTTATCAGCTTTCCCTCAAACCTCTGGATTGTCTATCCGTTTTACTATAACTTTATGCCCAAAGAGGCGGTTTTACAGGCGTATCAGGCAATAGTTCCCTCTATGAAAAGCATTGAACAGTCGCTTCTTGTTTTCAACGTTCCCTTTACTTTAATCAAAGGTATTCTCTGCGTTGTAATTTCAATGCTGATTTACAAACCCCTCTCGCCGCTGCTTCACGGAAAAAGCGAATAAACTTTAAAGCCAAAGGCTTTAAAAAAATATTGCTATTTATATTTATATGTAGTATAATATTAAACGCAAAATAAAATGACAGGAGAAAAAATTATGCCACTTGTTACTACTACCGAAATGTTCAAAAAAGCTTACGAGGGCGGATATGCTATCGGCGCTTTTAACGTAAATAATATGGAGATTGTTCAGGGTATTACAAGAGCCGCAAAAAAGCTTGAGGCTCCCGTAATTCTTCAATGCTCCTCGGGCGCAAGAAAATATGCAAGCCACGATTACCTTGTTGCAATGGTAAAGGCTGCAGCCGAGGAAACCGGTCTTCCGATTGCGCTTCATCTTGACCACGGTCCTGATTTTGAGACCTGCAAAAGCTGTATTGACGGCGGCTTCACTTCCGTTATGATTGACGGTTCTTCGCTTCCTTATGAAGAAAACGTTGCTCTTACAAAGAAGGTTGTTGAATACGCTCACGCTCACGGCGTTGTTGTTGAGGGCGAGCTCGGTACTCTTGCAGGCGTTGAGGACGACGTTGTTGTTGAGGCAGGAAACGAATCCTATACAAGACCCGAAGAGGTTTACGATTTTGCAACAAGAACGGGATGCGACTCCCTTGCAATCGCTATCGGAACGAGCCACGGCGCTTATAAGTTTAAGCCCGGTCAGAAGCCCCAGCTTCGCTTTGATATTCTTGAAGAGGTAGGAAAGCAGCTTCCCGACTTCCCGATTGTTCTTCACGGCGCAAGCTCCGTTAATCAGGACCATATCAAAATGATTAACGAATTCGGCGGCGAAATGCCCGACGCTATCGGCATCCCCGAGGATATGCTTCGCAAGGCTGCCGAAATGGCTGTATGTAAGGTTAACGTTGACTCGGATATCCGTATCGCAATGACGGCTGCCGTTCGCAAGCATTTTGCCGAGAATCCGACTCACTTTGACCCGCGTCAGTATCTCACTCCCGCAAGAGACCTTATCGAAGAGGTTGTATCTCACAAGATTGATAAGGTATTCGGCTCAACAGGCCACGCATTTGACTAATTAAATATTTATGATAATTTCGGGCGTTAAAACGCCCGGTTTATTATATGTTTTTCGGAGGATATTATGGCAAAAAAGGATAATATTTCAAAGACTGAGCATTTCGGTATTCAGCGGAAAATCGTTGCTAATATGACGACCGAAAGCTGGCAGAATATTCCCCACGTTACTTATACCTACGAGCCGGACGTTACCGAGTTTATGGCGCAGTATAAACATCTTAACGAGGGCGTTGAAAAGGAAAACAAAATAACCGTTAATACCCTTATGCTCAAGGTTATATGCGAGGGCTTAAAGGCATGCCCCGCGATGAACGCGCATATTGAATTTGACAGCAAATTTGTAAGAGGTCATATCAATACCTTAAACGAGATTAATATTTCAATGCCGATGGTTCTTCCCACGGGCGAAATGATGACAATTAATCTTCACAATTTTGAAAACAAAAACCTTGAGGAAATGGTTGAATACATAAAAGACGTTCACCGCCGTATGGAAAATACCGACCTTAACGAGGTTATGTTCGACGTTTCTCTTGACAATACTCTTACCGGTCTTAAGCAGGGTAAGATTAAGCAAACGCTGAGAAGGCTTATCGGCTCTAAAACAGGTAAGCACAGAGTTAAGACCTTAAAAGGTAAGGAAAAGCGCGAATATGAGGCTATTCCGGAAAGCGACCGTCTTACAAAGCACGATATTGAGCAGGGCTCGATTACTATTTCTAATATCGGCTCCGTTTACCGCGAACAGCGCGGAGCGGCGGCTCTGATTGAAATTATCCCGCCCCAGGTTACTGCAATCGCCGTAGGCGCGGTTCAGGATAAGCCCGTAGTTGTTGTAAATGAAAACGACGAAAAGGAAATTGCAATCCGCCAGGTGCTCCCGTTTACTATAGTTTTTGACCACAGAGCGCTTGACTTCGGCGATATTGTTCCGTTTATCAAGAAGCTTGACGAAATCTTTGAAGAGCCCGAAATTATGTTTGAGTGGAAGGGCGAAAAGACCATAAGCGATACTGAAATTGAGGAGCTTAAGGTTGAAAGAGTCGAAAGAGAAACTAAGTTTGAAGAGAGCAAAAAGCGTGAAAAGGCAAAACGCGACGCGGATAAAAACGCATTAAAGGCTGCCGAAAAAGCCGAGAAGGCAGAAGCGGACGCCGAAAAGGCGTTTAAGGAAGCTGAGGAAAGAGCCGAGAGAGCTGAAAAGGAGCTCGCCGAAGCAACCGAAAAGGCGGATAAAAAGGCGCTCAGAGAAGCCGAAAAGGCAGAAAAAGACGCTTATGAAGCCGAGGAAAAGGCAAAACGCGAAATTGAAAAGATTAAAAAAGAGGCTGCCGAAAAAGCCGAAAGAGCAATGAAGGAAGCCGAGGATAAAAAGGAAAAAGCCCTGCGCGACGCCGAAAAAGCGCGCGAGGAAGCGCTTGCAAAGGCTGACAAAGCCCGTCAGGAAGCCGAGAAAAAACGCCTTGATGCCGAGGAAAAGAAAGCAAAAGCGTTAAGCGACGCCGATAAATTCAAAAAAGAAGCGCTCGACAAGGCGCTTAAGGAAAAGGAAAAGGCACAGCTTGAGCTTGAAAAGGCTAAGCAGGAGGCATCCGAGCTTGCCGAAAAGGCAAGGGAGGCAAAGGAAAAAGCAGCCGCCTTTCTTGAAAATAAAGAAAATTAATAAAAACACCGCAGACGGTTGTCTGCGGTGTTTTTTACATAAACGCAGTAATTGTATCCACTGCGTCTGCAACCTTGTCGACCGTCTTTTTAACAGCCTTTTTTGCCATTCCCGCCGAGGTCTTGCTGCTGCTTGCCATTGCAAGCGCGGAGCATACGGCGAGGGTTGCGCTGATTCCCTTCATAATGTTTTTTGAAGTACTTGTTTTCATATTTTCATCCCCCAGCTCGAGCGAGCATTATTATTTTTTGAAAAAATGAAAACAATATAAGTGTAAATTTATGTATTAATTTCTTTTATTGCCTGACCCTTTATTCCGATAAGCGCGCTTTTAAACTCTACTCCGTAAGCCGTTCCGCTTTCAAAAAGCTCGAGAAGCGGAATCAGAACAAAGCGTCTTTCCTTAAATCTCGGGTGGGGTAAAATCAGATTTTCGCTGTTTTGAGTTTCATTTTCGGCAAGTATTAAATCAAGGTCGAGTATTCTCGGCCCGTTTTTTATTTCTCTTACCCTTCCGAAGCCCGCTTCGATTCCGAGGCAAACGCCGAGTATTTCATTTGGATTGAGCGAGCTTTCGATTTCAAAAACCGCGTTATAAAAATCCTCCTGCTCGGCATAGCCGACGGGCTCTGTCTGATATATTGAAGAGCGCCTCAGCACCTTACAATTAGGAACAAGGTCAAAGGCGTTTATCGCCTTTTCTATATTTTCTTTTTTATTTCCTATATTAGTTCCTATGCCGATTATATACTTCATTTTCTTTCTCTCTCAAGCGTTACCGCCATATAATCAAAGTCCGCGTTAACGGGCGCCTCGGGCTTTTTAAGCGTGATTTTTATGCGCTTAATCGGCTCAAATTCGTCAAATAGCGCGTCGCACACTATCCTTGCGGCTTTTTCAATTAAATCGTATTTACGGGCTGTGAACGCCTTTTTAATGCATTTTACAGCCTTTGCATAGCTGACGGTGCTGTTTAAATCGTCATTTTCTGACGCTTTTTCAAGGTCAAGATAATAATCAAGGTCAATAATAAAGCTCTGGCCCCGCTCCTTTTCCTCGGGGTTTACGCCGTGATAGGCAAATATTTTAAGTCCTTTAATCGTTATCTTATCCATTTTTTCAGCTCCGTGGCTACCTTTATTCCCTGTTTTTCATCAATTATATTATGAACGCGGATTATATTTACTCCGCCGAAAATTGCCGCCGTATCCGCCGCAATATTACCGTAGGTTCTGTTTTCGCTTTTGAACTCTCCTCCGGCTGTGGCGATAACTCTTTTTCTGCTTACTCCGAGAAGAAGGGGGCACGCTTCATATTTATATTCCTTAACTCTTGCAATAAGCTCAAGATTTTGCTCATAGTTTTTATTAAAGCCAATACCCATATCAAAACAAATCCGGCTTAAATCGGCGTCCCTCTTTCTGAGCAGCCCGGCAGCGCTTTCAAAAAAGGCTTTCGCCTCGTTAGCTCCGCCCTCGTCCGAAAAGGTTATAATCCAGCCCGCCTTGTATTCCTTAATGAGGTCAATCATTTTATTATTTACATTTCCGCTGACGTCGTTAATTATATCGGCTCCGGCGTCAAGCGCTCTTTTGGCAACGGAATAATAAAAGGTATCGACCGAAATCGGTATATCCGTTTTTGCGCGAAGCTTCTTTAATACGGGCTCAAGTCTTTCCCATTCCTCATCGGCGCTTATTGCCTCATAACCGGGTCTGGTAGACTGGGCGCCTAAATCAATAATATCCGCGCCCTCCCATATAAGCTTTTCGGCATGCTCAACCGCCTTGTCGCTTTCAAAATATTTTCCGCCGTCAGAAAAGGAATCGGGAGTAATATTTACAATTCCCATTAAAAGTATTTTATTTGTATAATCAAGACTTTTTTTCCTGCATCTGAATAACATTTAGCTTCCTCTTTCTACTTTGTTAAAAGAGATAATACCTCTGCTCTCGTTCTTGCGTCGGTTCTTATGCTTCCTCTTAACGCGGAGGTCTGGGTTTCGCTTCCCGAGGCTTTAGCGCCCCTTATCGACATACACATATGCTCCGCTTCAATTATTACCGCAACGCCCTTTGGCGAAAGATTGTCGTTAAGAAAATCGGCAATATCGTGGGTAAGCCTTTCCTGTACCTGCGGCTTTTTTGCAAAATTATCTACAATTCGCGCAAGCTTTGAAAGTCCTATAATTTTATTATCGCTCGGAATATATGCAATATGCGCCTTTCCGACAAACGGAAGGAGATGATGCTCGCACATTGAGGAAAACGGAATATCCCTTACTATAACAACCTCGTCGTTTGATTTTTCATCAAACATTTTAAGGTGTTGCTTCGGGTCCTCGTTAAGTCCCGAAAAAAGCTCCTCATACATATTTGCAACCCTTTGCGGGGTTTCAATAAGTCCCGCTCTGTCGGGGTTTTCTCCTACCGCAATAAGTATATCCCTTACCGCCTTTTTTATTATTTCTTTATTTTTTTCATCAATCATAGTATTCTCCGCTTATTTACTGAAATAGCCCTTAATGTCTTTTACCGATTTTTGAGTTAATATTTCGCCCTCAAGCTCGGGATTTGACGAATACAGCGTAACATCGCCGTTTCTTTTACAAAATACCATCAGCGCGTCCCTTGAGTTTTCAAAATCCCTGACCGAAATATCGGTTGAAGTGTTCTTTACAAAGAGCTTGAAAAGAGAGTCGCAATCCTCAAAATTATCACCGTTTAAAAGACTTGTCAGTGCACGCAGCGCAATTTCATTTTCAAGCGCGTAATTCTTTTCTTTTTGTGAATAGTATCTTAAAAGGTTTGTAAGCTCCTTTGCGTTTATCGTCTGTTCTCCCTCGTTGATATGAAGCGAATATTTATCGTCCTTTTTTCCGCCCGAATAAACAACCTCTTCAATTGACGGATAAACGAAGGTTCCGAGCTTATTTGCAAATTCTACAAAATCGTTATACTCAAAGCCTGCATAATAATCAATCTCAAAGCCAAAATATTCAGTCAGCTTTTTTTGAAGTCCCGCTCCTCCGGAAATTGAATAAATATCGCTTATGCTCTCTTTATCTATTTTCATATCAAGCGGAAGCGATACAACCTTATATGAGAGATTATCCTTATCAGCCTGAATAAGACAAAGCCAGTGAAAAGAGGTGTTATCGTCATCTGTTTCATAAATAAGAAAATTAGTTTTTCCGCTGATTTCAGGAAGCGCCTCCTGGGGTTCTTCCTCCTCTTCGCCTTCTTCGGTTACTTCGGTTGTGCTTACCTCTCCGTCGCTGAAAAACAATGCGGCGCTCGGATATTTAGCGTGTAGCATTATAACTAAAACTATTGTAAAAGCAACAATTAAAACCAATAATGCATATAAAATTTTAGCCTGTTTTGAGGCGCTGAAGCTTGATTTTGAAATATAAAAATCTCCGCGATTTTTAAAAATTTTCATTATTTTTCTCCGTTGTTATTATTATAAATTGATTATATATTATTAGAATAAAAATTACAAGAAATATTTAGTTTTCCACTTTTCTAAAATAATAATGTTTAAAAATCTTATAATATTTTAAAATATTATTGACTTATAAATATATATATTATATAATAATTAACTGTATAATTATATATATTGCATACTTTATAGATATAAGAGGGAGAATTAAATGAATTCATTAAAGGAGCTTTGGCAGAGTATACTCGACTACTGCAGAGAAAAAATTAACGATACGGTTTATAACGTCTGGCTTTCCGATATTGAGCTTGTTGATTTTCAGGAAAGAAGCGCCACTCTTTTATTTCCGAGTAAGTTTAAAAAGGATACCGTAATTCAGGAATTCGGCACTCTTCTTGAAGAAGCGTTTAAATCGGTTTGCGGCTTTCAGATTAATCTTATCTATGAATGTCCCGAGGAAAGAATTACTAACGAGGAAGATATAAAGACAAGCCTTGAAGATTTAAAAAACGAAAAATATACCTTTGATAATTTTATTGACGGTCCTTCCAATAAATTTGCTTATACCGCTGCAAAGGCTATTGCCGCCGACCCGGGCGGACAGATGTCAAACGGAAATAATATTGCAAATTATAATCCCCTTTTTATTTACGGAGCGTCAGGTCTTGGAAAAACGCATCTTTTAAATGCAATAAGTAATGAGGTAAAACATAAATATCCCGAGCTTAAGGTTGTTTTTGTAAGAACCGAGGAATTTGCAAATGAATTTATTGAAGCGCTCGGAAATAAAACAATAAATGAATTTCATGAAAAATACAGAAATAATATCGACGTATTTCTTGTTGACGATATTCAGTTTATTGCCGGTAAAACTCAGACCGAGGAAGAGTTTTTCCATACCTTTAATGCTCTTGTTGACAAGGGAAAGCAGGTTGTATTAACCTCTGACCGTCCTCCAAAGGAAATTCATTCTCTTACCGACAGACTCCGTTCCCGTTTTGTAAGCGGACTTCTTGCGGATATTCAGTTCCCCGAATTTGAAACAAGATGTGCAATTATTAAAAGAAAAGCGGAGCTGCTTAATTTTAAAATTGACGATAATATTGTTGAATTTATTGCAAATAACGTAAAATCAAATATTCGTCAGCTTGAAGGAATTACCAAAAAGCTCTATGCAAATTACAATTACGGGGGCGAAATGCCTACAATAAGTACAGCAAGAGCTGCAATTAAGGACGTTAAAAACGATGTTATTCCTCTTCCCGTAACTATTAGCAGAGTTGTTGACGAGGTAAGCCGGACAACCGGAATTTCCGTTGAGGATATTTACAGCAAAAAGCGTAAGGCCAATATTTCAACAGCAAGAAAAATGTGTATTTACATAATAAGAAACGTTACGGATATGAGCTTTAACGATATCGGTGAAGAATTTAAGCGCGACCATACAACCGTAATTTATAATTACGACGAAATGGAAAAGAAAATTCATCAGAATACTACCTTAAATTCACAAGTGCTTGATATTATAAATAACATCAAGGACGAACAGTAATTTTCCACAAAGTTTTCATTTTCCACCAAAAAGTTTTTAACATGTATTGTTGAAAACTAAAATTTTCCACTTTTTAAACATAAATTTAACATTTTGATTTTTTTGGATGTTAATAAAAAAATATTGATTTAAAACGGTTTGACTAAGTTTTAAACTTTTTCCACCGCATATATTACTATTACTAACAATAAATAACCATTTATCATTAAAAAGGAAGGTTTTTGAATTATGAAATTTACCTGCAGCACAAAAGAATTAAACACAGCCTGTAATAATGTTATCAGAGCGGTAAGCACTAAGGTTACTATTCCTACTATTAAAGGTATTCTTATGGAATGCTCAAACGATACCTTAAGCTTAACCGGATATGATTTTGAGTTCGGTATTAATACAATTATTGAAGCAAACGTAAGCGAAATCGGAGAAATTGTTATTGATGCAAAGGTACTTTGCGATATTTTAAGAAAGCTTAACGATGAAAACGTAAGTATTGAAACAAACGGTACTGCCGTATCAATTATAAGCGGTGCAGCTCAGTACAATATTACGGGTATTGACGCTGAGGATTATCCCGAATTACCTTCGGTAAACGGCGGTTTTCCGCTTGAGCTTAATCAGCAGCTTTTATATTCAATGATTATGCAGACTGTATTTGCAGTAGCTGATACCGAAAATTCAAAACCTGTTTATACAGGACTTAAATTTGATATGGCAAAGGACGAGCTTACTTTAGTAGGCGTTGACGGTTACCGTCTTGCTATCAGAAAAGAAAAGGTAAACTATGATGGCGACGAGATTACCTTTATTGTACCTAAAAAGACAATAAGGGAGCTTATTAAGCTTATGAATACGGAAAGCGATAAAAACGTTTCTGTTTCAATAGGTAAGCGACATATAGTTTTTGAGGTTGAAAATTATTCAATTATTTCAAGATTGCTTGACGGTGAATTTTTAGATTATAAGAGCGCCGTACCAAAGGTTATTTCAACAACTGTTTTGATTAATACAAACAGAGCGGTTGATTGTATTGAAAGAACTCTTCCTGTTATTGAAAACAATCAGAAAAACCCGATTCGCTGTTTATTTGAAGGCGACCAGATGAGAGTTTCAACGGTTTCAAGTCTCGGCAGAGTGGTTGATTATACAAACGCCAATACCTCCGGCGACAGAGTTGAAATCGGTTTTAACTCAAAGTTTATGCTTGACGCGTTAAATGCTGCGGATACGGATGAGGTAAGAATTGAGCTTGCAGGACCCGTCAGTCCCGTAAAGGTTATGCCAATTGAGGGCGACAGCTTCCTTTTCCTTGTTCTTCCGATGAGGCTTAAAAATGAAAATTAAGGTTAAAACAAAAGAACATCAAAAGGAAAAAGTAATTATTAATACCGAATTTATCCAGCTTCAGGCATTTCTTAAATTTAAAGGTATTGCCGAAACCGGAGGACAGGCTAAAGAGTTTATACAGGACGGTATTATTAAGGTAAACGGTGAAATCTGTACTGCAAGAGGAAGAAAAATAAGAAACGGCGATACTGTTTCGGCTTTTGCGGTTGATTATACGGTTGTAAGTAATGAAAATAAATAAAATATATGTTGACGGTTTTCGCAATATTTCCGCTCTTGAAGCCGAATTTGAGGATACAAATATAATATGGGGCGAAAATGCTCAGGGAAAAACAAATTTAATTGAGGCAATTTACCTTTTTACCGGAGCAAAAAGCTTTCGCGGAGCAAAGGAAAGCCAGTTAATCGGCTTTGAACGTGAGAGCGCAAAGCTGAAAATTGAATTTGAAAGCAATAACCGCTCTCAAAGCGCTGAAATTAATTTAGGTAAAAATAAAACCGTTTATCTTAACGGAATAAAAAAGAAAAATACCTCCGCGCTCGGTGAAGAGATTAAAACGGTTGTATTTTCTCCGATACACTTAAGCATGATTAAGGAAGGACCGAGGGAAAGACGTCACTTTGTTGACGGCGCTTTATGTCAGATTAAGTCAAACTACCGAAAGCTGCTTAAGGAATATCAGAGAGCGCTTATTCAGCGAAATACACTTTTAAAGGATATGTATAAAAACCCCGAGCTTGATTCTCTTTTATACATATGGAATCAGAATTTAGCAAAATGCGGCGCAAAAATTATATTTCAGAGACTTAAATATATAGAAAAGCTTTTACCTTATGTAAAGGATATATTTTCGGGTATAAGCTCAAATAAAGAGGAGCTTGATTTAAAATATAAGGGCGCGGCTGAATACGGCGGCAGCGTTGAGAATATTGAAAAACAGCTATTAAGAGCAATAAACGAAAGCCGCGGTCAGGATTTGCTTAACCGCGCAACCACCGTCGGACCGCACAGGGACGATATTGATATTCTTATTAATTCAAAAAGTGCAAGAATTTATGCTTCACAGGGGCAGCAGAGAAGCGCGGTGATTGCAATAAAACTTGCTGAGGCAAGCTTGCTTAAAGAGATGACAAACGCCGAGCCGATTGCTCTTCTTGACGACGTTATGAGCGAGCTTGACGAAAAGCGACAGGATTATATTTTAAACAATATAAAAAGCTCACAGGTATTTATTACCTGCTGCGATAAGGAGACGATTCTCCGCCTTAAACAAGGAAAAACCATACATATTGAAAACGGAAGGATTGCTGATTAGTAAATGTATTTACATCTTGGCGAAAATACCGTAGTTACGGATAAAGAGGTAATAGGTATTTTTGATATGGATACCTCAACCGTAAATAAGGCGACGAGGGATTACCTCAGTCTTGCCGAAAAAAGCGGAAGAGTTGAATATGTTAATTTTGACCTTCCTAAAAGCTTTATTGTAACCGATAATAAAGTATTTATTAGTCCTGTTAATACAGCGACTTTGAATAAAAGAGTAAAATAATTTTGTGAGGGAAATTATGGCAGAAGAAATTAAAACAACAAATTTAGAAGAAGAGGACATTGATACCATTGTAACAGATGAGTATAATGCCGATGATATTCAGGTTCTTGAAGGACTTGAAGCGGTAAGAAAACGTCCCGGTATGTATATCGGTTCAACCGGACCGAGAGGCTTACACCACCTTGTTTATGAGATAGTTGATAACTCAATAGACGAGGCGCTTGCAGGCGTATGTACACATATTGAGGTTGATATACTCCCCGATAATATTATCGCCGTTCGCGATAACGGACGCGGTATTCCTACGGGCGTTAATGAAAAAACGGGACTTCCCGCCGTTACGGTTGTACTTACCGTGCTTCATGCGGGCGGTAAATTCGGCGGCTCGGGCTATAAGGTTTCGGGCGGTCTTCACGGCGTTGGCTCCTCGGTAGTAAATGCGCTTGCCGAATGGCTTGAGGTTGAGGTTACCCAAAACGGACATATCTATTCTCAGCGTTTTGAAAGAGGTATTCCCGTAAACGACCTTCATATTATAGGCGACGCAGACGGCCACGGAACGTTTATCCGCTTTAAGGCTGACCCTGATATTTTTCAGGAAACAACCAAATACGACTTTGATATTCTTCAAAGACGTCTCCGCGAGCAGGCGTTTCTTAACGCAGGACTTTCAATTTCACTCAGCGATAAGAGAGAAAAGTTTGACAGACCCGCCGACGACAAATATGACGACGAAGAGCATACTAACGTATATTGCTATGAGGGCGGTATCCGTTCTTTCGTTGAGTTTATTAATACCTCAAGGGGCTTTAATCCTATTCAGAGCGAGGTTATCCATATTTCAACTACAAAAGGCGACCGTTCGGCTGAGGTTGCTCTTTGTTACACTGACCAGTTTAACGAAACCATTTTATCCTTTGCAAATAATATTAATACAATAGACGGCGGTACCCACGAAACGGGCTTCAAAACCGCTTTAACAAGAGTATTTAACGACTACGGAAAGAAATTCGGTATTCTTAAGGATAACGATAAAAAGCTTTCGGGCGACGACGTAAGAGAAGGCGTTACCGCTATCATTTCCGTTAAGCTTACCGAGGCTCAGTTTGAGGGTCAGACCAAGGGTAAGCTCGGAAATACCGATATTACAGGACTTGTATCATCTCTTATTTACGATAAGCTTATGACTTATTTTGAGGAGCATCCTCAAACCGCAAAGCTTATTCTTAATAAAGCTCTTGACGCTTCCCGCGCAAGAGAAGCCGCAAGAAAAGCAAGAGAAAACGCAAGAAGAAAGTCACCGCTTGAGAGCAATTCGCTTCCCGGTAAGCTTGCCGACTGTACGAGCAACGACCCGACTAAGTGCGAGCTCTATATCGTAGAGGGTGACTCCGCGGGCGGCTCGGCTAAGGACGGACGAGACAGAGAGCATATGGCAATTCTTCCTCTTTGGGGTAAAATGCTCAACGTTGAAAAGGCAAGAGTGGATAAGGTTTATTCAAACGAAAAGCTTATTCCCGTTGTAATGGCTCTCGGAACCGGTATAGGCGACGATTTTGACATTAATAAGCTCAGATATCATAAGGTAATTATTATGGCGGATGCCGACGTTGACGGCGCGCATATCAGAACGCTGCTTTTAACCTTCTTCTTCCGCTATATGCCCCAAATTATTGAGGACGGATACGTATATCTTGCACAGCCGCCTCTTTTCAAGGTTTCAAAGGGCAAAAAGAGTCAGTATGCGTTCTCCGACGAGGAAAGGGACGAGATAATCGAAGCCCTCGGCGGACAATGCGATATTCAAAGATATAAAGGTCTTGGTGAGATGGACCCGGCACAGCTCTGGGAAACAACGATGGACCCCGAATACAGAACTATGCTGCGCGTTACAATTGACGACGCACAAAGAGCGAGCGAAAACTTCTCTATTCTGATGGGTGACAATGTTGAGCCGAGAAGAGAATTCATTGAAAAGAACGCAAAATTTGTACAGAATCTTGATGTATAAATCCTTAAAAGCTTGATAAGGAGTTAAGTATATGAACGAAGAAATACGTTATGATAACCAAAAAATTAAAGACGTCGAAATAAGCGACGAAATCAGAAAGGCGTTTCTTGATTATTCAATGAGCGTTATCGTATCCCGTGCGCTTCCCGACGTCAGAGACGGTTTAAAGCCCGTACACCGCAGAATTTTATATGCAATGTACAGGAACAATCTTTATCCGACTAACCCGTACAGAAAGTGCGCCACCACCGTCGGCGACGTGCTCGGTCATTACCACCCCCACGGCGACGCATCGGTTTATGACGCAATGGTAAGACTTGCCCAGACCTTCTCAATGAGACATATTCTTGTTGACGGTCACGGTAACTTCGGCTCAATCGACGGAGACCCGCCGGCTGCATACCGTTATACTGAAAGCAGACTTTCAAAAACGGCAATGAAAATGCTTGACGATATCAAAAAGGATACCGTCGACTGGTCGCCTAACTTTGACGATACCGAAAATGAGCCGACCGTTCTGCCCTCCCGTTTCCCGAACCTTCTTGTAAACGGTTCCTCGGGTATCGCGGTAGGTATGGCAACAAATATTCCGCCCCATAATATGAGGGAAACCGTTGAGGGTATGTGCTGTCTTATTGACAATCCCGAAGCAACGCTTGAGGAATTAATGGAGCATATCAAAGGACCTGATTTCCCGACAGGCGGTATAATTATGGGCGCCAAGGGAATCAGAGAAGCATATGCTACGGGACGCGGTAAAATCTATGTTCGCGCAAGAGCGGAGATTATTGAAACCAAGGGCGACAGATATAAAATTGTTGTAAGCGAAATCCCCTACGGCGTAAACAAGGCAAGACTTATTACAAGAATTGCGGACCTCGTTAAGGAAAAGAGACTTGAGGGCGTAGCCGATATTCAGGACTATTCCGACAGACGCGGTATGCATATTGAGGTTGTAATAAAGCGCGACGCTAACGCTCAGGTAGTTCTTAACAACCTTTATAAGATGACCGATATGCAGGTTACCTTCGGCGCAATTCTTCTTGCGCTTGACGACGGCGTACCGAAGGTTATGAATCTTATTCAGATTCTTGAAAAATACATAGCCTTCCAAAGGGATATTATAAGAAGAAGAACCGCCTATGACCTTAAAAAGGCGCAGGACAGAGCCCATATTTTAGAGGGTCTTGCAAAGGCGATTGATATTGTTGACGAGGTAATTGCAACAATCCGTGCGTGCCGCGGCGGACAGGCTGAGGCTAAGCAGGCAATTATGGACAAGTTCGGCTTTGACGACCCGCAGGCAAGCGCAATCGTTGCTTACCGTTTAGGTCAGTTGGCGGGACTTGAAATTGAAAAGATAATGAACGAGCTCGACGAGCTTCATGAGAGAATTAAGGACTTAACCGATATTCTTGAAAGACCCGAGAGAATTGATGAAATAATCAAGAGCGAAAGCCGTGAAATTGCCGAGAAGTTCGGCGACGAAAGAAGAACCGAAATCTCCGCATTTACGGGCGACGTTGACGACGAGGATTTAATCCCCGTTGAGGACTGTATTCTTACTCTTACCGAAAGGGGCTATATGAAGCGCCAGACGGTTGATACCTATCGCGCACAGAATCGCGGAGGTAAGGGAATTATGGGCATGAGCCGCCGCGAAGAGGATTATGCAAAGACAATGTTCTATTGCTCAACCCACGATTACGTAATGATATTTACGAATATGGGCAAGGTATTCAAGCTCAAGGGCTACCAGATTCCCGAATCCTCAAGAACGAGCAAGGGCTTAAACGTTGTAAACCTTCTTCCTCTTGAACAGGGCGAAACCGTATCGGCAATGGTACGTATTCCCAACGAGGAGGAGCGCGCTTACCTTTGTATGGTAACAAGAAACGGTATCATAAAGAGAACCGCTATAAGCCAGTATGACCATATCCGTAAAACGGGTATTATCGCCATTAATCTTGACGAGGGCGACGAGCTTTGCTGGGTTGACGTTACCGACGGCGAACGTGAGCTTGTAGTTGCTACCCACGAGGGTATGGCAATCTGCTTTAAGGAAAGCGACGCAAGACTTATCGGAAGAACCGCAAGGGGCGTTAAGGCAATTCAGCTTAAAGAGGGCGACTATGTTGTCGGCTTTGCCGTTGCTCAAAACGATAAACAGCTTCTTACCGTAAGCGAAACAGGATACGGAAGAAAGAGCGAATTTTCCGATTACCGCGTTCAGTCAAGAGCGGGCAAGGGACTTATTAACTACCGTACCGAACAGTACGGCAAGGTTGCAATGATTGCTCCAGTTGACGACGAAAACGACGTAATTATGATTACAACCGACGGAATCGTTATAAGAACTCACGCAGAGCAGATTTCACTCTTCAAGCGTCCGAGCAAGGGCGTTAAGGTAATGAGAGTCAAGGAGGGCGAAAGACTTGCAACGCTCAGTATCGTTGATAAGTATGAGGAAATCGACGATTATGAAGCCGAAGAAGCTGAGGCTGCAGCTGAAAGCGAAGCCGAAACCGAGGAATAAAAACCGTTTTCTTAAAAGAGGAGATTAATATTGAGCGATAAATACAATATTGACGACATTCTCTCCGAAGTAAAAAAACGAAGAGAGGAAAACGAAAAGGAATTAAAAGTTAATAGCGAGCCTGAGGCTGAAGCGACCGAAACTCAAGAGCTTACGCTGAGCGAAGAGCCCGCGGCGAAAGAAACGCCCGTACCCGAAGAAGAGCCGAAAGACGAAGAGCCCGCGGCGGAAGAAGCGCCCGAGCCCGCCGAAGAAGAGGAAGGCATAAATCTCAGCGAAAGGCCCGAGGAGATGTTTGAAATAACCGAAACGGGCGACGAGCCTTCCGACGGCGAAGAAAAAGAGCTTACTCCCGAGGAGCGCTCCGCAAAAAAGCAAAGCAGAGTTTTTAAGATTGTCGTTGCCGTTCTCGTTGTGCTGATTGCGCTTGCCGTAGCGGGCGCGGTTGTTGCAAATAACTGGCTTAATACAATTAAGGATAACAGCAAGGACACCGTTGCTACTACCGAGCAGCCGTGGGAGGGCATGAAGGAGCTTCACGAATCCTTCGAGCCGATAAATGAAACCGAAGCCGACGAGCTTTCCTCGCTTGAGGATATGATTAAAACCTGGTACTATAACGGTACCCCCTGCTCCTCAACCCATGTTCTTAACGTTCTTCTTATCGGTGAGGACACAAGGGGCGACGAAATTCTTGAAGAGGGAACGAGAGCCGACTCCGCAATTATCGTAAGCGTAAATATTGACACCAAACAGATTACGCTTACCTCAATTTTGCGCGATTCCTGGGCATACTGGGAGACCGTTGAGGGCGAAGAGGACAGCGGAAAGTTCGGAAAAATAAACGGCGCAATGTCAAGCGCGGACGTAAACGCGTATATTAACTGTCTTGAAAATCTTTATAAAATCAAGATTGACAACTATGCAATCGTTAATTTCTCGTCCTTTGAAAAAATCGTTGATAAGCTCGGCGGTGTAACGCTTACTCTTACCGACGAGGAAATCGAAGAGATTAACAATCACCCCAAGCGCTACGGCGACGTATATATTGAAAAAACGTTTGAGGGAGAAAAGGGAAAGCAGGAGCTTAACGGTAAACAGGCGCTCGCTTATTGCAGAATAAGAAAGATTGATACCGATAACGCGAGAGCCGACCGCCAGAAAACCTGTCTTATTCAGATTTTCAAACAAACCAAAAAGGCGTCAACCGCAAGACTTCTCGGAATTGTTAAGGCGCTTATCCCCTATGTTAAAACCGGATTCGGTAAAAGCGAGATTATTCAGATTTCAAGATACGCCTTTTCACAGGGCTGGCTTGATTATAAAATCGTAACCGAAAGCGTACCTCAGCATAACCTTGAGGGCGGCTCGTATCCGGGAATGTTCGGCGGCCAGTGGATCTGGAGAGCCGATTTCCCCGCGGACGCATATATTGTACAGTCAAGAATATACGGAAAAACAAGCATAACCCTTGCAAAGAGAAGAGTCGATACTGCCCAGGTAAGGCAGGAGGGCTTCTTCAAGGAGGGTGACAGCCCGACGACCGCAACCTATATAAACGAGAATTACGGCGAGGTCACAACTCTTAAAAACAAGGAAAAGAAAAAAGACTCCGAAACGACGGAGGAAGAATAAAACAAAAAAGAAGAGGCTCAGGCCTCTTCTTTTTGTATTGATACGGGCGAGGTATCAATAACCTCTATTTTTCTGTCTCTCATCCATAGTGAGGGCGTAATTCTGAGCTTATAGCCGTAGCCCGCGTCCATTTGCCAGTGCGCCATAGGAGCCTCGGGCAGCCCGTAGCAGGAGAGAATTGTCATAATCACACCTGCGTGACTTACTATTGCAATATCGTTAATTCCCTCTTTAATACAACCGTCAATTACCTTTTCAAAGGAGTCGCAGATACGCGCAACGAACTCGGCGTTGCTCTCTCCGTACGGAGGACGGGCGGTAATATCGCCGTGTAGCCAGCTTTTGAAATCCTCGTTGTCCTTAAGCTCCTCGGCTGTATGCTCTTCAAACTCACCGAAATTGTACTCAATAAAATTATCTATTACAATTTTGTTATTTTTTGGAAACATTATATCTGCGCTCTGAACAGCCCTTTTGAGGGGGGAAACAAAGAGGGCTTTGACCTCGGGATAATGGTGCTTTGCCTTTATGCTTTTAAGCTCGTTTATACTATCTGTTGTTAGCGGCAAATCCGTATGCCCAATATACTGTGCGTTGATATTTCCCTTTGTAAGGCCGTGACGAAACAAATAAAGGGTGTATGATTTCATATTGAAAACCTCCCGAAAAACCGCAGTATTCCGCCTTTGTTACAAAAGATTAACAAAAGAGAAATGCTACTTTACAATCTGTATAATTTGAATTATAATGATATAGCACGAGCCTTTGTTTTGCCGTGCGTTTTCTTACGATATCATCTTGAAAGAAGAGTTTATATATGGATGCAAAAAAGGTAAAGCTTTCTAAGTTTTCATCGGTTTTGTCCCAGCTTAGAAAGGAACGCGGAATAAGCCAGAAAAAGGCGGCAACCGACCTCGGAATATCCCAGGCGCTGCTTTCCCACTATGAAAAAGGAATAAGAGAGTGCGGACTCGATTTTGTTATAAAGTGCAGCGATTATTACGGAGTAACAACCGACTACCTTCTCGGTACAAGCGAAAGCCGAAACGGTGTACGTCAAGGCGGCTTTGCACTTGAAGAGGGTGCGTTTGAAAGCCACTCGGTAGGAAATCTTGCCGCGGCAACCTCGCTTCTGCTTGATTCGGTATCCGCTTCTATTAAAGACCCGAAAGCCAAAAAATTAATATATGATTACTATCTTCTTACAATTTACCGCGGAGCGCTGACCCTTGCAAAAACGGGCGTGCTGCCAAAGGAAATGTTCAAGCTTGACTATAACGTAGGAAGAGAGCTCGCTTCCGCAGCTATCGCCGTTGAGGACGCAAAGTTCGTATTTCTTGAGGATAAATCAAGAACCGGCGTTGACGCAGCTGCAAGAACGGCTATTAATCAGCTTATTGAGGAAGCCGAGGAGCACATAACCGAAAACTTTATTATTGATTAGAAAACAGCCGGAAGGCTGTTTTTTTTATTCAGAATTCGAGCTGGTCTTTTTGAGTTTCAAGATATTTAAGTATAATTGTAGCGGAAATTTTTGCCGCCAGGGGCTTGAAGGTGGGATAATCAAGCTGTACGTTTTCGTTCCCGCCGTCGGAGATTGAGCGAATAACCGCAAAGGGTATGCCGTTTGCCGCGCAGGTATGACCTATTGCGCCGCCCTCCATTTCGCCGCAGAGAGCGGAAAAACGCGAAGCAAGCTCTGCCTTCATTTCGCTTGAAGCAATAAAGGTATCTCCGCTTGCAATACAGCCGCGATGGATTTTTTCGCCGCAGGAAATCGCGCACCGCGCGAGCGCGTCGGAAAGCTCCTTGTCACAGCTTACCTTAACGGTATTAAGTCCGTTAATAAAGCCCCTCGGCTCGCCGAGAGCGGTAACGTCGATATCGTACTGGCAGACCTCGGTTGCAATAACAACGTTTTTAATAACAACCTTTTTGTCAAGAGAACAGCCGACGCCGACATTTATTATTTTTTCCGCGCCGAATTTATCAATCATAAGCTGGGTGCAAAAGGCGGCGTTTACCTTGCCCGCCGAGCAGCGGCAGACGCAGACCATAACGTCGTTAATTGTACCGCATACGAAATCGCAGCCCGCAAGACGGGTCGTAACGGGTGACTTTACAAGCTTTTTAAGAGCGTCAACCTCAACGTCCATTGCACCGATAATACCTATCATAAGAGTCCCTCCGAATACTTATTGTTGTTGCCGTGGAGTCTTTCCCCAAGATATAGTGCTATTATATAATATTATTTTAATAAATACAAGTTTTAGTTGACAAATTGACATTAATAAATTATAATATCAACGCTATTAATATGCAGTAGTGTAACTGCTGCCTGAAAAAAGCAGTAAATTGCCTGTGCTATACCGCACAGAGAACACATAGATTAAGACAAGTTTAATCTTGAGAAACGGAGTGAAAAAGATGAAAAGAACCTTCCAGCCTAAGAAGAGACATGCAAAGAAGGAGCACGGCTTCAGAAAGAGAATGTCAACAAGAAACGGAAGAAAGGTACTTGCCCGCCGTCGCGCAAAAGGCAGAAAAAGACTTTCTTACTAATTGAGGGGCTTTATGAGAAGTCAGACCTTAAAGGAAAATAAGGATTTCCGAAGACTTTACTACAAAGGACAAAGCAGGGCTTCCTCCTGTTTGGTTACCTATGTAAGTAAAAGAAAAGCAAAGGGATGCCGATACGGCATAACAACCTCTAAGAAAACGGGCAACGCTGTTGAAAGAAACCGCTCAAGAAGAGTTATAAGAGCGGCATACCGGCTTCTTGAAGACCGAATTAACGGAAACTACGATTTTGTATTTGTTGCAAGAAGCAAAACAAGCAAGGTAAAAATGCAAAGAGTTCTTTGCGAAATGGAAAAACAGTTTAAAGCGTTGGGTGTTATTAATGAAAATGATTAGTTCGCTTTTAAAAAAAGTGATGATATTTTTTATAAGAACGTATCAGCTTACTATTTCGCCGCGTTTTTCACACGGCGCCTGCCGTTATACCCCGACCTGCTCGCAGTATACTCTTGAGGCTATCGAGATACACGGACCTTTAAAGGGCGCGTGGCTCGGATTTTTAAGAATTATGCGATGCAACCCTTTCTTCAAGGGCGGATACGACCCCGTACCGCCGAAAAAGTGAGAAATCACTAAAACTAAACATAAGAGGATTTTATTGTGTTTAATTTAGAATTTATAACCATGGCGGCGCCCCGTATATCAAACGGAATGGGCATCTTCAAGCCGCTCTACTGGCTCTTCGGTCAGGCAATGAAATATCTTTTAATTGCATTTGACTACAGATATTTCCTTGCGCTCATTGTTTTTACGGTTTTAACAAGACTTGTATTATTCCCGCTTAACGTAAGACAGCAAAAAACAATGGCTCAGACAAACCGAATTCAGCCGAAAATTCAGAAAATTCAGAAAAAGTACAATGTGAACAGCATTTCAGACCCGAAGCAGAGACAGGCTGCCAACAAAAAGATGCAGGACGAAATGCAGGCGCTCTACCAGAGAGAGGGACATAACCCGATGAATATGGGCTGCGGTCCCATGGCGTTTCAGATGGTATTCCTTATGGGTATTATCGGAATTATTTATTATCCCCTTCAGTACATTATCGGTATTAAGGGCTTTGACGAAGCGTCCGAGGCAATCGCAAAGGCAATCAGCTTCAAGGGCTCGTACTTCCAGCTTGAAATCATACAGGGCTTTGATAAGTACAAGGATATTCTTGCAACAAAGTTCCCCGAGATGTTTACACCCGAAAAGATAAAGGAAATTATCGAGTACAAGAGCCATCTTGCAATCGGCTCGCTTGATATGAGCAAGATTCCCCAGTTTAAAGAGGGAGGAATTTTATTAATAATTCCCGCTCTTGCTTTTGCAACATCAATGCTTTCAAGCGTTATTTCAACTTTAATTCAGAAAAAAACAAACCCCGCAATGGCACAGCAGTCACAGCAGATGATGCTTATGATGCTTATGATGCCGCTGTTCTCGGGATATATTGCGTTTAAAGTACCCGCAGCTGTAGGTTTTTATTGGATTATTTCAAATATCGTTGCGGTTATTCAGCAATTGGTAACAGCAAAATTCTTCCCGCCGAGGCGAAATATCGCCCGCCAGATGGTTGAAAATACAATTGAAAGAAGAGCAAGGGAAGAAAGCATCAAAAAGGCGCAGGGTCGCTAAAATTAAAAAGGAAAAGAATATGATTAAGGAATTTATCGGAACCGGAAAAACGGTTGAGGAAGCAACCTTAGCCGCAAAAAAGGGTTTAAATGCTCCGGTTATGGCAGACCTTAAGATTGATGTAATAAAAATTCCCAAGAAAAAGTTTTTAGGTCTTTTCGGCGGATGTGACGCCGAGGTTAAAGTCAGCTATGACGACGGAGTAAAGGAAAAGAAAAATAAAAAGCAGAATTCAAAGAAAAAGAATAATGCTAAAAATAATAACCAGAAGGCTCAGCCCAAAAAGGAAAAGGCTCAGGCTCCCGCTAAAGTAAGCGAGCCGAAGAAGGCTCCTGCCGAGGAAAAGAAGGAGTATCCCAAGAGCGTTGACCTTGAATATGCAAAGAGCTATCTTGCCGATATTGTAAAGGGTCTCAATGTTGACGACGCAAAGATTGACGCAAGCTATGAGGAAGGCGTAGTAACAATGGAGCTTTCCTGTGAGGATTACGGAATTATTATCGGAAGAAGGGGCGAAACCCTCGATTCAATTCAGTATCTCGTATCCCTTGCACTTAAAAAGCGCACCGACGCTTATGTAAGAGTTGCCATTAACGTAGGCAATTACAGAGAAAAGAGAAACGAAACCTTAAGACATCTTGCAAAGAAAAATTCGGGTTACGTTTTAAGAACGGGAAAGAGATATACTTTTGAGCCGATGAATCCGTATGAAAGAAGAATAATTCATACAGCCGTTCAGGAAATTGAAGGCGTTGAATCCCGCTCAATCGGTTACAACCAGGACAGAAGAGTTGTAATTGAGCCGACGGGCGGAGTTAAAGCGAGAGGCGGAAACTATAAAAGAGGAAATTCAAGAGGAAAAGCTGCTTCAACAAGCAAGGCTCCTGAGAATTACACCCCTAAAGCAGACAGAGCCGACCTCCCGAAATTCGGTAAAATCGAAGTAAATAAGGATTAGTTTGAAACGGCGGACTTCGGTTCGCCGTTATTACACCGACGGAGAAAAATATGAGCACAACCATTGCCGCAATTGCTACGGGAAACGCCCCGGGCGGTATAGGAGTAATAAGAATAAGCGGAGAAAAAGCAATCGAAATTGCTGACGCTGTCTTTTTACCCCTTGACGGCAGCTCTTTAAGCAAGTTAAAGGGCTATCGCGCAAAATACGGTAATATTATAATTGAGGGCGAAAAAGCGGATAACGCGGTTGCCCTCGTTTTCCGTGCGCCGAGAAGCTATACGGGCGAGGACGTAGCCGAGCTTTCGGTACACGGCGGTCTGCTCATGGTTAAGAAAACTCTTGAAGCCGTTTTTGCCGCAGGCGCAGTGCCTGCGGAGGCGGGAGAATTTACAAAGAGAGCCTTTTTAAACGGCAAAATCGACCTTACTCAGGCAGAGTCCGTTGCCGAGCTTATTTCGGCGGAGGGTGAACAGGCGCTCAAGGCGTCTTATAACGCGCTTCAGGGTGCGCTGAGTACAAGGATTAATTCAGTTTTACAAAAGCTGCTTGACGCGTCGGCGCTTATGGCGGCGTGGGTTGACTATCCCGACGAGGAGATTCCCGAACTCAGCGAGCAGGAGCTTGAAAAAACGCTTAGCTGCTGTAAAGCGGAGCTTGACGAGCTTCTTGAAAACTATGAAAATGCAAAAACCGTAACAAAGGGCGTCGATACCGCAATTGCGGGCCGTCCGAACGTTGGCAAATCGAGTCTTATGAATTTGCTTACGGGTACGGAAAAGAGCATTGTAACTCATATAGAAGGCACAACAAGGGATATCGTGGAGGAGGATATCACTCTCGGAGGCATAGTCCTTCACCTTAAGGATACCGCGGGTATACGCCGCTCCGACGACCTTGTTGAGAGCATCGGAATTGAAAAGGCAAACAAGGCGATTGAGGACGCAAGACTTGTTCTTGCGGTATTTGACGGCGGAGAAAAGGAAAACGAATACGACCTTGAGCTTGCCGAAAAATGCAAGGGCAAAACCTCAATAGCGGTAATTAATAAATCCGACCTTGAACAAAAGCTCGATACCTCATTTATTGAAAATGCGTTTGATAAGCTTGTTTTTATCAGCGCAAAAAACGACGAGGGTATTAACGAGCTTTCAGACGCGGTAAGTGAGCTGCTCGGCGTAAAGGATTTTGATACAAGCGCTCCGATGCTTGCAAATTTAAGACAAAAGCAGAATTGTAAAAACGCCTGTGACAGCATAACCGAGGCGCTCGAGGGTCTTTCGCTCGGCGTAACCTATGACGCTCTTAACGTTATGATTGACGCGGCGGCAGACGAGCTTCTTTCGCTTACGGGACGTAAGGCTACAAGCGAGGTTGTAAATAATATTTTCAGTAAATTCTGCGTAGGAAAATAAGTATGAAGTATTTTGCAGGAGAATATGACGTAATAGTAATAGGCGCAGGGCATGCGGGAATTGAAGCTGCCCTTGCTTCGGCGCGCCTCGGTGTAAAAACAGCCGTATTTACCATTAACCTTGACTGGGTAGGAAATATGCCCTGCAATCCTTCTATCGGCGGAACCTCAAAGGGACATCTTGTAAGAGAAATTGACGCGCTCGGCGGAGAAATGGGCAAAATGGCGGACAAGCATTCGCTCCAGTCCCGTATGCTAAACCTCGGAAAAGGTCCCGCGGTTCACTCTTTAAGGGCTCAGATTGACCGCCGCGAGTATTCGGCGGGTATGAAGCATATCCTTGAGCTTGAGGAAAACCTTGATATCCGTCAGGGCGAGATAGTTGACCTTTGGCACGACAGCGAAAGATGGCACTGCCTTACAAGACTTGAAGCCGAATTTACCGCCAAAGCCGTTATTATTGCAACGGGGACCTTCCTCGGCGGAAGAGTTTATATCGGAGACGTGTCTTATGAGAGCGGACCCGACGGTATGTTTCCCGCAAACGAGCTTTCCAAGGCGCTTTATAAGCTTGATATTCCGCTGAGACGTTTTAAAACGGGCACCCCGAGCAGAGTTAACCGAAAGAGTGTGAATTTTGATAATCTTGAGGTCCAGCACGGCGATGAAAAAACCGTAGCGTTTTCCTTTGAAACGAAGGACAGACCCGAAAACAAGGTTGTTTGCCATATTACCTATACAAACGAAAAGACAAAGCAGATTATTCTTGATAATTTACACCGCTCGCCTATGTACAGCGGTAAAATCGAGGGCAAGGGACCGCGCTACTGTCCGAGCTTTGAGGATATAATCGTCCGTTTTTCCGATAAGGGAAGGCACCAGCTCTTTATTGAGCCCTGCGGACTTAATACCGAGGAGCTCTATTTACAGGGGCTTTCCTCCTCGCTTCCCGAGGACGTACAGCTTGACTTTATTCATACCATCCCGGGACTTGAAAACGCGCAGGTTATGCGCGCGGCTTACGCTATTGAATACGATTGTGTTGACCCCACTGCGCTTAAGGCAACTCTTGAGTTTAACGATATCCCCTACCTTTACGGAGCCGGTCAGTTCAACGGCTCAAGCGGATATGAAGAAGCGGCGGCACAAGGTCTTGTGGCTGGCAT
>JAFSZK010000096.1 GCA_017458975.1 Eubacterium sp. | reverse complement strand
GGAAAAGTGATAGGTTACGCACGGACCGCCCGTAACGTCAAAACAAAGTGACACGGGTTTTTTAAGCTCCTTGCATACAGCCTTAGCGTCATCAACCATATCGCAAAGGTTCTCAAGTGTTCTGAGAACGCCGTACGCGTTAGCATACGCCATAGCTTTTGCTTCAGTCATAAGTTTCCTCCTTAATTATCCATTTTGCGGTTATCGTAAACTTGCACAAAATAGATATTATTATACAAAGTAAATTATAACATAATATATAAATAATAGCAATAACAAAACGGTGACAAAAAACGAGTCTTTCGACTCGTTTTTAATAACGGTAATTCTTTCATAAATAAGGCAAATGCTTATTTTCTCGACTTAAAGTCTTTTTTTATTTTTGCGTTCCAGTTTCCTGAAAGCGGTTTTGCGCAGCGAAGATTTCCTACCTGCTCGGAAATCGACTCGTAAACAACCTTCGTTCCGCACCCGTCGGCATGGTAATTGACCGCCCTGTCCTCGTTAATACCGAAGTGAGCTGCGGTTTCAACGGCGTCAATATTTGCGCCGATAAAGAGAAATTCCCAACCGTCCTTTTCCTTTTTACGCTCAATCATCTTTTTAACCTCGCCGGATGAATAAATATGACTTGAATTCTCATATCCGTCGGTAATAATTACAAACATCGTTTTTTGGGGCACATCACTCTTTCGGGCATATTTATGAATTGAAGCGATATGCTTAATCGTTGAGCCGATTGCGTCAATAAGCGCCGTGCTTCCCCTGACCTGATAATCCTTTTCCGTCAGCTTTTCAACCTTGTCAAAATCAAGTCGGTCATGGAGAGTTAAAAGCTCATGGTCAAAAAGAACTGTTGTTACAAAACACTTTCCGTCCTTATTTTTCTGCTCGGCAAGAATCGAATTGAAGCCTCCGATTGTATCCTTTTCAAGTCCCTCCATTGAGCCCGAGCGGTCAAGGATAAATACAAGCTCGGTTATGTTGTTTTTAATGCTTTCTTCTGTCTTTTTCATAATAATTCCTCCAAAAAAATATAATGTGTTTGCTTGGTTTATCAACCTTACAAGCACATTATAGCGAAAGAATATTATATTTTGGTCGCCTGCTAAGCGACACTTCCGAGGAGCTTCTGGTCATAGGCAAAAAGCGCCTCGTTGATTTTGAATATATCATAGTTTTTACTCTTTATGAAGTATTCAACTATAACGTCGCCCAAAATACTGTTGGAGAGCGCAAAGCCTGCTTTGAGAAGCATTTCGTCAGTTTCGTCAAGGTCAAGCTCAAGCGCAATACAAAAAGCAAGAACGGTTTGTTTACTCGGCTTGTATTCGGGATTTGAGCGAATTTTTGAAAAAAGCTTACGGTCAATATTCGCCCTTTTATAGCACTCGCTGTCCTTCATACCCTTTTCGTCAATCTTGCGAAGGAGCATCTCCGAAAAGCTTTCGTCACGAATTTTGAATTCGGGAACCGAGGCGCTCTCACAGGGCATTTCATCCATCACAGCCATACTGCCCGCAAAGCCCTTAGCGGGTGCGCTTATGCTTCTTTCAATATTAAGACTGCGCGGGTAAAGCTCAAGCTGTTCTTCAACGTAGTTATCGTCAATATATTCTCTTATATCGGAATAGAGCTTTGAGGAAAACTCAAGCGCGCTGCGGTTAAATACGACGATATAAACAGTCATATCGTTTTCTTTAAGGAAATCGGCGCAGGTGCGCTGTGCTATTTCAAAAGCCTCGCCCACGGGATAGCCGTAAACGCCAGCCGAAATAAGCGGAAAAGCAATGCTTTCACAGCCCTTTTCCTTTGCAAGCTCAAGCGAGCTTTTATAACAGCTTTCAAGCTTTTCGGCTTCGTTATTATTACCGCCCTTCCATTTAGGTCCTACGGTATGAATAACGTATTTACAGTTTAGCTTATAGCCGCCCGTTGCTTTTGCCTCGCCGACGTTACAGCCGCCGAGCTTAAGACATTCCGCCTGAAGACGCGGACCTGCCGCGCGGTGAATAGCGCCGTCAACTCCGCCGCCTGCTATCAGATATTTATTGGCAGCGTTAACTATTGCGTCGCATTTTATTTTTGTTATATCCTGTCTGATAATTTGTATCGGCATATTATTATCCTTAATTGAAAAGTACGGGCGGGTGTTGAACCCGCCCCTAAGTTTTTATTTTACTTTAATCTTTTTCTTTGTTGAGTATTCGCCGGTATAGGTCTTTCCGCCCTGCTTCTTGAGAGAACGAACCCAGATGTAATATTTTTTACCTTTCTTGAGTCCCTTAATGGTCTTGGAAGTAGTCTTCTTTCCGACCTTAACTCTCTTACCCTTTGAATACTTGCTGCTTGTACCGTAAACAATCTCATAACCTGCGGCTTTCTTGTCTGCCTTCCAGGCTACCTTGAACTGCTTTTTACCTGCGGTTACCTTCTTAACCTTAACCTTATAGTAGTAACGGTAGCTAATCTTAGAATAGTCGCCGCGTTCCCATACGCCCTTGGCGTTCTTCTTGTAACCTGAGAAGCAGAATTCATAGAGACCGCCGTTTTTAAGGTTCTTAAAGGTGAACTCGGTCTTACCCTTTGTCCAGGAATAAGTCCATTTCTTTGTACCTGCTTTACGGTACATTACACGGTAGTTCTGTGCGCCGGGTACCTTATTGAAGTAAACGGTCATCTGCTTTTTCTTAGCGTTGGAAATAGTTGTAATTCCTGCGGGCTTTTTAATTGCCTTATTAACCTTTGCCTTATTGGCAACGTCGTCGGACGGAGTAATGTCGGCAATGCTTACCTTAGGAATAACCTCATTTCTCTTAGCCTTACATACGGAGCAGGTATAAGTTCTTATACCCGTTTCATACGGAGTAGGCTCCTTAGTTACAACGCCGCCGTTCCACTTATGTCCCTTTGCGGGAACAGTTGTTGCAACCTTAAATACCTCTTTACATACGGAGCAGTAGCTTCCATCGGTCTTTCCGGGCTTTGTGCAGGTTGCCTCAACAGCGGGAGTGTTAACATAGGTATGCTCAGCCTTTGCAATTTCAGCCTCCTGAGAGAAGCCGCAAAGGTCACAGTAAAGAGTTTTAAGTCCTTCTCTTGAACAGGAAGCGGGAGAAATAACCGTTTCGGTAAAGGTATGCTGGGTAAGAACAATTACCTGTTTTAAAGTAATATTATTCTTAACGTTGAGTTCATCGGGAGTAACAACAGTATCACCGAGCTTCCAGACATAAACCTCGTGGCCTAAGTCGTCACGGTTCTGAACGTCAGCGGGAAGAACGGGAACGCTTGCGGGTGAAGCGTTGTAAGCAACTGTTTCTTCGCTGATATAGCCGCCGTTTTTATCAAGATAGGTAACGGTATAAGTTGTTGTAATATCAACAATATTGTAAACCGTATCCTCGGTAATCGCGGTTACTGACGGGTCGATATTAACGCCGTTCTTCTGCCATACATAGGTATGTCCTTCAGTTGCAGGAGGAAGGGCAGGAATATCGGTAGGAATAGCTCCGTTATCAACATTATCGGTCTTGAGAATTTCGTTTGAAAGTCCCTGATAGATTACAAGGTGTTTACCTGCAGGAACCTCATCCTTCATAAGGTATGAACCGGGGTTACCTTCGCTGTCCTTACAGGTTGTACACTCAAACTTAACAAATTTTACAGAGCCGACTGTTACTGTTCCCGCGGGACGGAACTTACAGTATTCATACTTATCGGCAGCGCCGCATTCGGAACAGCTTACCTTATGTCTGTATTTTACGTTTGAGTCTCTTTCCATACCGATTGCATAATCGGGAGCCGCCTTCGTCATATCATAAGTATGAGGCGTTTTTGAGGTATATTTAACCTTGTTTTCATACGAACAGCGTGAGCACTTCTGGATAGTATAGCCTCTTTCGGTACATGACGGAGGAACTACTGTTTCCTGAATATCGTGACCGAGAGCGTCAACGAACGTATCGTCGGGCTTTGTTTCATCACAGTACTGACACTTATAGCTTGTATAACCCTTGACAACGCATGTAGGAGCGTGAACCGTAGGTACCCAGACATGGTCGTGACCGAGAGATACGAAGGTCATATTATTTGTTGCATTAACGAACTTATCGTAATACGCCTTAGCCGTTGAGGGCTCGTAGCCGTAGATAGTCGGTTTTGTACCGAGTGTTGACGCCGTTTCGTCGGGAATATCGCACTGGGAATAATAGAAATAGAATGCGGTATTGTCACAGCCTGTGAATACGTTTTCGCCTATCGAGGTGATAGAATAGTCGTACTTATCCTTTCCGAGCTTAACAACCTTAACGGAAGGAAGATTCCAGGGAGCGTTAGCGGCGCTTGCGTCATTAATCGGTCCGCCGTAGATAATTACGTTTCTGAGCTTTGTACAGCCGTCAAACGCGCCTACGCCGTAGGTAGCGGAAGCAGGAACGTAAATGGTTTCAAGATTATTATCGCCTGCAAAGGTATTTGCGCCGATTACGGTAACGTCTTCGCCTACAACAACCTCTTTAATATCCGGATTTCCGCCGAGTGGGCTTTCGTTTCCGTTTTCATAATTACCCGTTGAGCCGGGACCTGTAATTTCAACCGTACCGGTTGTATCATCAAAAGTATAAGTAGTATCGCCCGCATTACCGCTCGGCTGAGTAATCTTGTCAAGCTCGAGATAAGCGTTGCGAAGCGCTGCTCCTGCAGTTGTTGAGGTAAAGCCGTCTTCTGCAACCTTGCCTGCCTCGGTAACAGCCGCGTCGTATGCAGTAACAAAGTCTGCATAGCTGTCTTCGGTATATACTCCGTTATTTCCGCCTGTGCGGATTGCTTTATAATTGGTAAGATATGTAGCAAGATTATCGTAATCCGTCATATCGGACTGAGCGATATCCGAATTTGTTAAATAAGTATTCTTTGTCTGAATATCCGCCGCAACAGTCTTAGCTCTGGAAGCATAATTATCGTCGCTGAAGCTTGATACAGGCTCAGTCTGGAGATATTTAACTGCATCAAAAACATCGTCAAGCTCGTGCTTTAAATATGTTTTAGTTGCTAAATCAAAATACTTGCCCTTTGCGGAATTAATTGCGCTTTTTACGCCCGAATAGTCGATAACATAGATTGTACCGCCCCATTTTCCGCTTGCATCCTCGGAGCTTGTATAATAATGATGATACTGGTCGTCATATATGCCGTCGGAGGTAGCATTTTTTCTGTATGTATGTCCTACCCATCCGAAGGGAACGGTCTGTAAACCGTCGGTAAACGACTGCTCGGAGCCAACATAATAAACTACGTTTGCATACTCCCACCATTTGTCGCCGTTGTTATTCGTCATATACTGGCCGCGGTTTTCCCAGCCTGTTGCTGCATCGGTATTATAATTATAACCGGGAATTTTATCTTCCTCTGTGGGATTGGTCCATGACTCACCCCAGATAAAATCGCTTGCAGAAGCGGGACCGTCGCCTTTTGTAAGAATGTAATGGCCGTTCCACTGCTGTTGTAACTGGAAATGAGCATTATCTGTCAGATTAGCGTCGTCTTTATTAAGATAGAAGCTGAACGCGCCCTTATTTCTTGTTGCAAATAAACCGCTGTTATTATGGTATGCACACATTACGGGGAACTTAATATCGCCCAAGCCGTAAATAACAACTAAGTTCTGAGGAGAGATAAACTTAAACATACTATCCTCTTTAGTTACACCGCCCGCAACACCGGGGGTTGAAGAGTAAACAATATTCTTTGTGAAATCTCCGAGCTCGGTACCGCCGTAGTTGAATACGGGAGATTCAACATCAGGCTGAGTCCACTCAGTCATATTGTTTGTTGCGGTTGTAAGCTGATTGGCAGCCTCAGCTAAATCAAGGTCGGTTCTGTTACCGTTGCTATACGCATATTCATATTCCTTTGCCTTAACATATGCGTTATAAGCACCGGGCATTTTAGAATAAACCTTGGTGCCGTTCATTTTAGCTTCGTAATTGCCGATTGCAGTCTGAAGTGCATAAAAATCGTCTTCAATATTCGCAAGCGCCGCAAGCGGAAGTGAAGTAACAATCATAAGCACTGCAAGAAAACATGCAATTACTTTAGAAAATCTTTTTTTCATAGTCACATTCCTCTCATTAGTTTATTACGGATTATTTTACAGTAACCTTTTTCTTTGCGCTCCATGCGGAATATTCGGTCTTTCCGTTAACCTTCTTATATCCGCGAATCTGAACGTAATAGGTTTTCTTTGATTTAAGTTTCTTTACCTTCAGGCTTTTCTTGGTTTTTGCAACCTTAACGGTTGTTGATTTTTTCATATTCTTCTTAAGAGAATATCTTATTTCATAACCGTCAACGTTAAACTTATTCCATTTAGCGGTAAAGGCTTTACTCGCCTTGCTTACCTTTTTAAGCGAGGGCGAAACAAGCTTTGCAACCGTCTTTTGCGGAGTAATAACCTTACCGCATGCCGAGCATTTCTTTCCGGCTGTCTTACCGGTATTTTTAAAGGTAGGAGCAACAGCTTTAACCGCTACGGGCTTATGAGCCGCGGGAATATCGGTTTTAGCTTTAAGCACCTTTTCACATACTGCACAGTGAACGCCCTCGGTTGAGCCTGCGAGAGTACAGGTTGCCGGAACCGCCGGGTCGGTAACCGGAGTATGTCCGAGTGCGGGGATTTCATCAG
>JAFSZK010000095.1 GCA_017458975.1 Eubacterium sp. | reverse complement strand
TGTAGGGGACGGCGTCCCCGACGTCCCGTCAATAAAAAGCGAAAGAGCCTTTGCTCTTTCGCTTTTATTCGGTTATTAAATTTGCGTTTGAAATAAGCGTATCAATAAGCTCCTTCGGGTGCTTTTTAAGTATTGCGTTAATTCCGCTTTCATAATCGGGCGAGCGCGTATCAAGGTTATGACAGTCGGAGCCGATTAAATGAATTTTACCCTCCTCAAGAAATCTGAACAGCTTTTTCCTTATTCCGCGCGGAGCGTCGGAAAACGAGCTTATATTAACCTGGGTAAGACATCCCATTTCAATAAAATCGTCAAGCTTATGCTTACCCTCCATAAGCGCCTTATATCTTTCAATATGCGCAAGTATCGGGCGTATACCGTAATCACAGTATAAGTTCATAAGGCGGTTATACACCTTATCGTCAAAGGGCGAGCCGAAGCCGTGCTCTATTAAAACGTAATTCGAGTTGCCGATTTTTAAGCCGTCAATATTTTCGTTATTCAAAAGATAATCGCTTATATAAACCTCAGCTGCGGGAATAAGCTCGGGGCTTCCCTCGGGGAGAGCCGCCTTCAGCTTTTCAAACGATTCCTCCCTGAGCTTTAAAAAGTCGTCATATGAAATCTCGTTTGAATAATAATGGGGGGTTAAAACAATTTTTTTTGCGCCCTGCTTTTGCAGAGCCTCAATCATTTTAAGGCTTGTTTCAACGTCCGGGGAACCGTCGTCGATTCCCGGAAGGATATGGCAATGCATTTCTATTAAATTATCAATATGCATATAAACGCCTTCTTTAATTATTATTCGGGCTAATTACCTTCTCGGTCCCATCGGGTCGGGTCCCTGGGGAGAGCTCGGTCCGTAGCCGCCGTAGTTATTATAGTAATTGTAGCCGTAACCGTAGCCGTAGCCGTAGGGTCCGTAGCCATAGCCGTAACCGTAGCCGCCGTATCTTCCGTATCTTCCGTACTTGCCGTAGTTACCGTACTTATATTTACCGCCCGACTTGGTTTCAACAAAGTTAACAACAAAGCCGAGGATTTTTGCGTCAATAAATTCAAGGGACGCAATAGCTCTTTCAACCTCGGGGTGGGTCGATTGGTTATATCTTACGATAAGTACAACGCCGTCCGACTCCCTGATAAGCGGAAGCGCGTCGGATACAATGTTAATAGGCGGAGTATCAATAATAATATAGTCGTAATCTCTTTCAACCTCTTTAAGGAAGTCCTCCATAGGCTCGCTTCCGAGAAGCTCGGCAGGGTTCGGAGGAATCGTACCCGAGCAAATTACCGAAAGGTTCTCATACTCGGTGGGATGAACAACGCTGAAAAGGTCAACCTTGTCCTTTTTAACCGAGGATACCGTAGAGCCTAAATAGTCGGTAAGACCGGGGGAGTTCGGTATTGAGAAATAGTGGTGAATTTTCGGCTTACGAAGGTCTCCATCAAGAAGGAGAACCCGCTGTCCCGCCTGTGCAAAGGTAATTGCAAGGTTAATTGTTGTTGTGGTTTTACCTTCGCCTGCGATTGACGAGGTAACTACAATATTCTTACAGCCCTTTTTCATAATTGAAAAGGAGATGTTAGCTCTTATACTTTTATACGCTTCCTCAACCTTAAACTTAAGCGAGGGGCTCATATCAAGATTGGAGATAAGAGCTCTGGCGCTGTTATTAACTTTTTTGGTCTTTCTTGACATAGCCCTCAACTCCTTTCACTGATGTAGCCTGAATACCCTTTGACTCGAAATCGGGGATTGTACCGAGAACGGGGATTGAATACTTATCGGTAAGCTCCTCGGTAGTCCTGATTCTTACGTCAAGAAGAGTTCTTAAAATAACGTATGCAGCCGCAAGAAGGATTGCTCCGGCGGTTGATACCGCGCATTTTCTTGCGTAGCCGAGGCTTCCTGCGGAGGTGGCTTTAATCGCTCTGTCCTCAACGGTAGCCTTAACGAGTCCCTGGTTCTTTTCCTTCATAACCTTGGGAACCGTCGTTTCAAGCTGTTTTGCAATTCGGTACGATAAGTCGGGGTCCTCGGTTGTAACGTTGATGTCGAACATTGCCGTATCCTCAACCTTTTCAATCTCAAGAACTCCGTTTACCGTTCCCGCGTTATAGTTAGCGTTATACGTTTCGTTCATATCCGCAGCGAGCTTTTCGTAAAACTCGTTTGTTTTCATAACCTCAATATAGGTCGGCAGCATATGCATAGCGTAATTCATTTTACTCGTATTACTCGAGCGGATAACCTCGCTTTGCGTATTTGTTGAGTAAACGTCGTCGCTGCCGTCGGTTGCATATGCAAGGAATTTTACGCTTGACGTATAGGTCAGCGTTGTGAAATGAGAGGTGTAAAAGAAGCCTGCAACGGCGCCGATAAGGGCGCATATAACAATCAGCTTCCAGTGCCTTAAAAGGGCAAACAGTATTTTTTGTACATTTGCATCAATATTCATAATTATACTTCCTTAGTAGTGTTTTTCTAAAATAATCAAAATATCACATATTGTATATTACTTTATTAGTATTAATTTGTCAATGAATATTTTTTAAACATTATTTTACAAAATTCTTGAAAAAGCAAGTTATATTTGTTATGATTTATTAGTAATATTATTTTGAGGAGGTTCGATATGAATCCTTTACTTATGGCTGCCGTAACGTACGGTGATAAAATTGACGAAGCCTTCCGCGGCTTTGATATGTGGGTCTATACGATTTTCGGCGGAATTCAAAACGGCTTTTTAACATGGATTGCAAAGATTTTTACCTCAATAGGGGATGAGAATTTCGTAATCCCGATGGCAGTACTCGGAATAGTGCTCTGCTTATTCAAAAAAACAAGAAAATTCGGCTTTGCGCTGATATTCTCAATTGCAATCGGAACGATTATTACTAACGTAGTTGTAAAGCCGATGGTATTAAGAATAAGACCTTATAACACGCTTCAGAAATTCCCCGAGCTCTGGGCAAAATATGAGGCTTGGTATACGGCTGCGGGAACGCTCAGCGAATCGGATTATTCCTTCCCGTCGGGTCATACGACCGCTGCTTTTGAAATGGCGGTATCAATGTTCCTTTGCTTTAAGAGCAGAGCAGGGGAGCTTAAAGCCAACGGCGAAAAAACCGTAATGGGCAAAATTGCATGGCTCTTACCGGTTGTTGCAATAATTGTAATGTGCTCAAGAGTTTATCTTATGGTGCATTATGCAACCGACGTTATCGGCGGATTAATCGTAGGTACCTTTGCGGGTATTTTAGGCTATTTAATCTCAAAGCTTTGCTGCGGCGTATTTGAAAAGGTCAAATTCCTTGATT
>JAFSZK010000094.1 GCA_017458975.1 Eubacterium sp. | reverse complement strand
GAAGTAAGGTCACCGTTGTAACCCTGCTTAAGGTTAACACCTACCTCAGAAGCTGCGTCCATCTTGAAACGGTTGAGAGCTTCCTTAGCCTCGGGAACTGTGTTCTTTGCCATTTTGAATACACCTCTTTTTCAGTTATTTGCAGGGCGTAATTATGTGCATAAAGCGTTCTGCGCCCTGCAAACAATTCTGCCTTGCAAGTTTATTTTGCTCAAATAATGCAAAAAAACAAGTTGTAATTTTTGACATTGTAATATTTTTTAATAATACAGATATTGTTTATGTTGTGGGAGAAAAAACAAAATCGTCAATATATTGTATGCGTTTTCGCCAATTGTAAACAATGGGGCGTATTGCTTGATTTTTGACGGAATTGATGTATAATATTATTTTGTAATATTATTGTAACAATTATAATCAATTTGTAACAAAGGAGTATTATGAAGAAGTTTAAAGGAATTTTATGCTGGCTTCTTGCAATGATTATTGTTATGACTCCCGTTTCGATTACCGCTAACGCGGCAAACGAGCAGCAGCTCAGGGATAGGGTTTTATCCGTTGCTGCCGGCGAGGTCGGATATGTCGGAACAAGAAGCTACTGTAAATACGGAGAATGGTACGGCTGGCAGGGCGCTTGGTGTACCACCTTTGCAATCTGGTGCTTTAACGAAGCAGGGGAGCAAATGGGCGTTAAGCTCTACGGAAAAATCTGTCCTCTCGGCGGTAACTGTAATTCAATGATTGCCTGGTTCAGAAACAAGGGCAGGTATCATCCGAGAACCTCGGGTTATACCCCTCAAAAGGGCGACTTCGTTTTCTTTGACTGGAGCGGTAACGGCTCTGCTCAGCACGTTGGTATTGTGAGAGGAACCCAGGGCAAGAACGTTCTTACCGTTGAGGGTAACGCAAACTCGGCTGTTAAAAACCGAATCTATACCACAACGGGACGCAAGCCCTATAAAAACGTAAGCGCAATTTTAGGCTACGGTAATCCCAACTGGAGCTCGGTTGCAAACGGTAAGGGCGAAAAGATAAATAAGAAAACGACGACTAAAAAGAGTAATACTCAAACCACAAGACCCCAAACCACTAAAAAGCAGTTCTTTAAAAAGAAACAGACGACAATTGCCGCGAAGCCGAAAACAACGAAGTCCGCACCTAAGCAGACTACAAAGGAAAGCACTAAGGCGGCAAGTACATCCTCTGCACCGACTACAACTACAACAACCGCTCCCACAACCACAACGGAGCCGATTGTAATGGCAGAGGATATGACTATTTACGCTCCCGCAAAGGAAATGGAGGTCGGCGATTCAGTTAAGCTTGATTATCGGATTAAGCCCCTCGGCGCGAGTGCGGTAGTTGATTATTACTGTGACGAAGAAAATATTATTGAAATTAAGGAAGACGGAACGATTACCGCAACGGGCGAGGGTACCGCAACGGTTGTTGTATGCGCAAACGATGAGATTTATAAGCAATGGGATTTCACCGTAAGCGACGCTACGAGCAACGTAACAAAGCACACTCCCGACGAGGTTAATACGGTTCCCGTTGATAACGGACTCGATTATTACGAAACAACAAAAATGACTCCGAAAAAAGCCAATATTCAGAAGCTTAACCAGATTGGAGTTGACGTTGAAAAGCTTGAGTCCCACCAGAATCATTACATAATTCCTGTTTCAATTATTTCGGCAACAGCCGCAGTGGCTCTTTCAATAATAGCTATTAAGAGAATTGCCGCAGCAATGAGAGAAAGAAAAGCCGAAAAGGAAATTACCGAATAATTAAAAATCCACAGATTGTTCTGTGGATTTTTTGTTGCAAAAAGCATATATAATGTTTATAATGTTATAAAAAAATACTTTGAGGTATATATGGATAATAAAAAACAGATGACGGGACTGAATTCATTTCTGCTCGTCGTAACCGCCCTGATATGGGGCTGCGCTTTCGTTGCGCAGAGCACGGGCGGCGACGTAATCGGCGCATACGCGTTTTGCTGCTTAAGGTATTTAATCGGAGGAGCTGTGCTGATACCCGTTATAAAAATACTTGATAAAACTAAATTAACCTCAAAAAAACCCGAATCAAAGGACGAAAAGAAAACGCTCCTTGCGGGCGGAGCGTGCTGCGGAGCCTGTCTTGCGGTAGCGTCAATGCTTCAGCAGGTCGGTATTAATTCCGGAACTCCCGTCGGAAAGGCGGGCTTCCTTACCGCTTGTTATATAGTTCTTGTTCCGATACTCGGAATATTCCTGAAAAAGAAATGCGGAATAAATGTCTGGCTTGCCGTTGCAATAACCGTAGGGGGACTGTATCTTCTTTGTATTAACGGAAAGCTTACGATACAAAAATCCGACTTGCTCGTCATGGCGTGCGCGCTCATTTTTGCGTGTCATATACTGACGATAGACCACTTTCTCGAAAAGGGAGTACACCCTGTGAGAATGGCGTGTCTTCAGTTTTTTGCGGCGTCGGTAATATCTTTCTTCCCGATGTTCTTCTATGAGTTGCATATGAACCCCGAGGCGCTTTTAAAAATGCTTTCTCTTGCCTTTGGTAATAAGCAGGCGCTGATTTCCCTGCTGTACGCGGGCGTAATGTCCTCCGGAGTTGCTTACACGCTTCAGATTGTCGGACAAAAGGGAGTTAATCCGACGGTAGCCTCGCTGATTATGAGCCTTGAATCCGTATTCTCCGTTCTTGCGGGCTGGGTTATTCTTCATCAGACTCTTACGTTCAGAGAAATAATCGGCTGTGCGCTGATTTTCGCCGCGGTAGTATTAGCGCAGATACCTGTAAAACAAAAGATAATAAAAAATCCCGAGTAAACGGGATTTTTTATTTTTGTTTAACTATGCGGTTTTTTTGCCGATTGTTGCTTTGAGTACAAAGAGTACGGCAATCATAAGAACGATACCTATCGGAAGAGCGATAATAGCGCTCTTTACAAAGCCTGCAATAATGTAGCTTACGAAGGATACGCCTGCAACCGTAAGCGCATAAGGTAACTGCGTTGATACGTGGTTAACGTGGTTACACTGTCCGCCTGCGGAAGCCATAATTGTTGTATCGGAAATCGGTGAGCAGTGGTCGCCGCAAACCGCACCCGCCATACAAGCGGAAATAGCAATAATTGTAATAGTACCGTCGCCCGCATTGAATACGGAAAGAACGATAGGAATAAGAATACCGAAGGTACCCCATGAGGTTCCTGTTGCAAAGGAAAGACCGACTGCAATAAGGAAGATAATAGCGGGAAGCATAAGCTTTAAGCCTGAAGCTGAGCCCTCGATAAGCTGGGAGATAAAGATTTTAGCTCCGAGCGAGTCGGTCATCGTTTTAAGAGTCCAAGCGCAGCAGAGAATTAAAATAGCGGGAGTCATTGCGTTAAAGCCCTCGGGAATTGCGGACATACAATCCTTAAAGGATATAACTCTTCTGCACATAAAGTAAATTACCGCAAAGATAATTGTAATAAACGAGCCGAATACAAGACCTACAGAAGCGTCGCTGTTTGAGAAGGCTTCAATAAAGTTTTTGTACGCGTCTTCGCCCTTTGTGAAGAAGCCGCCTGAATAAATCATACCGATTACGCAAGAAACGATGAGGAAGAGAACAGGAATAACAAGGTCGATAACCTTACCCTTTTCATTAGCCTTTTCCTCCATTTTTTCGCTTACGTTATTAAGCTCTTCAACAGCCTTGCCCTCCTGAGCAGCCTTTTCGTACTTAACCATCGGACCGTAGTCGAACTTAGCCACAGCAATGAAAATCATCATTACGATAGTTAAAAGAGCGTAGAAGTTAAACGGAATTGCCTTTACGAAAAGAGCCATACCGCTGTCGGTTCCGGCGCTCTTTGCAAAGCCGGCTACCGCTGCCGCCCATGATGAAATAGGAGCTATGATACAAACGGGAGCTGCAGTTGCGTCAATAAGATAAGAGAGCTTTTCTCTTGATATTTTCTTTGCATCTGTTACGGGGCGCATTACCGAGCCAACCGTAAGACAGTTAAAGTAGTCGTCTACAAAGATAAGCACGCCGAGTGCGATTGTTGCAAGCTGAGCGCCTACCCTTGATTTAATATGTTTGGCAGCCCACCGTCCGAATGCGGCTGAACCGCCCGTCTTGTTCATCATTGCGACAAGTGCGCCGAGAAGAACAAGGAAGATAATAATACCGATATTGTAGGAATCGGCGATAGTGTCAATAAATCCGTCATTAAACACATGAACTACGGTTTCTTCAAAATTGAAGTTAGCGTAGATTGCACCGCCTGCAAGAATACCGATGAAGAGGGAAGAATAAACCTCTTTGGTAATGAGCGCAAGAACGATTGCGATAATCGGGGGAAGGAGCGCCCAGAAGGTTGCATACTGCTTAATGCTTTCGCGAACCTTTGAAAGTGCGGTTTTGATGTTCGTTTCAAAGTTACTGTCTGCCTGAAGGTTGTCCGCGTAGGAATCAACATATTCGGCAGCGCCGTTTACGCCGGTTTCTTCATCTGCAGAGTCAAGCGAGAGGTCGTATTCTACTGCGTCCTCGCCTTCGCCTACGGTAACCGTTGAGGATGCTCCGTTTGCTGCAACAACGCTCGGAGTCTCTTCGGCAAGCGCCGAAATACCCGCAACAGTTGAGAAGCTGAGCATACAAAGAATTACCATAAAGATTGAAAAAGCGGCAAATCTTTTAGTATTTTTCATAAATACCCTCCTGTTTATAATAATGAAATTAGTTTACTATATATTAATAAAAATGTCAAATATATACATAAAATTGTATAAATATACCGCCATATTATTTCAATTCGCCTCCTTTAGCATTATATAACTGAATTATTTTTACAAAAATTCTCAATTTCTTATTTACATATGTACCTTTTTTATGTGCAAAATATAACAGTAAGAAATTTTAAGGAGAGTATTTATGAAAGCAACAGGAATTGTAAGAAGGATTGACGACCTCGGAAGGATTGTAATTCCTAAAGAAATCCGCCGCTCCTTCCGCATTAAAGAGGGCGACCCGCTTGAGATTTATACTGACGGGGAGGGCGAAGTGATTTTTAAAAAGTATTCGCCTATCGGAGAGCTTTCGGGCTTTGCTTCCCAGTATGCCGAGGTGCTCCACAAAAGCGGCGGGTTGCCGATTGCTATTTGTGATAACGAGCATGTTATTGCCTGCTCGGGAATAAGCAAGAGGGAGGTGCTTGAACGCCGTGTTTCAAAGAGTCTTGAGGATTTAATGGAGCAACGTCAGGTTCATATTAAAACCGATACCGTACCGGGAATTAACGCAATCGAGGGTTATGACCGTCAGGCGGAAGTGGTTTATCCTATTATTTACGGCGGCGACGTAAGCGGTGCGGTTGCTTTGTTAGAGGATGAAAAGCACTCTCTTCCGAGCGAAACGGATATTAAGCTTGTACAGGTAGCGGCGGCATTTTTGGGAAAACAGATGGAATAATGTTGTGAATATTGCACAAAAAAGATTGTTTTTCTTTGTGCAATATGTTACATAGATAAAAAATGAAAAAAAGACTTGATTTTTCAAAAACAAGGTGTATAATGTAGCACAAGTGAGGGACAACGGCTGATAAATGACTGAGTCACCCTCGTTTATATACCCTGCAAAACGCAGGCAAGTTTGCTTTAGATTTTTTATTTACATAAATTTACTCCAAAAGATAAAAGGGACGCGGCGTTAGCCAAGTCCCTTTTGTCGTATATATAGCAGAATTAAAGCCCAGACAGGTCGGGCTTTGTTTATTTGTCTTGAGAAAGAATTATTTTATCAAGCTTTCTTTTTGTAATAACGTAGTAAAGCGCAGTTCCGAGAACAAGCATTACGCCGAGCTCACCCAAAGCAACCTGGGAGCCGATTATACAAAAGCTTCCGAAATGAAACGGACCGTCAACAAAAAATGCTTCAATCTCCCAACCGACGATTAAGCCGTTAAAAAGCGCAGGCATAAGCATTGCAATTAAAGGATACGTTTTGATTTTTACGTTTTTTAAATAATGCATTGACGCTGTTGCTCCGAGCGTTGCCAGAGACCCGAAAATCATATCAAGCGGGAGTCCCTGACCTATGCTTTGAAGATTTGCCAGAATACAGCCGATTGTAAGACCGGGAATTGCAGCGGGAGTAAAAAGCGCAAGAATATTAAGTGCTTCGCTTACACGGAACTGAATTGCCGCTGATGTTGTACCGGGGAAGAGAGCTCCCTGAGCAAGAGTAAGAGCCGCGTACATAGCGGCAATGATTGCAGTCATTGCAATCTGTTTTGTCTTTGAATTTTTCATATTTAGTTTTCTCCCTTAGTTTTATTTTACGTCAGGATGTTGCGAACTGACAATGGGTATTATAACACATAAAAACGAAAAAGCAAGCAAAATCGAAGTTTTCGTCTTACTTGCTTTTTTTATATTTCTTTATATATGGCCTTTCAAGAATGTCTTCTTTTATTGAATTCCTTGTTGCACCGTATGAGCCCATTCTTTTTACGCTGGGGTCGTTAAGCCAATCATCCTGTTTTTCATGTTTTTGCGTAGGGCTTGATGCCGTTTTTATATAACTAACCGTTTTTCTAGGGTCGGGTGTATGTAACCATTTTGAATCTATTTTTGGTAATGGATGATGCGTTTTTTTCGGTTCACTTTGATAAACCCATCGCATATAAGAATAAAGGTTTTCTTTTTTGGATTTGCTTTTTTTATTACTATTGCTTTTTATGTTTGCGTTTTTTATCGTTGAAACAGTTTCATTTTTACAAGATGCTGCTATACTCTTGTATTTTTCGCAAAGCTGAATCTTTCCGGCTTCTTTGTAAACGACGGCAATGTCTAGATAGTGTTTCGCGTTAAAAAAGTCTTTTCCCCAGCGTTTTTTACAAGCATTATAATATTTGACTACATCGTTGTACTTTTGCTGTTTATTCAGGATGTCAACAATTTTAGGCAGTATCAGTTTTGCCAGTTCTACATCGCAACATTTCATAGCTGACGTGTATTTTAACAATGCCATATCATAGTTGCCGTTATCTTTTAATCTGTTTCCCTCGATAACAAGATTTGTAGCTGCATTATCTTTCCGTACATATTCAATATTCACACAAAGCACCTCTTATGAATGATGTCGGTTTTCAAACATTTTGCTTTCAATTATTCTTATTATACTATACAGATGTTATTAATTCAAGAGAATAGGATGTTAACGCCTAAAACTAACCCCAACCCCAAAATAAATTTCGGGGTTAAAATAAAAAGAAAACCGCTTTAAATAGCGGTTTTCTGTTATATATCCTTAATTTTGTTTTACGTCAGGATGTTGCGAACTGACAATGGGTATTATAACACATAACGTTTAAAAAGCAAGGAAAATATTATTACTAATTGAAAATATATATTATTTATGATATTATTAATATAACAATAAGGAGGCTATATTATGAAGAAAACAATATCTGTTCTTTTAGCGGCAATAATGACCCTCTCCGTGTTTACGGCGTTCCCGTCGGGTGCGCTTGCGGCAGGCTCCGGAAAATGCGGTGAAAACGTGAACTATGTATTTACCGCGGGTGTGCTTACCATAAGCGGAACGGGCGATATGTACGATTATACCGAGCCGGCGTTTACTACTCCCGGTATTTTTAAAAACGTTATCGTTCAGGAGGGCGTTACAAGCGTAGGAAGCTACTTTTTCGCAAATTACGATGGTATTGAAAACGTAACTCTCCCGGAAAGCTTAACTAAGGTAGGAAACAACGCTTTTGACGGTATTACAACCGTAAACAGCGTAACCTTCGGCGGAACAAAAACCGAGTTTTTAAACGCGCTCGGCGATAATAACGGCGGCTTAACTAAAGAGGGAATAACCTATAATTTCGGTAAGGTGCAGCTCTCCTTTAATTTAAACGGCGGCGAAGGAACAATTGAAACCGTAAAGGGCGCGGCGCCTCTTACTGTCGCGCTTCCCGAATGTAACTTTGCCAAGGCTGACAGAACCTTTTATAAATGGCAGGTCGGCGATGAAATGAAATATCCCGAAGCTGAGGTTACCGTAAACGAGGACACCGTGGCAAAGGCTTTGTGGGTTCATAATAACTATACCGAGGTATCCTTTGCAAACGACGAAAGCAAGGCAATTATCAACGGAAGCATTACGCTTAAAAGCGGCGGAAAGACGCTGTTTACAAAGGATTTAAACAATACAACCGTTCCGGGCAGGTATGACGATTTGGATAACGCTCAGGTGCTTACGGCAATCGGAACGATGGAAAGCAGCCTTAAGGCTTTTGTTAATCAGTATTCTTCAATGATTAAGGTTAAGGACCTGAAGGTGAACGTATCCCAGCCTACTACTATTCAGGATTACGATAACCGTACTTATTCATACGCAAACGGTTATGACGAGGGCCTTGATTCCCGCCTCCCGAAAACCGACAATAACGGCGATTTTTACAAATATCATATAGCAAACGGCGACTGCGCAAAGCAGGTTTCATATAACGTAGTTCTTTCTGCCGACGTTTCAATGAACAATATGGGCGGCAATACTCCTATTAATATGGGCGGTATGACCGGCGGCAAGAGCGGTAACGTTTCAATTCCCGAAATGAAGCTTGAGGGTATGTCAAGCAATATTGCCGATAAATACATAACCTCTGTAAGTAACGACAAAGACCCGAAGGGTACTAAATTTTCAAACCTTTTCGGTAAACAAAAAAAGGTTACCAAAAACGCGATTACCGTTTCGTGGAAGAAAAAATCGGGCGCTAAGTACTATGTTATTTACGGTAATAAATGCGGAAACTCAAACAAGTATAAAAAGCTTGCAAGGGTAACGGGAAATACTTATACTCAGAAAAAGCTCAAAAAGGGAACCTACTATAAATATCTTATATGCGCTTTTGATAAAAACAATAAGCTTATAGCAAATTCAAATACCCTTCATATTGCAACCCTCGGCGGCAAAAACGGCAATTTCAAGTCGGTTAAAACCGCAGCAAAGAAAAACAAGGTAACTCTTGCAAAGAAGGGAAAGAAATTCAAGCTCAAAGCAAAGGGCGTTCCCGCAAATAAAAAGCTTAAGGTTGCAAATCACAGAGCTATAAAATACGAATCATCAAATACAAAGGTTGCAACCGTTAACAGCAAGGGCGTAATTACCGCCAAGAAAAAGGGCAGCTGCAAGGTTTACGTTTACGCCCAAAACGGAGTTTACAAAACTATTAAGGTAAAGGTAAAAAAATAACGAGGTAAAAAAATGACGTGTAAAAACTGCGGAGCCGTCCTCGGTGAAAACGCAAAGGTCTGTAAAAACTGCGGAGCCTTTGTTGAGGACTCCTCCGGATATGTTCTTCTTACAAGCGACGACAGATATGACGATTATTATTCAACCCCCGAAAAGGAAAAGAAAAAGCATCCCGTAAGGAATTTCATTATTTTTCTTCTTATTATTGCAATTTTCGGAGGCGGCGGAACATATCTTTACGTTACAAGGCTTGACGCAATGCTTCATAAACCGCCGAAGGTATCCTTTGAGACGGGAAGCGGTTATATTGACGCGGGCGACGAGGTTATATTTATAACTCTTGATAATAAGGATATTGAATATATACAGGGCGTAAGCCTTTATGAAAACGACCCGAAGTCGGATAAAAAGCAGAGTCCGCTCAGTACCTCGTACGAATATACAAAAAACGTTGACGACACGTTCAGGACAATACTTTTTTATACCAAGGACTTAAAGCTTGATGAAAAGAAGAGCTATAAGTACTATTATCAGATTAAGCTCAGCTTTAAAAACGACAAGAGAATATATACCTATGTCGAGCCGATAGAGTTTTCGGGAGATATCAAAAACGACGCGGGCGATAAGGTGTTTGACCATTCAATGTATAAATGATATTTTCAAGGAGTGATTTTATGAAAAAAATATTGGCGGTTCTGTTATCTTTATTAATGGCGTTTTCACTTATGCCGCTTACGGCTTTTGCCGAAGGGGATACAACTCCTCCGGTAATTGATACGGCTACTCTCAGCATTACCTCCGAAACAGGCTCCTTCCCCGTAACAAAAGGCGATAAGATTAACGTTTCCGTTTCAATAACCGATAATATCGGAATAAACGGCTCGGCGATTATTGTGTTCAAAAGTAAGCTTGCCGAAAAGAATATGGGAACATACCTTGACTATAACAATACAAGCGGAAAATTTGAAGGCACACTTGAAGTGACGGACGAAGACCCTTCAGGCGGCTGGAGAGTTGAGTTTTTACAGGCCACCGATACAAGCGATAACACCGTAACGCTTTATAATTCCGCTACGGGTGAAACCGGTACGGTACCGAGCGTGGATTTATCCGCATTTGATTTTGAGGTTACCGGCACAAGCGCTGATATTGAGCCGCCCGTTTTTGACTTTAATTCGATGAGCGTTACTCTCCCCGAGGGTAAAACCAAGGTAATTAACGGCGATAAGGTAAAATTTGCAGTCGGCGTATCCGATAAAAGTAATATTTCGCTTGTTTCAGTCCGCGTGGCAAATTTTGAAAAAAACAGCGACAGTACGGTTATACTTAAGCTTAACGCTCAAACCGGAAAATATGAAGGCGACTTTACGGTAACAGCCTCCACCGTCGCAGGCACATGGGGAATTTACAACCTTTACGCAAGCGATGAGAGCAGCAATACTGCTGTTTATTATAATTCAAACACGGGCCTTACCCCGAGCGCTGATTTTTCGGCATATAATTTTACGGTTGCCGAGGTTTGCAAAGTAAGCTTTAATACAATGGGCGGAAATACAATTGACCCCGTATACGTTGAAAAGGGAGGCACGGTTGACGAGCCCGCAATCCCCGTTAAAGAAGGACTTACCTACGGCGGCTGGTATACCGACGAAGCATGTGAAAACCATTACAGCTTTAAGACGCCCGTTACGTCAAATATTACGCTGTATGCCAAATGGTTCGTTTCTGCCACGTTTTCAAACTGGGACAGGACTACCTCAAAAGAGAATGTCGGCGGTGGCTATACCATTGACGGCTGGATGGAAGCAAGAGGCTGCGTTAATATGGGCTTAGAAGTCGGAAATCGCATTATTCTTGTAGCGCGTCCTGATGTCGGATATGTATTTTCAGGTTGGTACAAGGGCGTTTATACCGGCACTTCACAGGGTCAGTCGGCTCAGCCGCTTGACTTAAACGACCCCGATAATCTTCTCTATACAGGTACGGAATACCGCGAAAGTCTTGATAATAATTGCGTAATTATTGCGGTATTCGGAGAGTGCAGCGAGCATATTGACGGCGAAACAAAAACCACAAAAGAGCCTACCTGTACCGAGGCGGGCGTTGAGACCGTATACTGTAAGAAATGCCGCAAGGCTTTCAAAACCCTTCCGATTCCTGCAACGGGACATAACGCGGTAGCTGTTAAGGCGGTTGCTCCCACTTTTACAAAAACGGGTAAAACGGCGGGCAGTAAGTGCTCTGAGTGCGGAAAAATTCTTACTGCTCAAAAGACGGTTCCCAAGCTTGCTTCGCCAAAGCTTTTAAAGGTAACCAAAGCTAAAAAAGCCTTTACCGCAAAGTGGAGTAAGTTTAACGTTGACGGATATGAGCTCAGATATTCGCTTAAAAAGAATATGAAAAAATCAAAGACCGTTAAGCTCAGCAAGAGCGCAACGGGTAAAAAGGTTAAAAAGCTTAAATCAAAGAAAACCTATTACGTTCAGCTTCGCGGCTATAAAATGATTAACAAAAAGAAAGTATATTCCGCCTGGAGCGCAAAGAAAAAAGTTAAAATATTATAAATAAATCGGCTGAGCAAAGCTCAGCCGGTTTTTAGTATACGTTTTTATTTTTTATTAAGCTTGAAATTGTCCCACAGCTTGTTGAGAATTGCGTTGTAATCGCTCTTGCTCTTTTGAAGCTCCGCTATTACAAGTCCCGTAATAGCCGAGGCGGTATAGGAAATAAGAAATTCAACCTTTCCGTCCTCATTTCTTTTTGCGCTTCTCGTTTCCTGATAGCTTATATAATAGTCGGCTATATATTCGTAAAAAGATTTATAGATAAGATTATACGCAAGAACGAAATCCGAAGAAAGAAGCATTTTTCTCAGCGCCGTGTCAAATCTGTTGAAAAAGCCAACGTACTCCTGCGCCGAATTATGCCAGTTATCAACATCAAGCTGGTTGCAAATCTTTTCGCTTTCCTCTTTGAATACGCATTTAAGCATATCCTCAATATCCCTGAAGTGATAATAGAAAGTCTGTCTGCTAATATTACATGCGTCAACAATCATCGTTACGCTTATCTTTTCGTATTCGTTTTCCTCAATTAAATCAAGGAAGATATTTATAATTGCCTTTTTTGCTTTTGAACTCACTTGTTAATCCACCTTATTATCATTTGCGTCTGTTTTTTCGGGCGCTAATAGAATATAGCACAAAAGATGTCTAAAATCAATACCGTTTTACTGTACATTGTTTAAGTTTTGTACAGAGTGTAAAATGACTAAAAATAAAAGCAAATTTTACTGAAATTTAACAATATTATATATTGATTAAGGAAATATAAAGATGTATAATAACAAAGGAAATTAAATATATTAGTTATGGAGATATTATGGTTAAGAACAAAATTATTGCAGCGGGAGCTGCGCTGATTGTTTTAATTATCATTGCTTCGTTTTCGGCAATGTCAATAGTTCAGTCAAGTACCGTGGGCGACGTTGAGAAATCGTCGGTACAAAAGATAGGCGATACAAGCGCAACCCTTGAGTGGAAAAAGGTTTCCTCGGCTGACGGTTATTATATTTATCAAAGCAATGCGGGTGAAAACGATTTTGAAAAGGTAGCAACCGCAAAAGATTTGAAAAAGGAAGAGTTTACTGTTAAAAATCTTGAACAGGCTACCGCTTATGATTTTTACATAACCGCCTTTAAAAACTCAAAGAAAAAGGTTGAAAGTAAGGAATATACCGTTCTTTCACTTTGCACCAAGCCTACTAAGCAAAAGATTAATTCCATTGAGTCAACAGACCCCGGAGTTCTTACCTTTGCATGGGAAATCAACCCGAAGGCAAGGGGATACGAGCTTGAGTATATCAAGGGCGACGGTAAGGATTTTACCGAGGCTCAAAGCGAAACGATAGCCGATAAGGCTACGGGCGAATTCAAAATTGAAAAGCTTGAGGCTAAGGCTACGTACAGCGTAAGAGTAAGAACCTTTATTAAAAACGGTAAGGAAAATACCTACGGTGCGTGGAGCGACGTTAAGTCGGTTAAGATTGCCGAAAAGATTGCGCTCCCGAGCAATATTGACCCGAATAAGCCGATGATTGCCCTTACCTTTGACGACGGTCCGGGTTATAATAAAAAGGCAAGCAGCAAAATTCTTAATACCCTTGAAAAGTATAACGCAAAGGCAACCTTCTTTATGGTCGGAAATACTATTAAGGGCAATGAGGATAACCTTAAGAAAAAGGCTAAGCTCGGTATGGAGCTTTCTAACCATACCTGGAATCACGACCATTTCGGTAAGGCTGTAACGGCTTCCGATATTAAGAAGTGTTCCCAGAGGATTTATGAGGTTACGGGTCAGTATCCCACTTCGTTCCGCTCACCCGGCGGTAATACAACCGAGCTTATAAGAAACGAGTGCAAGGCTGAAAATATGCCGCTTTACTATTGGTCTATTGATACTCTCGACTGGAAGAGCAAAAATGCCGACGCGGTATATAATAAGGTTATGAAGCAGGTTAAGGACGGCGATATTATCCTTATGCACGAGCTTTACGATTCAACGGCTGCGGCGGTTGAAAGGATGGTACCCGAGCTTATTAAACAGGGCTATCAGCTTGTAACCTGCGAACAGCTTGTATATGCTAAAACGGGAAAGAAGCCGGTCCCCGGCACCCAGTATCTGAACGCCACAACAATTAAAAATCAAACAAGTTAAAATAAGGGTTAAGGCGGCAAGCCTTAACCTTTCTTTTTCTTAAATCTGTTGTTTTATGCTATTTTCAAAGTGTTATCAAAAGGCTGAAATTCATTACTGCGGTTAAAATCAAACAAGCTATGTATTAAGGTAGGATGTATGTCCTCCCTTTGTTATTTACAAGTATAATATAATATGATATAATAAAATCAGCAAATTCCCTGAAATTGTTATAGGAGTGATATTTATGAAAAAGATTTTGTCGGTAGCTTTATCTCTTTGTTTAATGCTTTCGCTTGCGCCCCTGACGGCATATGCGATTGAGGTTGATACAACCCCGCCGGAAATACATATAAATACCTTAACTATGACCTTACCGGACGGCAAAGACACCGTTACAATCGGCGATAAGGTTAAGCTTTCCGTTGAGGTAACGGACGAAAGTGAAATTAACTATGTTGAAGCGTATTATTACAACTACGCCGTAGAAAAAGGCGAGTCTTTCAGTTTTACGTACAATGCACAGAGCGGTAAGTTTGAGTGTGAAAAAACGATTGATAACAACGTTGTCTCGGGCGAGTGGAAGCTCTTACGCTTCTCGCTGCGGGACAGCAATGACAATTATGGATATTATTACAATACGTCATACAGCACGAACGAGCCGAACTCGGATTTAGACTCCTTTAATTACACGGTTGAGGGAACAAATCCCGATATCACCCCTCCCGTTATCAGTATAGGTACCTTCACTATGACTCTCCCTGACGGCAAAGACGCCGTTACAATCGGCGATACGATAAAGTTTTCCGTTGAGGTAACGGACGAAAGTGAAATTAACTATGTTGAAGCGTATTATTACAACTACGCCGTAGAAAAAGGCGAGTCTTTCAGTTTTACGTACAATGCACAGAGCAGTAAGTTTGAGTGTGAAAAAACGATTGATAACAACGTTGTCTCGGGCGAGTGGAAGCTCTTACGCTTCTCGCTGCGGGACAGCAAAGACAATTATGGATATTATTACAATACGTCATACAGCACGAACGAGCCGAGCTCGGATTTAGACGCGTTTAATTTCACGGTCGTGGGAACGAATCCCGATATCACCCCTCCCGTTATCAATATAGGTACCTTCACTATGACTCTCCCCGAAGGCAAGTCAAGAGTTATCGCAGGCGATAAGATTAAGTTTTCGGTCGAGGTAACGGACGAAAGTGAAATTAACTATGTTGAAGCGTATTATTACAACTATGCCATAAATAAAGGCGAGTCTTTCAGCTTTACGTACAACGCACAGAGCGGCAAGTATGAATATGAATATACTGTAGGCGAAAACACCCCTACGGGCGAGTGGAAGCTCTTACGCTTCACGCTGCGGGACAACCACGACAATTATGGATATTATTACAATACGTCATACACCACGAACGAGCCGAACTCGGATTTAGACGCATACAACTTTACCGTTGCAAAAACCTGTAAGATTACCTTCGACACGCGCGGGGGAACTCCCGTTGAGCCGATTTATGTTGAAAAGGGAACAAAGGCGAAGGCTCCCGATTATCCCGAAAAAGAGGGCTTCACTTTCGGAAGCTGGTATAAAAACGCGGATCTTACAGGCTACTTCTCGTTCAGTTACTATACCGTTGACGAGGATATGACCCTGTACGCGGGCTGGAGCATTATGTGCTCAATTTCAAACTGGAATAAAACAGCGTCCGAAGAGGGCAGCGGCGGCGGATATGTTATGGGCAGCGTCGGCTGGTACACGACCGGATGTTCAAATATCTCGCTTGATGAAAGCGGCGAAACGCTTCGCCTTACCGCTATTCCCGATACGGGATATATATTTACGGGCTGGTACAAGGGCGTTTATACGGGCAACAGTTCGGGACAGAGCGCCGAACCTCTTGATTTAGACAACCCCGGAACCCTTGTTTCAACACAACCGTCATTTGATTTTACTGTCGATAAATATTCCGTAATCATTGCGGTGTTTGAGGAGTGCACAAACCACGACTGGGTACAGAGGATTGAAAAGGCGATGCCTACCGAGGACGGAGCCGTTTATCAGAAATGCTCAATCTGTAACAAGGAGGAGTTTGTTGCAAAAATCCCGAAGGCTGATATTTATAAGCTTTCGCAATCGGCGTTTACTTACAGCGGCAGCGCCTGCAAGCCCATAGTAACCGTTGCAAGAACGGGCGAGGCATTAGATAAATCGCAGTACGACGTAACCTATAAGAATAATACTAACGCAGGAACGGCAACAGCGCTCGTTACTTTCAAGGGTGATTATTACGAGGGCAAAAAAGCTGTCAGCTTTAAAATAAACAAAGCCCCCAACCCGATATACGTTAAAGCAAAAAAGGTGACTCTTAAAGCCTCAAAGCTCAAAAGCAAGAAGCTGAGCGTTAAACGCGCCAAAGCCGTAACGGTTAAAAACGCAAAGGGTAAGCTTACTTATAAAAAAGCTAAGGGCAATAAAAAAATAACCGTTGCAAATAACGGTAAAATAACGGTTAAAAAGGGACTTAAAAAAGGAAATTATAAAGTAAAGATAATGGTTACCGCCGCAGGCAACGGCAACTATAAACCGCTTACCAAGACGGTTACCGTTAAAATTAAAGTTAAATAATTAAAAGGCAGGATTCGGGTATCCGAATCCTGCATATTATTTTAATACTTTTTAAGCTGTTCTTCGTCGAAGGTTGAAAGGAATTCGTCGTAGGTTCCTTTTCTGTCGATGTACTTATTGCCTGAAATTTCGATAATTCTGTCGGCAACGGTCTGAACAAACTGGTGGTCGTGAGAGGTAAAGAGTACCGTCTCGGGATAACGGATAAGTCCGTCGTTAAGAGCGGTAATGCTCTCAAGGTCAAGGTGGTTAGTCGGCTCGTCAAATATAAGAACGTTTGCGCCCGATACCATCATTTTACACATCATACAGCGAACTCGCTCGCCGCCCGAAAGGACCTTGCAAATCTTAAGCGCTTCATCGCCGGAGAAAAGCATTCTGCCGAGCCAGGTTCTTATATCGCTTTCGTGCTGCTGGGTGGCGTCGGTGTACTGTCTTAACCAGTCAACCAGGGTCATATCGTTTCCGTCAAAATATGCGCTGTTGTCGCTGGGGAAATAGCTTTGTGAGGTAGTAACGCCCCATTTATATGAGCCCTCGTCGGGTTCCATTTCGCCCATAATAATTTTAAAGAGCGTCGTTTTTGCAACCGCGTCCGAGCCTACAAAGGCAACCTTTTCTCTCGGGTGGATAACGAAGGAAATATCGTCAAGCACCTTTCTGTCACCGATTGTTTTTGTAAGATGGTCAACGCGCAGAAGGTCGTTTCCGCATTCTCTGTCAGGCTTGAAGTCAACGTAGGGGAAGCGCCTTGAGCTTACGGGCATTTCAATCATTTCAAGCGCGTCGAGCTGCTTTTTACGGCTTGTTGCCTGCTTTGACTTAGCCGCGTTAGCCGAGAAACGGTTAATGAAATCCTGAAGCTCCTTAATCTTCTGTTCGTTCTTTTTATTGAGGTCCCTTGCCTGGCGCTGACGCATCTGGGTATATTCGTACCAGAAATCGTAGTTACCCGTGTAAAGAGTAATTTTACCGAAGTCAACGTCGCAGATATGGGTACATACCTTATTTAAGAAATGACGGTCGTGCGATACAACGATAACCGTATTTTCAAATTCAAGAAGGAAGTTTTCAAGCCAGCTTATTGCCGCAAGGTCAAGGTGGTTGGTCGGCTCGTCAAGAAGCAGTATATCGGGATTTCCGAAAAGCGCCTGAGCAAGAAGAACCTTTACCTTAAGGTCGCTCGGAAGCTCCGCCATTTTCATATAGTGGTACTCGTCGGTAACTCCGAGCTTATTGAGCATAAACTCCGCGTCGCTTTCAGCTGTCCAGCCGTCAAGGTCTGCAAATTCAGCCTCGAGCTCACCCGCCTTAATACCGTCCTCCTCGGAAAAATCCTCTTTCATATAAAGAGCGTCCTTTTCCTCCATAATCTCGATAAGACGGGGATTACCCATAAGAACGGTTCTGACTACCTCGTATTCGTCGTAGGCAAAATGGTCCTGCTTTAAAACCGAAAGTCTTTCGCCGGGGGTAATGCTTATTTCGCCCTTGCTCGGCTCAAGGTCGCCCGAGAGCACCTTTAAAAAGGTCGATTTTCCCGCGCCGTTTGCGCCTATAATTCCGTAGCAGTTACCGGGCGAAAAAACAACGTTTACTCTTTCAAAAAGCGAGCGTCCGCCGAACTGAACGGAGATATTATTAGCCTGTATCATATTAATCCCTCCGTAAGGATTCAATAATATTATGGTTTGACTTTGGTGATTATAACATAAAGGTTATATAAATACAACAACTTTTTTAATTATTTCCTTGACAGAATATTTACATTGTGATAAGTTACTTTTGACGAAAAGAAAGGAAGTTTAAATATATGAAATTTTCAAAGACGGATAAAAGAATTCCCGTATCCCTTTTAACCGGTTATCTCGGAGCGGGTAAAACAACGGTTCTCAACCACGTGCTTGCTAATCAGGAGGGCTACAGGGTTGCCGTTATCGTTAACGATATCGGCGAGGTTAATATCGACGCTTCCCTTATTGCAAAGGGCGGCGCGGTAACTCAGAAGGACGATAATCTTGTTCCGCTTCAGAACGGCTGTATCTGCTGTACTCTTAAGGTTGACCTTATGAAACAGATTATTGAGCTTGCCAAGTCAAAGAAATTCGATTATATCCTTATTGAGGCTTCGGGTATCTGTGAGCCGGGTCCGATTGCAGGCTCAATATGTATGCTTGACGGTACCGACAGACGCGCAAAGCTCCCTGCAGTTGCCTATCTTGATAACGTTACCACTATCGTTGACGCAAAGAGGATGGCTGACGAATTCGGCTCGGGCGCGTCGTTACTTAACGAAAACCTTGACGAGGAGGATATTGAAAACCTTTTAATCCAGCAGATTGAGTATTGTAATACCATTATTCTTAATAAGGTTGACCAGGTTACCGACAAGGAAAAGGCGGACGTTTTAGAGGTTATTAAGGCGCTTCAGCCCGAGGCAAAGATTATTGAAACAACCTACGGTAAGGTTGACGTTAAGGACGTTCTTTCAACGGGCCGCTTTGACTATGAGAAAATCATAAACAGCGCGGGCTGGGTTCAGGCTATGGAAATTGAGGGTGAAAACAGCGAAACTCTTGAAAAGGAAGAGCATCACCACGATGAGCATGAGCATCACCACGATGAGCATGAACATCACGAGCATGACCACGAAGAGCACGGGCATCACCATGAGCATTCACACCACCATCACCATCACCACCACCACG
>JAFSZK010000093.1 GCA_017458975.1 Eubacterium sp. | reverse complement strand
TTCTTTCATCCGCAAAATGTACGTTTTCCTTTTTAACGCCGAGCGCTTCGCAACAACCGAAAAGCTCCTGGTCCCTTGTAGCCGTGAAATCCTCCTTGGTAAGGTCAAATACGTGCTGTGAATTACACTGCTCGCAAAATTCGCGGTTACCGAGACGGAGTCTTACGTTTGAGCTTGCGCCATCGGTACAGATAATAACGTGAACGTCATAACCGTTTTTAACCGAAACGGCAATATCAATACCCATTGTTAAAAGCTCGTCATCCTGATGAGGTGCAAAATAAAGCACGGTATTACTTGGTTTTTTTAACATAAATTTCTCCTTTTTTCATTAATTGTGGTTATGCTCTCAATTGCATTATAACATCTATCGTAAATATTGCAAGAAAAAGCTTTTACAAAACGGTTATTTTGTCGCCTTCTTTTACGGCTCCGCCCGTCAGCACTTTGCCGAAAACGCCCTCGCGCGGCATAATGCACTGACCGACAAGCTCCTTAATGGCGCAGCCGTCGTGGCATTCCTTACCGATTTGCGTAATCTCAATTACTGCAGAGTCTCCGATTTTCAGCTTTGCTCCTATCGGGAGTGTATGGAGAACAATGCCCTCGGTAGTTATATTTTCCGCAAACATACCGTGACACAGTCCGTCGGTTCGCATACCCTGAGCGCGCTCAATGCTTTCCTTTGCAAGAAGGCTGACCTGACGATGCCATTTACCGGCGTGCGCGTCACCCTCAAAGCCGAAATCTTCAATCAACTTTCCTTCGGAAACTGATTTTTTCGGCGTTTTCTTTTTTTCACTGATATTTATTGCAACAACCTTAGCCATAAAGTTTTATCATCCTCCCGTTTTATTAAGTCCGTGAACCGTATTACGGTTTTCAAAATTATGCCCCGCGGGCTTTTTTCGGATTATATTTTCTATCTCTTTAATCAGCTTGTTTTCATCGTTAATATACGGCATAATATCATAAGCCGTATCGTAGCCGAGACAGGGCTTAACCCTGCCGTCGCAAAGAAGACGCACGCGGTTGCAATCATTACAGAATTTATGGGTAAGCGGACTTATCAGCCCCACTCTGCCCTTAAAGCCCCGCGCGGTATAGTATTTCGCCGTGCCTTCGCTTTGAGCGTATTCAAGGTACGGGAAGAGTTTAAGTATTTCATCCCCCGTTACTGTTAAATCCGCATTCTCACCCTCATCGGAAAAAGGCATTAATTCAATAAAACGCACATCGATTTTATTATCTTTTGCAATATTGATAAGCTCGCCGGCGCCGTCGTCGTTAACGCCCTTCATAAGCACGGCGTTGATTTTAATCGGCTTAAGCCCCGTCTTCTGAGCCTCGTCAATACCCTCCAAAACCCTTTGAAGAACGTCCGCTCCCGTAAGGTGGCGGTAGGTACTGCCGTCGGTAGAATCAAGAGAAATATTAACGCTGTCAAGTCCTGCGTTTTTAAGCTTTCCTGCGTATTTTTTTAAATACACGCCGTTGGTAGTAAGCGATACGGTTTCAATTTCGTTTATTGAGCGCAGCAGCTTTACGGTTTCGGGAACGTCGCTTCTCACAAGCGGCTCGCCGCCCGTAATTCTCACCTTCTTTATTCCGCATTTTGCAAAGGCTTTTGCGATTAAATAATACTCCTCGGGCGTAAGCTCCGCGGCTTTTTTTGCGCAGTCCTCCTTGCCGCAATAAACACAGTTTAAATTGCAGCGCTGAGTTAGGGAGATGCGAAGATATGTAATTTCACGCCCGAAGTTATCTTTCATAATCGTTTTTTCCGCCTGTCTTTTTAAGCAGCTTTACTTCTTCTATAACCATATCCCGGTCAATCGCCTTGCACATATCATATACGGTAAGCGCAGCAACGCAGGCGCCGGTCAGCGCCTCCATTTCAATACCGGTTTTATAGGTGCATTTTGCGTTTACGTAAATACCGAGAGCCGTATCGCCCTCTTTTTCAAAATCCACGGTAATGCTGTCAATCGGAATGTTGTGGCAAAGCGGAATAAGCTCGCTCGTTTTCTTTGCGCCCATTATTGACGCAACGCGTGCCGCAGCAAGCCCGTCGCCTTTTTTTAAGTCCGAGTTTAAAAGCGCTTCAAGCGTTTCGGACTTCATTTTAATTCTTGCATAGGCTTTCGCGGTGCGCGCGGTAATTTCCTTGTCCCCCACGTCGACCATAACCGCCTCGCCGTTTTTGTTTATATGAGTCAGCATTATACATAACCTCCCATTTCGGTAAGTCGCTTTCTGAATTCTTCGCTGTAAAGAACGTCAAGAAATGCCTTAACCATCGGGCTTTCAAGATAGCTTTTATCAATTAAAAACTCATAGGTTTCGTTACAAATAGGTATAAAATCAAGGTCGTACATTTTAGCGGCTGAGTATATACCGAGTCCCGCGTCGGCGTTACCTGCGGCAATAAGCGCCGCTACTGCCGTATGAGTAAACTCCTCGTTATTATAACCGTCAACATCCTCGATAGAAAGACCGTTTTCTTCAAGAAGATAATCACAGAGTATCCGCGTTCCCGCACCGCGCTGACGGTTAACATAGCGCACGTTTTTAATATCCTTAAATTCCTTTATACCGAGCGGGTTCCCCTTTTTAACCATTAAGCCCTGAATCCTGCCGACTCCTTTAACGGTTACGGCATTGCCCTCGGGCAGATATTTTTCAACATAGGATTTATTGTATACTCCCGTATCGGTATCGAGCAAATGGATACCGCCCATATGGGCAAGTCCGTCGCGCACTGCGTAAATTGCGCCCATACTTCCTACATGGGTTGAACACACCCTGAACGGCGCTCCCCTCTCAGCAAGAAAGTCGGATACCTCGTCGATAAGCGGGTCGTGGCTTCCCGTTACAATCAGCGTATTTTCAATTTCATTAAGGGGCTTGTTAAGACGAACCTCAATTTCCTCGCCCGCTTCAATTCCCTCGCAGTTCTGCGGTACGATAAGAACGCCGTCCGCCTTTGTAAAGCTGGTAATCACACCCGCGCCGCGCGAAAGAGGCGAAGCTGAGAGCTTGGCGTTAATCCTTCCGAGGGATACGCGCACATATTCGCTGTATTTAAGGGAGGAAACAATTTTCTTTGAAAGAACGGCTTTAACCGTTTCACGCGGAAGCTTTGCTTTTCCGTAGTACATAGCAATAACCTCGCTTACGATTTCGTCCATAATAACTATCGCCGAAACGGGATAACCGGGTAAACCGACTACGGGCTTACCGAGCGCTTCGCCGAGCACTGCGGGCTTTCCCGGCTTAATTGCAATTCCGTGAACAACAACGGTGCCGAGCGAGGAGATAATCTCGCTTGTATAATCGTCCCGTCCTGCGGAAGAACCCGCACAAACGAGAACCATATCGCACTCTGAAAGTGCTTTTTCAAGCGCGGCTTTTATTAAATCCTTTTTATCGGGAACTATCGGATAGACCCTCGCCTGCGCATTAAAGCCGTCAAGCATACCCTTAAAAACGGTTGAATTAAATTCAATAATATCGCCCTTGGCGGGTTCGCGTGTAGGCGGTACAATTTCGTCGCCCGTGGGGATAATACCTATAACGGGCTTTTTTATTACCCGAATTTCGGTAATACCGCCTGCAAGCAACGCGCCGCAAAGCGACGGAGTAAGCGTTGTTCCCGACGGCGCAATCATATCGCCCATACATATATCCTCGCCTACCTGGCGCACGTTTTGCCACGGTACGACGGAGGAAATAATCTCATATTTGCCGTCCTCTGCCTCAATTAAATCCTCAACCATAATGACTGCGTCCGTGTTATCGGGAAGCGGGTCGCCCGTATCAACCACGGTATAATCCTGCTTAGTCAGGGTAACGGGCGTGCGTTCGCTTGCCGTGAAGGTAAGCTCTGCCTTAACGGCAACGCCGTCCATAGCGCAAGCATTATAATGAGGCGAGCAGATTTCAGCGTAAGCTGCGGATTCCGTTACTCTTGCGTATGCGTCGGTAACGGGCACGGTTTCGGTTTTTCCCGAAAAGCCCGTTTTACTTAAATGCTCAAGGTATTTACTTTTAGCCTCGTCAAGAGGTAGGTTATTCAGATAGTTATATTTCATAGTTCGTATATTTCCACTGCCGTTCCCTTAAACAAACCCTCGGCGTTACGGGGAATCCTTATAAAGCCGCAGGCTTCCGATAAAACGGAAATAATGCCTGATTTTGTATGAAGAGCAACGAGCTCGTTATTTTCATTTTGTTTAACGCAGAGAAATTCCTCTCTGCCGTGATTTGACGGAATATTAAAAGCAAGAACTCCGCTTTTTTCAGGCTTGTATGCGGAGATATTCAAAACGCTTTTTATATATTCGCTCACAATTAAGCGGAATACAAAGTACGCCGCCAGAGGATGACCGGGAAGACCGAAAACGGGTTTGTTTTCTATAATCCCGAATATAGTCGGCTTGCCGGGCTTCATTGCAATCCCGTGGAAGAACGCCTTGCCGAGCGCGTCAATAATATCCACGGTCATATCTCTTGCTCCCGCCGACGAACCGCCCGAAATTAAAACGGCGTCGGCTTTTTCAACGCAGTCCTTTACTGCGCTTTCTATTTCCTCTCTTTTGTCTTTTACCGCGCCGTATTCGTAAACGTTACAACCTGATTTTTCAGCGGCGGAGGAAAGCAGATAAGTATTAATATCCCGTATTTGTCCGGGCTTCGGCTCTTCTGATATTTCATCACCCGTTGAAATAATTGCAATAACGGGCTTTTTAAACACGGGTACTTCATAAATCCCGAGCGCCGCAAGTACTCCTATTTGGGCTGGAGTAATTACCGTTCCTTTTTTTAAAGCAACTTCGCCCTTGCCGATGTCGTCGCCCGTTTTTGTTATATTCTCATAAGGAGCTGCGGACTTATATATAAGGCATAAGCCCCCGGCGTTATCCGTATGCTCTGCCATTACTGCAGCGTCTGCGCCCTTTGGGAGCATTCCTCCCGTTGAGATTTTTACGCATTGTCCTCTTTCAAGAGTAAAGTCGGCGTTTTCGCCCATCAGAACCTCGCCGACAGTATCAAGCTGAGCCGGGACGGCGTTTCCTGCGCCGAAGGTATCCGCTGCAATTACGGCGTATCCGTCCACCGTTGTTCTGTCAAACGGGGGGATATTTTCGTCGGACACTATGTCCTGAGAGAGCGTTCTCCCGAGAGCGAAAGAAATATTAACCTTTTCGGTTTCGGGAATAATATGCGCCGTTTTTTCCTTTATAAGATTAACAGCCTCTTCCCTTGTAATAACATTAAGCATTATATTTTCCACCCTGCAATAAAGCTTTTTGCCCATTCGGTTTCGGGATTGTTCAACACCTTTTCGGGTATGCCGTCCGCCTCAATTTTTCCGCCGTTAAGAATTATTAACCGCTCCGCGGCATTGGCGGCAAGCACGGGAGAGTGAGTACTCATTAAAACAGTGCAGCCGTGCTTTTCTTTATAATCTTTAATTGCGCTCATTACCAGCTCCGTACCCCTTGCGTCGCAGGCGCCTGTAGGCTCGTCAAGAAGAAGCAGGCTGCAATCCCTTACAAGCAGACGGCAAAGCGCAAGTCTCTGAAGCTCTCCGCCCGAAAGCGAGAGCGCTTTTTTATCCTTTAAATGCGAAAGCTCAAGCGCGTCAAGCAATCTTTCAGCTTCGCCCTTATCGGCTCCGCCGACAGTGATATTTTTAATTAAGTCACCGCGGAAGGCATAGCTTTGCTGGGGCATAAACAACACCTCTTTCGGCGCGTCTGTTTCTCCGTCAGTCGCTTTTAGCATACGGGCAAGAATACGCAGCAGCGTAGTCTTTCCGCTTCCGTTTGCGCCGGCGAGTGCAACGGTTTCCCCCGTCGGAAATTTTAAGCTCGCCTATATCAAGCACACATCTTTCGCCGTAACATTTTT
>JAFSZK010000092.1 GCA_017458975.1 Eubacterium sp. | reverse complement strand
TCTCAAAAACGTTACGGTTGTGCAAAACAATTTTGAAAACATTAAAGAGGTATTAAGAGAGCTTGATATAGAAAAGGTTGACGGAATCCTCCTTGACCTCGGGGTGAGCTCGTTTCAGCTTGATACTCCCGAAAGAGGCTTTTCCTATCATAACGACGCGCCGCTTGATATGCGTATGGAAAAAAGCGGTATGAGCGCGTATGACGTTGTAAACACCTATTCCGAGGAAGAGCTGTCAAATATCTTATTTAAATACGGCGAAGAAAAATTCTCAAGAAGAATTGCAAAAGAAATAGTTACGGCAAGAAAGGACAAGCCCGTTGAAACCACTCTCGAGCTTGTTGAAATTATAAAAAGGGCGTATCCGAATAAAGCAATGCGCGCCTCACATCCTGCAAGGAAGACCTTTCAGGCGATACGAATTGAAGTGAACAGAGAGCTTGACGTACTTAAAAACGTGCTTGATAGCGCTATTGATTGCCTTGAAAGCGGCGGAAGGCTGTCTGTCATTACCTTTCACTCCCTTGAGGACAGAATAGTTAAAGAACAGTTTAAAACCTGGGAAAACCCCTGCGTTTGTCCTAAGGAATTTCCCGTGTGCGTATGCGGTAAAAAGCCGCTCGGACGCGTCGTGTTTAAATCAAAGTCCCCGAGTGAGGACGAATTAAAAGAAAACCCGAGAGCACGCTCGGCAAGGCTGAGGTGCTTTGAAAAGAAATAATTAACAGGAGGTGAAAACAGTGACCAATGCAAACGATTTCAGAAGATACTCTACTTACGTAAGCTCTACTTCTGCGCTCGTTAACTCTTTTGACGTATCAAGAGGCTCCGCGCGTACCGCTGCGGCTCCGGATATCGCTCCGAGAAGGAGAAGAGAAAAGGAAAGAGAAAGAGACCTTAAGGTACGCAAGGGCGTCGGTATAAAAAACCGCAACGTTCTTATTAAAGAGCAGAGAGCTGCAAGAATTAAGGCTATAAGAATTTCTCTGGTTGCTGTACTTTGCCTTGCAATGATAGCGGTAGTGGTAAACTCCTTTGCCGTAAAGAACCAGCTTACCCGTCAGATAGCTGTTCAGGAAACCGAAATAGCAAACGCGCAAAGTGAAAACATCTCGCTTCAAAGCGAGCTTAATTCGCTTGTATCAATGAGTATGATAGATAAATATGCTGTAGAAAAGCTTAAGATGACTAAGATTAAGTCGAGCCAGATACAGTATATGGACGTTGCAGCCTTTAAACAAAAGAGAGTGGACTCTCTTAATAAAAAGGCTGTTGATTCGGGCGCAAAAAGGCTTAAACAAAAACAGGGAATAAATAAGTAAAATAAGCGTATTATATTATGAGAGTTTGTAAAATGACAAACTCTCTAATGTGCTATATATGGGGCAATAACAAATTGTCCGCAATCAGATTATAAAACGAAAGCGAGGTGCGAAATATGGAAAAAAACGGACGTAAAACAATGCTTAAAAGAATGCTCATATTAGCCGTTGCAATAGTGTTTTTATTCGGAATTGACGCCTTCCGTATTTTGTATCTCCAGGTAGCCAAGGGCGACGAGTTTAAAGCCAAGGCTGAGTCGCAGCAGCTCTCCGATACCGAGGTTTCGGCAATGAGGGGAACTATTTACGACTCCGAAGGAAACGTTCTCGCTCAGTCGGCGACGGTCTGGAATATTTTTCTTGACCCGTCAAATATCAAGGACGAGGAAACAAGAAATTTCGTAGTTGATAACCTTTCAAAAATTCTCGGCTGTAACGAAGAGGAGAAAAAGGAAATCTACGAAAAGTCAAAAAAGAAAACGAGATACGTTCTTGTTGCTGAAAAAATTGAAAACGACCTGAAAGAGAAAATTACTAAGGTTATGGCTAAGAAGGAAAACCGTAAGTATAAGCTTTCAACCATAATCGGAACCGAACAGACAACAAGAAGATATTACCCCTATGGCTCCTTTGCTTCTCCTGTGCTCGGCTTTGTCGGAAATGATAATCAGGGACTTGAGGGAATTGAATCGTACTACAATAAGGAGCTTACGGGTACTAACGGAAGAATTGTAACCGTTAAGGATTCAAAGGGAAACAAGCTTCCTACCGACTACGAAACCTCGATTGCCGCCATTGACGGTAACTCCCTTGTTCTTACAATTGACCAGACTATTCAGTACTATCTTGAAAAGAGCCTTCGCCAGACTCTCGAGGAGTATCAGGCGAAGGGAACCTACGGAATCGTTATGGACTGTAATACGGGCGCAGTTCTTGCAATGAGCTCGCTTCCCGACTTTGACTGTAACGAGCCGTATAAGCTGACTTATAACAAAAACAAAAAACAGATATCAAAGCTTTCCGATAAAAAGGAAAAGGCGCAGGCTGAATCGCTTGCAATCCAGAATCAGTGGCGTAACTTTACGGTTGCCGATACATATGTTCCGGGCTCGGTTTTCAAAACCTTTATGACCTGCGCGGGACTTGAAGAAAACGTTGTTAATCTCAATACAACCTACACCTGCGGCGGCTCAATCCAGGTTGCCGACAGAAAAATGAACTGTCATTACCATCCGGGTCACGGCACCCAGGATTTAACACACGGACTTATGAATTCGTGTAACCCGTTCTTTATTACAATCGGTCTCAAGCTCGGCGCGCATAATTACTATAAATATTTTGACGCGTTCGGATTTACACAGACTACGGGAATCGACCTCCCCGGCGAGGCTGCTCCCCAGTTCTATAAAGAGGACCAGTATACAAGAGTTGTTCTTGCTTCGGCTTCCTTCGGCCAGTCAAACTCGCTTACTCCTATCCAGGTTTGTACGGGACTCTGCGCGGTAGCAAACGGCGGAACGCTCCTTAAGCCCTATATTGTGTCTGAAATAAAGGACGCCGAGGGCAATACCGTTAAAAAGACCGAGCCAACCGAGGTAAGACGCGTAATCAGCGAGGATACCTCGGCTAAGGTAAGAAAAATGATGAAAGCCGTAGTTGACGAGGGTACCGGTAAAAACGGTTATGTTGCCGGCTACAGCGTAGGCGGTAAAACGGGTACCTCAACAAAGCTCGGTGAATTTAAAGAGGGCGAAAAAACAAAGTATATCGTATCCTTTGCGGCTATCGCTCCTGCCGATAAACCCGAAATTGCAATGCTTATTATCTGCGATGAGCCTAACGCCGACCTCGGCGGCGGCGCAATCTGCGCACCCGTTGCCGCACAGGTTGTTGAACAGGCTATGGCGGTAAGAAATATTGAGCCCAAGTATGACGAAAAGGAAGCAAAAACGCTTTCAATCAAGGCTCCGAAGGTTGTTGGAGAAAGCGTCTCGGGCGCTAAGAGCAGACTTAAGAGCAACAATCTTAAATGTAAGATTGTCGGAAAGGGAGACAAGGTTTTGAGCCAGTCGCCAATTGCGGGCTCTCCGATACCGAGCGGCGGAACGGTTGTTGTTTATACCGAAAAGAATATGAAAAAGACCGTCAAGGTTCCCGATTTCACAGGTCTTTCGGTTGGCGAAGCAAATTCCGTTGCAGGGGAGCACGGTCTTAACATTGAGGTTAAGGGCAGCGTCGGCTCCTCCGACGTGATTGCATACAGACAGTCAGTTGACAAGGGCTCACAGGTTGAAATAGGTACGGTAATATCCGTTTCATTTAAGAATACACATTCAGTACTTGACTAAGGGTAAAAGCTATGAAACTATCCGAATTATTAAAAGGCGTAAAGGTTGACGGCGCTTATATTGACGTTGATATCAAAGACGTTACCGCCGATTCAAGACTCGTTGAAGAGGGTTTCCTTTTCATCTGTATTAAGGGCGCTTCCTTTGACGGACACAGCGTTGCCGAAGAAATGCTTAATAAGGGCGCTGCCGCCGTAATTTGCGAATATGATTTAGGTCTTGAAAATCAGGTTGTTGTAGAGGATACAAGAGCTGCGCTCTCTCCGATATGTGCAAATTATTTCGGCAATCCGGCAGATAAGCTTAAAATAATCGGTCTTACGGGTACAAACGGTAAGACTACTACAACGTTTTTGATTAAACAGATACTTGAAAATATCGGCAAAAAGGTCGGTTTAATCGGCACCGTTCAGAATATGGTAGGGGATGAGGTTTATCCCGCCCATTATACAACTCCCGACCCGCACGAATTACAGTCGCTTTTCAGAAAGATGGTTGACTCGGGCTGTGAATACTGCGTAATGGAGGTTTCCTCCCAGGCGCTCGCTCAAAACAGAGTTGCGGGAGTTCACTTTAAAATAGGTGCTTTTACAAATCTGACGCAGGACCATCTTGATTACCATAAAACCTGGGAAAACTACTTTAATTCAAAGCGTATGCTTTTTGAAAACTGCGACATCGCGGTTACGAATATTGACGACGAATACGAACTCAGGATTGTTGAGGGGCTTGATTGTAAGGTCACGACCTATGCGGTTGATAAAAACAGCTCCGACTATACCGCAAAGAACGTAAACTTTTATGCCGACGGCGTTATGTATGAGCTTGTCAGCGACCAGATAGGAAGAGTTTACTGTCCCGTTCCCGGACGCTTCAGCGTTTACAATTCGCTTTGCGCCGCTACGGTTGTGCTTTCACTGGGCTTTGATTTCAAGGACGTCGTTCTTGCGATTTCAAAATCAAAGGGCGTTAAGGGAAGAATTGAGGTTGTGCCTACCGATACGGATTATACGGTAATTATAGACTATGCTCATTCTCCCGACGGACTTGAAAATATTATTACCTCTCTTAAGGAAATCGCAAAGGGAAGAGTTGTAACCGTTTTCGGCTGCGGAGGCGACAGAGACAAAACCAAGCGTCCGAAGATGGGCGAAATAGCCTCCCGTCTTTCCGACTTTTGCGTTGTTACCTCGGATAATCCGAGAAGTGAGGAGCCCTCAAAAATCATCGAGGATATTTTAGAGGGTATGAAGGAGCTTGACACACCCTATAAGGTTGTTGAAAACCGAAAGGAAGCTATAAAATGGGCTCTTGAAAACGCTAAGGAAAACGACATTATTCTTCTTGCGGGCAAGGGACATGAAACTTACCAGATTTTACCTACGGGTACAATCCATTTTGACGAAAGAGAAGTAATTAAGGAAATACTTGAGAATAAATAAAAGGCAGGACAAATAAATGAATACAACTGTTGCGTTAATAATAAGTATAATAATTGCTTTCGGCGTTACGGCAGGTCTCGGCTTTATTATAATTCCGTGGCTCAGAAAGCTGAAATTCGGACAGACTATTCTTGACATAGGTCCCTCGTGGCACAAGTCGAAGCAGGGAACCCCGAATATGGGCGGAATAATGTTCATTATCGGAATTATTGCTTCCTTTGCTGTCGGTATGCTTACGCTTAAGCTTTCGGGAGCCGAAATCGAAAGTCAGGGCGCGATTGCAATGCCCGGTAAAGAAACAATCCTTCTTCTTGCGGGCGCACTCTTTGCTCTCGGCTGCGGACTTGTAGGCTTTGCCGATGACTTTATTAAGATTAAAAAGAAACAAAACGAAGGTCTTTCGGCTAAGCAAAAAACTCTCGGCCAGCTTGTTATGACCCTCGGCTTTGTTTCAACGCTTTGGTTTTCTCATAACACAACGTGGAATATTCCGTTCCTCGGAAGCGTTAATTTTGAGAAAAATATATTTTTAGGAATTGTTTTTTGGATCCTCTCCATTTTTATTATTTACGGCACGGTAAATTCGGTTAACCTGACCGACGGTATTGACGGGCTCTGCTCGTCAGTTACTGCAAGCGTCGCAATAACCTTTGTTATTGCTTCATATATGCTCAGATTTGCAGGACTTACAGTACTTGCGGGCGCGCTTCTCGGAGGCGTTCTCGGTTTCCTTTGCTGGAACTGGAACCCTGCAAAAACCTTTATGGGCGATACGGGCTCGCTCTTCCTCGGAGGAATGGTTGTAGCTCTCGGATATGCGATTAAATGTCCGATTCTGCTCATCTTTATCGGTATTGTTTACGTTTGCGAAACAATGAGCGACATTATTCAGATAGGCTATTTTAAATTAACCCACGGTAAGAGAATTTTCAAAATGGCTCCTATACATCACCATTTTGAAATGTGCGGCTGGAAGGAAAAGAAAATCTGCGTAATCTTTACTCTTGTAAATTCACTCGGCTGCGCGCTCGGTCTTGCGCTACTTTATTTTGCACAAAAATAATTACACTTTAAATTTTAACGAAAGAGAGGTGTGAATATGTCCGACTTTCTGGAACCTCCGAAAAGGTATAATAAAAAAGACGAGCCGAAAAGCGGCGAAAGGGAGAAGATAATCCGTTCCTCGTCAGTTAAGACTAAAAAATGGAAAAACGATTTTCTTCTTATCGGCGGAATGGATATTCCGTTTTTTGCCCTTACAATTGCGCTTGTAACAATCGGTCTTGTTATGCTCTTTTCGGCAACATATCCATACGCTCTTCAAAATAAAGGAAACTCATATTACTTTTTTAAAAAACAGTTTATATATACAGTGCTCGGCGTAATTGTTATGCTGGCGATGTCAAAGATTAATTATCGGATATTCAAACGTTTTCTTTATCTGATTTTCTTCGGTACAATAGGCTTGCTCGGGCTTGTCCTTGTATATCATACCAATGTTCCCGGCGGCTTTAAAAGATGGATACCCGTAATTGGCTCGCTTACAATTCAGCCCTCCGATATAGCAAAATTTACAATAGTTCTCGTTTTTGCCGATTATATATCCAAAAATCATAAGCATATGAAGGAGCCTATAACCGGAATCGTTGTTCCTATGGGAATAATTGCCCTGTTCTGCGGACTGATTTTTCTTGAACACCATAATTCGGGTACGATTTTAGTATTTTGTATCGGTGCGGTAATGATGTTCTGCGGAGGCTCGAACTGGAAGCTTTTTGTACTCGGCGCCGCTCTTGTCGGGGCGGTCGTCGCGTTTGTAATAATCAATCCCGACGTATTAATGAAATATGCGGGCGAAAGAATAGAAGCATGGCTCAACAAGGATTTTGACCCGCTCGGCGCAAGGTGGCAAACTAATAATTCGCTTTACGCAATCGGCTCCGGCGGAATATTCGGAGCGGGACTCGGAAACTCAAAACAAAAATTTCTCTATGTATCCGAGCCTCAGAACGACTTTATCTTTTCAATTGTCTGCGAGGAGCTCGGCTTCGTCGGAGCAACGGTTATTATAGTAATCTTTGCCCTTCTCTTTATAAGGGGAATTATGATTGCAATGAAATGTAAGGACCGTTTCGGCTCGCTTCTTGTAGTCGGTATCGTGTCCCAGGTAGCAATTCAGACAATTTTTAATATTCTTGTTGTAACCGATACTATCCCGAATACCGGTATAGCGCTTCCGTTTTTCTCATACGGCGGCACATCGATATTGATGCTTATGTTTGAAATGGGCGTAGTTCTTTCGGTATCAAGAAAATCAAATCAGCAGACCTCATAGGAGAATATGATGAAATTTTTATTTGCAACAGGCGGAACTGCGGGACATATTAACCCTGCCCTTGCAGTTGCCTCATACATAAGAGAAACTTATCCTGACAGCCAAATACTTTTTATAGGTACAGCCGACCATATGGAAGCGAGGCTCGTGCCTGCTGCGGGCTTTGAATTTAAAACAATCGAAATTAACGGCTTTAAACGCTCCTTTTCACCCAAGGCAATTCTCGATAACGTAAAGACCGTGGGCAAGCTTATGAAAAGCGAAAAGGACAGTAAGAAGATAATCGGCGATTTTAAGCCCGACGTTGTAATCGGTTTCGGCGGATATGTTTCGGGCCCCGTTTTACAGGCGGCGTCAAAAATGGGAATACCCTCGTGTATTCACGAGCAAAACGCATATCCCGGAATTACCAATAAGCAGCTTGCTAAAAGCGTTGACAAGGTTATGCTTACCGTTGAGGCGGCTAAAAAGCATCTTGATTCAAAAAATGAGCCTGTTATTACCGGACTTCCCGTAAGGGGCGAGCTTCTTAATCAGAACAGGGAAGACTCAAGAAAGCTACTGAATATTCCCGAAAACGCAAAGCTTGTGCTCTCCTTCGGCGGTTCGCTCGGAGCGGCTCCGCTCAATAATGCAATGCACGATATACTTATTAAGAATGCTAATAACCACGGAGTTTATAATATTCATTCCGCTGGTACTAACGGTAAGGAATTTATAGAGCAGCTTAAGGGAGAAGGCTTTGAGGAGGTCGGCGAAGGTATTATCCGTAAGGGTAATGTCGAGGTAAGACAGTATATAGATAATATGGACGTGTGTATGTCCGCTGCTGACGTAGTTATAGGAAGAGCGGGTGCGTCCTCGCTTTCGGAAATTGAAGCAATGGGTAAAGCGTCAATTTTAATCCCGTCCCCGTACGTTGCCGAAAACCACCAGTTCCATAACGCTATGGCGCTTGTTGATAATAATGCGGCAAGAATTATTGAGGAAAAGGATTTATCAAGCGAAGCGCTCTCAAAAATGATTGACGAGCTGCTTAATGAGCCGGAAGCACTTATTGAAATTGAGAAAAACGCAAAGAATATGGCAATTCTCGATTCACGCGAAAGAATTGCTGATGTAATACTCAGCCTTGTTAAAGAGGATTAGTGATGAAAAAAAAGGACAGCGCGCAAAACAGAAGAAGAGAACAAAGAGCTAAGCAGAGCAGTGAAATGCAGGAGTTAAACTCAACGCTTGGCTCCTTCGGTCTTGAGCCTCCAAAGAGGTACAGAAACGATTCGCGCCCTGTCGAAGCACAGTCTCAGAGAACGAATAAAAAAACTAATCAAAAGAAAAAGCAGACCCGTCAGGCTCCGCCGAAAACTAAGGCGCAGACGAGGCAGGCGGAAAACGCAAAACGTAAAAAGAATAAGCTTAAAAGAAAAATTCTTTTCTATTTTGCTATTGCTCTGTCCCTTGTCGGAATTATAGTAGTGCTTTCGCTTACGGTTCTGTTTAAGATTAATAACATTACTATAAAAGGCAATAAGATTTATAACCAAAAGGATATAAGCGCAGTTCTTCCGATTGAGAAAAATCAGAATATGTTTATCGCCGATACAAAGGGAGCCGAAAAAAAGCTTGAAGAAAATCTGCCGTATATCTATGACGCACAGATAAAAAGAAAGATTCCTTCCACAATAGAAGTTAATATCGTTGAAACACCGAGGGTTTATTCAATTAAGAATAAGGACAAGACCTATACTCTGCTTGACGATAATTTAAAGGTAATTGATAATAATGCGGCGAAGGCTCCTAAGGACGGTGTGGAAATAAGAAAAGCCGCCGTTAAAACTGCCGTTGAGGGTCAGCCGATTGAATTTACCGATAAGAATCTAAAAAAGAATCTATTAAGAATACTTGACTCAATTAAAAGAATTCAGCTTGAAAAGGTGAGCGCAATCCAATCCGACGATATTAATAATAACTTTATTGAATACGATAATCGTATTACATTTAAGCTCGGAGCGATTGACGACCTTGATAATAAGATTTATTCAGCCCTTACGGCTACCGAAAAGCTTGACGAATCCAATCCGAGCGTTGAAGGCGTTATGACCGTAACGGATGGCAAGCAAGTTTACTTTACAGAGAAATAATGGTTACAATGCTGTAAAGAAAATTACTTTACAAAAATTGAATAAATTTGCGTTTGTTAGTCATTATGCACAAACAAATAATAAAATATCCCCGAAAGATTGTTAAAATCATTGGGGATATTTTTTAAAAAGTATTGCAAATTAGTTACAAAACTGTTACAATAGCATTTGTAGAGGTGACAAACCGAACAAGATTATTTTATAAGGAGACATAAAGATGGGAAAGTACGAAATTGATATGGACGACAACAAAGTTGTAAACATTAAAGTCGTAGGTATCGGCGGCGGCGGCGGAAACGCTGTAAACCGCATGGTTAAAAGTAATATTAAAGACGTAGAGTTCGTAGCAATTAACTCTGATAAACCGGCGCTCAGCAAATCAACAGCAACTCAGAAGATTCTTATCGGCGAAAAGGCTACTCACGGAAGAGGAGCCGGCGCAAGACCTGAGGTTGGAATGAAGGCAGCCGAGGAATCAAGAGAGGCTATTACCGACGTACTTACAGGTACTGAAATGGTATTCATTACCGCAGGTATGGGCGGCGGAACCGGAACAGGTGCTGCTCCCGTAGTTGCTAAGATTGCCAAGGATATGGGCATTCTTACTGTCGGCGTTGTTACTACTCCCTTCGGTTTTGAGGGTAAACGCCGTATGGACCAGGCTCAGGAGGGTATTAACGAGCTTGCTCAGTACGTTGATTCTATAATGGTTATTCCTAATGAAAACCTTAAATTAGTTTCTAAAGAAAAGATTACTCTTCTTAATGCATTTGAAATCGCTAACGACGTTCTCCGTCAGGGCGTACAGTCAATTTCCGACCTTGTTAACGCAACAGGTCTTGTAAACTCTGACTTTGCTGACGTTACTGAGATTATGAAGGACGCTGGTTATGCTCATATGGGCGTTGGACGTGCTAAGGGCAAGGACAAGGCAGAGGTTGCTGCTTCTCAGGCTATCTCTTCACCGCTTCTTCAGACTTCTATCGACGGTGCTCGCGGCGTGCTTCTTAACATCACCGCTTCAACCGATATCGGTCTTGAAGAAATTGACGCTGCTTCTAACGTTGTTATGGAAGCTGTACATCCCGATTGTGAAATCATCTGGGGTGCTAACTTCGATGAGGACCTTGAGGACGAAATGATTATTACCGTAATTGCAACTCGCTTCGGCGAAGACGGTCCCGGAAAAGAAATCAAGTCCGTAACAGCTACAAAGGAAGTTGCTCCTCCGAGCGAGGTAGCTGCTCCTACAAACTTTGCAGCAAACGACGATAAGGATTTTGACGATATCGTAAGCTTCTTTAAGAAATAAGAATACATAAAAGCCCTGATTAATTCAGGGCTTTATTCATTTTGTTAAAAAGCTGTCAAATTGTATAAAATAAGGGTGTAAAGTTGAAAAGTAGGTTAAATGAAAGTTAAAAGGCTTTACATTATTAACACTTTCCCCATAGTTTTCAACCGAAATTATTAAAAAGTTCCTCTTTTTACACCTGCTTTTCCACTGTGTTTTTCACTTTTATCTCTTGTAAAGTGTTAAAACATTACAAAAAAATTAATTCCCTATACACTTATTGTATAGGGAATTTTTGTATATTTACCACTCACTTTTTGTATAAGAACGTATAATATTCGTTATCGGGTTATTACGCTTAAAGCCTTTACCTCTGCCGGATTTCATCTGGTCCTGAATCTTTCCCGCTCTTATTGTAACAAAGTCGGCTTTGTCAATGAGCTTATCAACCGGCGGAATCTCGCCGAAGGTGTAGTTTTCATCGGGTCTGTCAATTAATTCGGTTGCAAGACAGGTATTTGAAAATCTCTTAACCCCCGTCATTGCAAGAATTACAACCTTGTTATCATAAGGAAGCGTTATCCTCTTGGCGTTTCTTACGTCTATTTCGTAAAGATAGAAGTAACCCTTCTGATTAGCAAGATTACCTTCGGGATGGTGAAGGTGGGTTAGCTCAAGTCCGATGTTTCCGTCGTACACCTTAGCGGATTGGGCAAGTCCTGCCATATCCCATTTTCCGTACGGCTCACGAAGAGGATAAACGGTAATCTTTCTCTCTTTGTTATCCGCAAGAATAGTAATCTCTCTCTCATTTTCGTCGAGTGAAGCGGCAAGAATATATAGCCTTGTAAGCGCCTTCGGTATTTCAATTTCCTGCTCCCTCGGAATAAGAAGATTCTTTTCAAGCGAGGTATCGGGAAGGCGGAACGTAATTCCGTGAACCGTGTAGTTCTTTTTCAAAAGCTCCTCGGGAAGCGAACAACCCGTGCCGGAAAGAATTGTATTAACCTTGTATTCGTCGCTTGTAATGCCTGCGGTATTGTAGGGCAGCTCAAGCTTTTTAAACGATTCTCTGGCATTGTTTTTATCCGCCCTGATTCGTATCTTAAAGCTCTTAATTTCAAAGGGCTTAAGCTTGAAAACAAGCGAGCCGTTTACAATTTTTGCGTCCTTTTTGAACTCCTCGGAAGCGTAGATTTCCTGCGCTTCAATTATTTCGGATATAGCTGAAAGGGTAATCTCCTTATGTACCTTTCCGAGCGCCTCGTTAATCCTGATAACAATTCCGTCCCCGTCCTCGGCAAGCTTAACGGCTCTGACAAGGGCGTTTTTGGAGCTGATTTTTAAAAGCGAAACGCTGTCTTTGAGCCTGCCCTCGCGCCTTGACGAGGTCTGAAAAGCGCAAAGCTTTTTAAGGAAGAGCTCGCTTCCGAGCTGTGTAGTTGAGGATATTTTTCCCTTATGCGAGCAAATTGCAAATGAGAAAATGTTTCTTCCTATATCCTGTAAATCCTGTCTTGCGTCCTTGGTAAACGCGCCGGCAGGGGTGTGAATACAGGTAAGACGAAGCATATTATCTTCGGGCTTGTCCCAACCGTATTTACAATCAGAGAATATTGATACGCCGAAGCTTTCGTCTTCGTCGGTAATATCCGCCCATTTCTGAGCGGGTACCTCGTAAAGCGATTTCTTATTAGTACCGCGCTTTATGTAACCGAGTCCAAGGTCATAGCTTGCCTCGTAATTTGAACAGGTGAGGGGGAACTGCGCTTTAAGAAGGGTTCTTCTCTCCTGCCAGTCTATGCGGTTTTCAACGTTGAGCGTCTCTCCCTGAGAGTCAAGGGAAATAAGCTGAACAATTTTAGAATATTCAATATGACGCGTAACCTTCAGCGTAATTCTTGCGGCTCCGTTTTCGACTATTTCAAATTCGGGAGTATTTGCATACGCATAGGGTTTTGAGTCAATATCCTCTTTTCTGAGCTCCCAGCTCGGGTAGTTAAGCTCGCCTCTATTGTGAAGCGCAGCAAGCTTTATCGGGGAGGAAAGGAGCTGCTTTTTAAGCTTTTTGTCATAAATTGAAGCAATGTCTCCGTTCTTGTTAAGAACGACTCTGTATTTTGAATTGTCAAGCGTGTGCTCGGTAATAACCAAGTCGGATTTACCCGAATAATCCTTTTTTGAGGTCTGAACGTCGTAAACCTTAAAACCGACGCTCTCAACGTCCGCAAGAAAGATAATATCAAATTCCTTGCCCTGCTTTCTGACAATCTGGCTCGGAACCTCCCTGCCTTTTTTATCAAGTACCTTTATGTGGGACGCATTGTGTTGCAGCTTTATATGAGCCTCAACGGGAGCTTTACGCTTTATTGCAACGGGATTGTTGACGATAACGGCGCATTCCTGACACCAGGAGGTGTCAAGCTCGTTTGCAATTGCGCCCGTCGCACCTTCATATTCGTTTTTGAACTGTGATAGCGCAACAAAGTAGTCGTTCCAGCTTTCGTTATATACCTTCATCGTAGAGGTACCCGTTATATCATCATGGAACTGATGGGCAATTACCTTTTTCCATGCGGAATTAATTGCCTTTTGCGGATATTTATACGACGTAAGAAGGTCGGCAAGAACGCAGGCTCTTTCGGTATAATCGGCAAGTACTTCGTTTTTTGAATTAAGCCTCTTGCTCATAGCTCTTGAGGTATATGAGCCGACTCCGTGAGAGCGCATTAAAAGCTCGCTGTTCCATAGCGGCAGAGTAATCTGTTCCTTTTCGGAAAGCGCCTGAAGCTCGTTAAAGATGTCGTCCGTAGTTGCCGAAACAACCTCCGTATTCTTATCGCGCGCGTTGTGGGAAATGCTCCTCTCAACGGTGTAAACGCTTTCCTCGGTCGGAGCGCCGCCCCAGTCACCCGTACCGTAAAAGCAGTATGCCCACGGAATATTAAAGGACATAGCGTTTTGAGCAATCTTTTCAATAACCCTTACATCGCCCCTGATTGAACCCGCAAATTTGTTGCGGTAGGAAAGGGGAGCGAGACACGCAAAAATCTGTTTTCCGTCAACGCCGCGCCACAGACCTAAATTATACGGTCTTTCGTATGCCGCGCCCCAGCCGAGCTTTTGAGTTGTAAAGCCGTTAAGGCGGGAGTGTCTGGCAATTGAGGGAAGCGCCCAGCCGAAGCCGAAGCAATCGGGAAGAAAAACGTCGGTTGTTTTGCGTCCGAGCTTTTCGTAAAAATACCTGTTGCCTAAAAGAAAATTACGGAAAATGCCTTCGGGTGAGGGAATATTAACGTCTCCGTTTTCATATGCGGAGCCCGACGGATTCCATCGTCCCTGCTTAGCATATTTCTGAATAATCTTAAAAGCCTCGGGATAGTATTCCTCAATTAACTCATAACGAAAAGCGCCCTCAAAATTAAAACGGTAGTGGGGGTATTTTTCAAGCAACTCAAAGTTTTTTTCAATTGTATCCGGTAAAAACTCGTCAATGGTTTTTGCCAGCTCCCATCTCCATACTGTGTCAAGATGGGAGGTCGATACAGTAAAAATTTTGTTTTTTTGCATTATATTTACTTCTTTTCAATGATTTCGTATGTAAATTCGTACTTTTCCTGAAGAGCCTTAACCTTGTCCTCGTTATCCTCAATAAAGGTTTCGCTTCTTACGCTCTTACCGTCAACGGAATAATCCTCAACGATTTTATTAAGCTCCTTCCAAGCTTCCTTTTCAAGGGGATAGCCTTCCTCGAATTTGATTAAAAACTCTCTGTGCTTAGGAATTCTTACTTTCATTATCGTGTTTTCCTTTCATTTGATTATTATATTATATATTTAAAACAACTTTATTTCAAGATAAATTTTGCTTTTTCAAAAAGTACCTTTTCGGCGTTTTCAACGGCGTACTCGGCAGGGGTGTTTTCGTCAATAAGAGAAATCATTTTATCTCCGAGAGTAACGTCCTCAATCTCGCCGCTGATTACTACGCATTTTTTACCGTATTTTGCGGCAAGCCCGGATATTTTATAGGGAAGCTTACCCATAAGAGTCTGGGCGTCGGTTTTTCCTTCTCCCGTAATAATAAGGTCGCTCTCCATAATTTTGCTTTCAAGTTGTGAATACTCGCTAAGTATATCAAAGCCTGATTTAATGTTACCTCCGTATACTGAATACAGTCCGCCGCAAATGCCGCCCGCAGCGCCCGAGCCCTTAATATCTGAAATATCGTTTTTAAAGAAGGCGTTTAACCTTTTCAGCCCTTCGTCAAGCTCCTTTACCTGCGCATCATTTGCGCCCTTCTGAGGAGCAAAAACATATGCCGCTCCGTTTTTGCCGTAATATTCATTTTCTACGTCAGTACCGTATGTAAAGTGAATAGGCTTTACAATATTCCGTACGGAAAACCCGAAAATATAATTCAAATCCATACCACGCGGAGTGCTTATTCTTTTATAAGATTCGTCGTAAAAATCAGCCCCCAAAGCGGCAAGCGCACCGGCTCCTCCGTCACAGCATCCCGAACCTCCGAGCCCGAGTACAATATCGCTGAAACCCTGTGATACCGCGAACTTTATTAATTCACCCGTACCGTAGGAGCTTGCTTTCATTACGTTCTTTCTTTTAAGAAGTCCGCTTGCTGAGGCTGTCTCTATTACCGCTGTGTCCCCGAAGGTTATAATGGGGGCTTTTATTCTTTCGCCGAAGATGTTGTGACAATTCGTGTAAAGTCTGTTACCTTTACAAATTTCGCATATACAATCGCCGAAGCCCTCACCGCCGTCGGAAAAAGGAAGCGCAGATATTTCAAGATTTTGGTTATCTTCCTCAAGGGAGTGCTTTATAATCTCTCCAACCTGCTTAGAGCTGAGGCTTCCCTTGTAGGAATCGGGTATTATTAGGATTTTCATTTTTTCACCTCTTAATAAATATAACATATTATTATTGACGTTTCAATTCTTTTAAGAGGATAATAATTACCGAGCCTATAAGCGCGCCGAGAGCTATGCCGAGTCCCGTTTTTGCGGTAAGAATAAGGTAGTGTCTGAACAGGGTATATTTTCCGTTAATAAGACTATTGACGGAGTAAAAAAGCATACTCCCGGGAAGCAGGGGGATAGTTGACGGAAGGATAATAACCGTAGACGGAGTTCGGATAAATCTTGCTGTTATCTCGCCGAAAATATTTATTATTAAGGAAGCTGCAAATGCAGAAACAAAGGCTCTTTTTTCGCTGTAACTAATCTCGTAAACAAAAGCAGAAAGAGTAATTCCGAAGGAGATGTATAAAAGCTTGTTTTTCGGTACGTCAAGAAGTACTGAAAAGCCGACCGAGCCTAAAATGCATACAAGTATTTTCATTTTAAAATCAACGCCGCTGCGGAAAAGCCGAGCGCAATTGCAAACGCGGTAAACAGTGCGTCGGTTAGCTCCATAATTCCCGATACAATATCCGCCTTCATAATATCCTTAACTCCGTTAACGCTTGTAATTCCGGGTACTAAAAGCATTATCGCCCCTATCATAATTTTGTCATAGTTAAGCCCCGCAGAAAGTGAAAGTATAACCGAAATCAAACCCGCGATAAAGCTGTCGCAAAGGGTTTTTACAAAGGAAAAGGGGAGATAGCTTTTACGGAAATTAATAATAATTCCTATAAGCGATGAAAATGCAGCGTCCAAAAGCGTTCCGCCGAAGTAAAGCGTAAAGCACCCGCATCCCAGAATTACCGCGATATATTTTATATAAAGCGTATAGGGCTTTGTTAAATATTCAAAGCTTCTTTCCTCGCAAAGGCTTCTTGACATCTCGTTAAAATAGTCAATATTTCTTAAGTTCAGCTCATTTTTGGTAACCCGTTTTATCCTTATTACATTATCTGCCGAAAGTATAATAAGAGAGCTGATACAAAAGACGTTAACGCTCTTAAAACCCTTTGAAAGAAGTATCCGCCTTGCCGTATCCTCAACTCTGTTTATTTCGGCTCCGCTTTCAAGTAAAGCACCACATATAGACAAAGTCAGAGTAATGTAGTAATCCATATAGTTATTCTTGACTAAAATCGGAAAAATAATCAAACTTTTGTCTATTATTCACACTTTATTAAAAATGCGCTTGACAAAATGTCTTATAAGAGTTAATATTGTAATGCAGATATGTTTAACGCATCGGCATATCTGTGAACGGTTTTTCTAATGCGATTATAGAAGACCAAATCAGTAAAGGGTAGCATGGCGAAAGCCGGCTGCTCTTTCTATTTATAAAAAAGTCACATATTAGGTATTGACAAATAATATTTTTCTGTTATAATGGTAAAGCACTCGAAAGAGAATATATCGCGAGGTAGAGCAGTTGGTAGCTCGTCGGGCTCATAACCCGGAGGTCGTAGGTTCGAGTCCTACCCTCGCAACCAAAAAGAAAAACCACCCAAGCGGGTGGCTTTTCTTTTTTATTATAGGTTAAACAGTTGAACAAGTGCAAAATATATTATATAATGAAACAGGTGATACTATGATTTATAATTCCTGGATGAAATACATAAAGGACGACGTAAAGCTTACCTCGCTTGTAATTCCGGGCGCGCACAACGCGGGAAGCTACGGAATGAACAAAATGGCGGAGTGTCAGAAGGACGGGCTTTATACCCAGTTTAATTACGGTATAAGGCAGTTTTGTCTTCGTCTTAATACCTACAGAAAGGGAAGAATTTTTCTTGCTCACGGAATAAGCAGGGGAGACCTTTTTGAGAACGTTTTAAAGGATATTGAGAAGATTCTTAACGAAAATGAAAGTGAAATTTTACTCCTTGATATAAGAGAGTATTATGACCAGAAAATCGGACCCATAACCCTTCATTACAAGGCTGAGCCCGAGGCGGTTGACGCGCTTCTTAAAAAGTATATTTCGCCCGAAAAATATGCATATAGCGACTTTGACGATATAAGCGAGGTAACCTTGGGCGATATAAGAAAAGCGGGTAAAAGGTATATTCTTATTAACGACTGTGAAAGCTATAAATACTCTAAGAATTGCAAACAGATTTTACCTTGGGAAAAGAACGTAAACGGCGCTAAAGCAAAGAATTTTGCAAAAGAAACCCTGCGCTTTTTTGACGATTATCAAACCGACGGGCTCTATTGGTTCCAGACCCAGCAGACTCCGAATCCCGGAACCGAAATCGGCTTGACAACTCCGTTTAAGCTTGACGAGGATTTGAGAAATTATTTTCCCGATATTATTGAGGGAATTAAGAAAAATCCTTTTTATCTTGAAAGCGCAAATATTATAGCCGGCGATTTTATGACGAAGGACTATATGAAATGTAAATTAATCCTTGAACTTAATCTTCTTAAAGGAAACGTAAAAGAGGAGCTTGAGGAAGAATATAAAGACGAATTATAAAACCGGCATAACAGAAAGATTTATCTTAATCCAAGAAAAAACCTTCCCTCGGGAAGGTTTTTTTGAAAGGAATTAATTAGAATCGGCTTTATTGTCAGGAAAAACCTGATTAGAGCTTAAAGTGTTAAATTTTGATAAAATAAGATAGATTATGATTAAAAGAATTATCGCAACTTGGAGCGCAAGGAAGGTGTACAGTGCAAAGAACTCAAGCTTATTACCCTTGTCGCGCTTCATATTGCCCGTTTGGAGATTTGACGCCTTTGCCTCAAACTCCATATCGGTTGCGGTTGTGTTCTGCTGAGCGGAGTTCTGCGCGTTATTATCTGAGCTTTCACCCTGAGCGGGCGCCTGCTGCGAGCCGCTCTGCTGACTATCTCCCTGAGGGGGAGCCTGCGGTGCTTGCTGCTGTGAGCTGTTCTGTGAGCCGCCCTGCTGACTATTTCCCTGAGGGGGAGCCTGCGGCGCTTGCTGCTGCGAGTTATCCTGTGAGCCACCCTGCTGACTATTTCCCTGCGGAGGAGTCTGCTGAGAACCGCCGTTTTTGAAGCCGCCTTTTTGTCCGTCCTTAAAGTTATTGTTATTGTTAAAGTCCGGCATTTGCTGATTTTGCATCTGCGGCGGCATTTCGTTGTGTCTGTTTTGCAATGATGCAAGCGAGTAGGTTACTGCACTTGTTCCGATAAGTACTGCTGCCATACCTATCATTACGGTGTTTTTGATGCTTTTTTTCATCAGTTTCATCTCCTGTAAATGTATTCCTCTTTCGAGGTTGGCTTTACTATAACCCCGAAATGTTAAACGAAAATTAAACAGTAAGCTTTTTTTAAAAGATTTTTTCGCCGATATTATTTACGATTGCTATAATCTGTAATATATTTATATATACTTGTTAATTTTTTATTCATAAACTATTGACTAATTGTTAATTAATTAATATAATATAGTCGTAAATCTTTTATTTATTATTATAATATTTCTAAGGAGCATCAATAATGAAAAGACTCAGCAAAAAAGCATTGTCAATTGTTTTAGCTGCAATAATGGTTTTAACGAGCATTCCGATGTTTGCCATTAATTTATCTGCAGCGGATTCACTTGATATTGCGGTACAAAAATTTGAAGGTTATGTCAACGATATTGCTACAAGCGGCGTAAGCGCGCTTCGTACTAATATGGCTGACGCATATTCCGTTTATCTTGAAGCTCTGGATATGACGGAAAGCTCAACGGAGGAAAGAAACGCTAAGGCTCACGAGCTTAACGACGTTTTAAGAAACTGTCAGTTATACAGTACTCCGACTACGCTTACCGATATGACTATTAACAATCTGTCTATTGAGAGCGACTATTTTAAAAACGTTCTCTATTCGGATTCCGCAAACGCAACTATGAACGACGCGGCTATGGTTGAAAAGACAAGCGGCGGCGGTATTATCTGGACTTACGGCGGTAATTTATATACTTACTTCCCGAATACCGTTATTCTTTATGACGGAGTAACTGTTCCGAGAATTCCGATTATATTTGCCGCTCAGCAGCACAGTAATAATACAACCTATTGGATTGCAGCTCTGAGTGCTTCGTCAAACTATCTCGGTATTCACCAGAACTGGAAGGGCTTTGAGGTTAATTCAAGTCTTACCTGGCCTAACGTTTCTGACAAAGAGGTCGTTACAAACAATGATGATATGACCTCGTCAAACAGGTATAAGATTACCGAAAGCACCTCGACTTATGATATTTATAAAAACTATTTAACTTATAATCCGTCAAATGCTCCGACCGGCGGTTACTTCATTATTCCGTCAGTATCGGTTAATGCTACGTTGTATTATAATAACATTATTTCCAGTAATGATGAGTATGTGTATTCCGAAATTAATAATACAAATAGCAAGATTTATGTTGTAAACCGTAAAATTCTTACCGACGCTCTGGATGAATCGCTTTCAACATATCAGGATTACTTTAGTAATGAGCAATACCTTAAGGACGGTTCGTTATACGCACTCTTTGATGCATATGATAAGGCTGTCGCAATTGACGTTTCAGGCGCGGATTATTCCGTTAATACCGAAAGTACAGTTACACAAATCGGTACCCAGATTGAAAATGCAATTGCTTCAGTAAAGGCTGCAAAGCCGAGCAGCTCAGCTGCAAGAGCGGACCAGCTCGATAAGGTTATTGAAGAATACGAAGAAAAAATGAACAGCGGAAAAGTATATTCAAATATGCTTGACGCTTATAAGTACTATATGGTATCTAAGGAGCTTGCCGACGCTTATAAGTATGCTAATAAAGAATCCGATAAATGGGATGAAGCGCTTATGTCAAAAGCTCTTGATACTGCTGCCGAAAACCTTAAGATTAAAACCAACGCAATGCACGAAAGGGAGGGCGCATATAACTTCTATCCCGACGCCGGCTTTGCTGAGGACACTGCGTCTGAAGAAAAATGCGACGATTATAAAGCGTCATATAAAAATCTTGTTTGGGCGGGCCAGGCTCCTTCAAGAGAAAGAACGGATAACGCTAAGTGTCCGAGTAATATACTTAAGCTTAACTTATCTAACAGCTCATCTTATTTATATATCGGCAACGCTGTAGGCGTATATGACGGAACGGGCGAGGCTAACGAAATTACCGTTCCCGCAATTCTCGGCTTTACCGCTGAGGGTACAGACGTTATTAATCACGACAGAGCGCTTTATACTTACTATTCCTGCGACTCTATGGCGCCCGAAGACAGATTTGTTAAGTATACAACCGGATTATTCGGAGGCGAAAAGCATTATCAGGACCCGACTACCAACGGACTCGATTTTGCTACCGACTGGCAGACGGGAGGTACTTCGGACTCACCGATTTATACTTCAACCTTCTCATTAAATAAAATCTTAAATAATGATGTTCATACTGCGGCTATAGCTCATACAAAGAATCAGACGGGCTTACAGTCGGGAGCAAGAAACAACCACGGTACTGACCGAGACGACCCCGAGCATTATTATGCAAATATCGTTAAGGTTAATACCCAAAATATGAGCGATACTTCAAAAACCGTATTTGAAGACAGAAGCGGAGTTCAGAAATACTGGTATAAATACGACAAGATTACCTGTATCCACAGAGCGTATGCAATCGGCTACGGTTCTGACGACCCGCTTACCAACCCTGATGCCGGCGATATTGCTTCGTATAACGACTCGAGTAACGGTAAATATGCTAACGACGGACTCGGAGCAAACAGCAATAAAAACGGCAAAGATTCAACAAATACGCTTGATACTCTTTCAATTTACGTTATTAACTATAAGCCTGTAAGAGATATTATCAATAATAACGACGCTCTTCTTAAAGGCGAAACCTCAATCGGTACTTTCCGTATTCAGGATTTTGTTGAAGGCGGACTTCTTGATTATTTCTACGATATGGACAGACTTACCGAGGTTGACCCCTCTAACCCGAAGTATCAATATACTTCATCAACAGGCGTTGACCAGCACGAAAGCGTATCAATTCAGTGTGCTACAGATATTTATAATCTTCTTGAGGGCAGCGAACACGTTACAATAGACGATACAACCGACCCGACTACAATTACAAAACCGAACGGCGACCCGTACATTGCCGCAGATACTCTCAATGCTTCCGGCGAGGACGCTTATTATACAAACCTTAAAGAAGAGCTTGACAATACAGTAAGCGAACAGGGCTGTTATACTGACAGCGTATGGAACGCATACACTCAGGCTGTTAATGAAGGAAGAGACGCAATGCTTAACGTTGCTTCTTCTATCGCAATGACAATCGGCGAGGATGATATTACTTATAATATTAACGGTTATGTTGATACCTATAACGGTTCTCCCATTTCCGATTATGTAGATGATATTATCGACGCAAAGGCTCAGCTTACAGACGCTAATTCAGCTCACGTATATCGTTATTTCAGCAGAGAAGAATCCGATAATGAGACGGGTATTTTCAAGTGCAGCAAGACGTTTACTCATAATACCGGCTATGCCGATATGAGCGTGTACGACACAATGGCGATTGTTTATTCAACTATCGACAGAACGAAGTTTACCTCCGACGGCAAAGGTCATCTTGACAGAGGTAAGTCGCTCTTTGACGAGGTTCTTGCAACCGATATGAGCGCTATGAGCGTAAGCGGTATGACTCTTATGGATAAGAGAAAGGCTGCTATCGAGGCAATTCTTGATGAAAACGACCCGAACAGACCGGAGCCTGCTCAGGCGCTTGTTGATAACGGCATTGCCGAGCTTCTTACCGAAATCACCGAGGCTAACGAGGACGCAAATGTTGAAAGCTACTCGGTTAAGCTTAATGTATATAAGGTAGAAGACGGAACAAAGACGGTTGTTGCTCAGAACGTTGACGTAACTCCTGCCGACGGATACGGTACTGTTTCAAATATTGACGCAAGCGCGTATACCGAAGGTCAGAACGTAAGCTCATGGCAGATTATTAACGGCAACATTGACCAGACGTTCACCGTTGAGGGAACAACTCTTCCCGTTTATATCCAGGGCGGAACGACTACAATTAACGCTTATTACACTCCTGCAAAGACAACTGAAAAGATTGCTCTTAAGGTAAGCAGCGTGCTTAAGCTCCCGCTTTATTCAATGAACGTGTCAAAGGCTACTACCGTTGCTCTTAAGAACGGCGATATCAATACGCTTGTTATCGGCGGTACGGAATATCCGGTTTCAAATATCAGCTCGCATAAGGTAATAGGCTGGAAGGTTAACGGTCAGACGGTTGATACTATTGACGCAACTGCCGAAACTCTTGCAGACGAAGGCGATACAATTAATATTGAACCGGTTGTTGAGATTGTTATTAACGATAAATACAATATTACTCTTGACGGAAACGTATTGGTTCAGGACGCAAGCTACGACTACCATTACCGCAATCTTGCAAAAGCCGAAGGAAGCGACTTCCTTGCAGTAATTGAGAGCGGCACGTTTAAGCCCGTTACCTACGGCGACAGCTATGAGTTCTATGCAAACGGACTTCTTCACGATTTCTATTCCGTTAAGAAGGTTGGCGACGATTACTATGTAGGTAATACCAAGATTAACTATTCGGATACTCAGCTGTTCTTCCTTAATAACAAGCTTCCTACAGTTTCAAGCCTTGCCGAAAAGGTAAGCAATACAAACTATACCGTAAGAAGCCAGTTTACTATGGGCTCCAACGCAACTCTTACCGAGTGGGGTACGCTTTATACGCTTTCTCATATTGAGGATGAAGACTTCAATATTGAGGCGGTTGACGATTCAAGTCTTAACGTTTATAAGGCTGTAGGTACTAAGAAAGTCGACGAGTCAAATCAGTTTGCTCAGCCGTTCGTACTTTCGACCCCCGTTCCGATTTATACAAGAACCTATCTTAAGTTCAGGTATACCTATGACGGTAAGCAGTACGACGCAATAACATATAGTGATATTAATGTATGCTTTAACAATGCATAAATTTACTATTTACTTTTAAAGACAAATGTATTATAATTTATGATTGTTAAGGAGATAATTACTATGGTGTTATATAAAAAGAAATACACTTCGCCTCAGGCAGAGATTGAAGAATTTTCAATAACCGATGCTATTCATACCTCGCCCGGACAGGGAAGCGGTGAAAACCCGCCGATTATCATTAACCACGGTAAGGGTAATGTTGAGATGTATGTTGAAACCCCCGAAGAGGTTGAAGAAGGCATTGAATATTAAACCCAAAGAGCCCCCACGGGGGCTCTTTTATTTGTCGGATACAAGATGTCTGACTTAATGCGAAAGGCTTGTAACTTATAAATATCTATGTTATAATACAGCGTGGTGATATATATGGATACAAAGGATTTTGAAAAAAAGCTTGAAAATATAAGCGAAAACGAAGCCGACCCGAGACTCCGCTTTGACGCGTTTATGGGCGGCGTAAAGGACGGCGGACTGAGAAGCGTAAGTTCAATAAGCCTTATTGTTTGTTATATTATTGCAAACGTAAGCGAGGGCGTTACCTTTGAGGCCATTACCTCGGCGCTGACTCAGGGCGAGCTTGCCAACTACTTTGAGGTTGCAAACGCCATTTCAAAGCTTAAGCAGCAGGGGACGGTTATTGAGGGCGAGGACGGCGTTCTTACTCTTAATGATGAGAGTATGGCGAATATCGACCTTATTGAGCAGGATTTACCCTATACCGTAAGGGAAAACAGTATTTATCTTGTCCAAAAAACTCTTGCAAAGGAAAAGCACCGCCGCGAGGTTAAGGCTGATATTACCCGAAAGGGCGACAGCTATTATGTTAATCTGGCAATCGGTAACGAGGGTAAGGAATACTTAACTCTTAAAATCTTTGCCGCAAGCGAAACCCAGGCGTGTATGATTAAGGAAAAATTTATTACCGACCCCGCAAAGGTTTACGAAACGCTTATTGATACTATTTTTTCTAATGAAGAATAATATATAAATTATTACATCATACTATGTTAAAATTATCCGAAAGACTTAAGGCGTGCGCCGACCTTGTAAAAGAGGGGAGCCGCCTTGCCGATATAGGCTGTGACCACGGCTATATTCCCGTATACCTTGTTGAAACGGGAAGGATTAAATCCGCCGTTGCCTGCGATATAAATGAAGGACCTCTTTCCTCCTGTAAAGCTCTTGTTAAAGAATACGCTCTTGAAGGAAAGATAAGCTGTGTTTTATCCGACGGCTTTGATAAAATCAATAAAGACGATTTTGACTGCGCGCTTCTTGCGGGTATGGGCGGCGAGCTTATAGCCGCTCTTCTTTCAAGGTGCGCTTATATTAAGGAAAAGCGTCTTATTATTAACCCCATGACCCACCCCGAGCTTGCCCGTAAATGGCTTTATGAAAACGGTTTCAGTATTATTAATGATATAATTATTAAGGACACAGCTCACTCGTATTCCGTTTTTGACGCGACTTATACGGGGGTGAAAACCGAGGTGAACGATACTAAGCTTTTTCTCGGCGAGATAAAGGATTTTTCAAATAAGGAATATTTTATTCACCTTTTAAATTATCTTGAAAACAAACAAAAGGGCGGCTTTGATTATGAAGAAACAATTAAGCGCCTGAAGGAGATTATAAATGACAACCGTTAAGAATATCTACGACTATATTAATTCAATAGCTCCCTATGATATGCAGGAGGAGTGGGATAATTCGGGCCACCTTATCGGCGAATTCAGAGCCGAAGTAAAAAAATGCGTAATGGCGCTTGACGCTACTAAAGAGGTGTGCCTTTTTGCTAAGGAAATCGGCGCGCAGCTTGTACTTACTCACCATCCCGTAATCTTCGGCGGACTTACCGAAATTAAGCCCGCCTCCGCGGTATATACCCTTGTAAACAGCGGTATTTCCTACTTGTCGGCGCATACTAATTACGATATTGCCGAGGGCGGAATTAACGACTCCCTTGCCGAAATTTTAGAGCTTAAAAATACCCGCCATATCGACGGGGGACTCCTTGTAACGGGAGAGCTTGAAGATGAGATGAGTATCGACGACTTTGCCGAATATGTAAGCGATAAGCTTGAAACGGCGGGAATAAGATATACCGATACCGAAAAGACGGTTAAGACCGTAGCTCTCGGCGGCGGCGCATGTGAGGAATATACCGAACTTGCAATGGAAAACGCCGATTGCTTTTTAACGGGCGATATGAAATACCATGCAATGCTTGACGCCTCCGAAAAGGGCTTTGCCGTAATTTCGGCGGGCCATTTTGAAACCGAAAACAAAGCCTTTTTAATGCTTAAAAACAGACTTGAAAAGCTGTTTTGTGACGTTGAATTTATTATAGCTCCCGTAACAAATCCGATAAAATCAATCTGACATATGATAACTGACAACTGACCATGCTTGACGGAATATTTTTATACCTGCTAAAAAACGAAATTAAAGAAAACTTAATAGGCTTTCGCGTTGACAAAATTTATCAGCCCTCAAGGGATGAGCTTTTATTTACCTTCAGAACTAATGACGGAACAAAAAAGCTCCTTTTGTCCTCAAAGGCGGAGCTTGCGAGAATTCATTTAACCGAGCAGTATTTTGAAAACCCGAAAAAGCCTCCTATGCTTACAATGCTTCTCAGAAAACACCTTTCGGGCGCGTGGCTGAGGGATATAGAGCAGGACGGCTTTGAGAGAATTCTAACCCTCGTTTTCGATTCAACAAATGAGCTCGGCGACCCCGTGCGTTTTCGTCTTATTATTGAAATAATGGGACGGCACAGCAATATAATTCTTGTTGATGAAAACGGCGTTATTGTCGAGTGCGTAAAGAAAATTGACGAAAGTATGTCCTCGGTACGCGAGGTACTTCCGGGGCTGAAATACGAGCTTCCGCCCGCACAGAATAAAATGAATATCCTTACCGACTCAATTCAGGATATTGACCGTATAATCTCCCTTCAGATGAAGGACGGGAAGCCGAAAAGAAAGGCGGTATCCGATACCCTCCAGGGCATTTCGCCGATTGTTGCAAGGGAGCTTGAATACGGTATGGGCTATTATGAGCTTCGTAACGCGATTAAGGAACCCGAGCCGAGTATTGTTATTATTGATAAGCCAAAGGATTTCACCTATTTTGTCCCCGAACAGTACGAGGGACTTGCCCAAATCAAGACCTTTGACAGCTTTTCAAAGCTGATAGATTACTTCTATTATGAGCAGGTAAAAATCGAAAGAATCCGCCAGCGCTCTAACGACCTTTTTAAAAGGCTTACAACGCTGAAGGAACGCTCTCTGCGTAAGGCGGAAAACCGAAAAAGAGAGCTTGAGGAGTGCCGTGACAAGGATAAGCTAAAGCTTTACGGCGACCTTATAAACGCTAATTTATATAACCTTGAAAAGGGCTCGTTTTTCTACGATTTACCTAATTATTACGATAATAACAGTATTATCAGAATCAAGGCGGACCCAACCTTAACCCCTTCTCAGAATGCTCAGAAATACTATAAGGATTACCGTAAAAAACAGATTGCCGAAAATAAGCTCAAAGCCTTTATTCAGCAGGCTGAGGATGAAGCGGTATATCTTGACAGCGTTCTTGACGAGCTGACGAGAGCCGAGAGCGACAGGGAGATTACCGCAATAAAAACCGAGCTTAACAAAGCCGGCTTTATCGGAAAAAGGCTTTCCGAAAAGGGAAGGGATAAAAAGCTTCCTCCGAAGAAATATCTGTCCTCCGAGGGATATACAATCTATGTAGGACGCAATAATGTTCAAAACGACGAGCTTACCCTGAAAACCGCTAAAAATTACGATATGTGGTTCCATATTAAGGACGCCGCCGGAGCGCACGTTATCGCAGTATCCGATAAATCAAAGCCCTTCAGCGATAAGCTTATCCGCGAGGCTGCTATGCTTGCCGCAGTAAACTCCAAGGGTTATGCGTCCTCAAACGTTGCAATAGATTATACTATCGTTAAAAACGTTCATAAGCCCAACGGCGCAAAGCCGGGTATGGTAATTTACGATTCATATAAAACGGAATACGTAACCCCCAATGAAGAGGAGTTAAAGGAGCTGAAGGAAATTGAGTAATATCGCCGTTATTCTCGGAGCCGGCTCGGGCTCAAGGATGAAGAGCGAAAAAAACAAAATGCTTTTGGATATAAAGGGAAAAACCGTTATTGAAAGAAGCGTTGAAGCGTTTTTAAAGCTTGATGAGGTTGAAAGGATAATCGTAACCGCAAGAGAGCAGGAGCTTCCCGAATACAAGAGGCTTATTAAAAGCGAAAGAGTGAGCTTTGTTATCGGCGGCGCCACCCGTCAGGAAAGCGTATTTAACGCCGTAAAAACGATAGAAAGCGCTGATTGTATTATTATTCACGACGGCGCGCGGCCATTTGTAAAAAAAGAGGATATAATAAATACCCTGAATGCCGCAAAGGCTTGCGGCGCAGCGGCTGTCGGAGTTTTTGTAAAGGATACAATCAAGATTATTGACGGATGTAATTTTGTAGTATCAACGCTCTCAAGGGATACTCTTTTTGCAATTCAGACGCCTCAGATTTTTGACTTTAAGCTTTATAAACAGGCAATGAGTAACGCCCTTGAAAAGGGTCTTGATTTTACCGACGACTGCCAGCTTGCGGAAGCTATCGGTATAAGAGTAAAAACGGTTGAGGGCAGTTATTCAAATATTAAAATTACAACGCCCGAGGATATCCCTCTGGCAAATAATATTTTAAGCGAGGAATTAAAATGAGAATAGGTCACGGATATGATGTTCATAAATTAGTCGAGGGAAGAAAGCTTATTGTCGGCGGAGTCGAAATTCCGCACAGGCTCGGTCTTCTCGGCCACAGCGACGCCGACGTTCTTCTCCACGCAATTTCGGACGCGCTTCTCGGCGCAGCCGCACTCGGCGATATCGGAAAGCTTTTTCCCGATACCGACGAAAAATGGAAGGGCGCAAACTCCTTAGAGCTACTTGACGAGGTGGTTGACCATGTTAGAAAAAACGGCTTTGAGATTGAAAATATCGACTCAACTATAATTGCCCAAAGTCCTAAAATGCGCCCGTACATAGATAAGATGAGGGAGAATATTGCCTTTGCATGCTCTCTTGATATTAACTGTATCAGCGTTAAGGCGACAACCGAGGAGGCTCTCGGCTTTACAGGCAGGGAAGAGGGAATTTCCGCCCACGCGGTTGCTTTATTAAAATAAAATGAATTATTAACCGTTTCCGTTGACAACGGGAGCGGTTATTATTATAATATAATTAATTAACAGCGTTAACTAATTAATGTTTAAGGAGTAATTTATGCTTAAATTCAGAATTGAAGAAAACATACTTGAAATCTTAAAGGACGGTAAGGCGATATATACGCTTAATTCGCTTAAGTCTGCTCCTCTTATGGTCGGCAAGGGCGAAAACTCTTATTCAATGAGTCACGGCAGCTTTAAGATTAAGGAAAAAATATTTGAAAAAAACCACGTTAAAATTGACTCCCTTGATGGTAACGAGGGCGAAGCGACGCTTTTTACCGGCTACGGAAAAATAAATCTTAAAATAGAAAACGAAAAGAGAATAAGATTTGATTTTGACGGCTTTGAGGGCTTTAACCGCCTTTATATTCTTATTCCAACCGTTGAGGATGAATTTCTCTACGGCAGCGGTGAGATTTTCAGCGAATTTAACCTTAAGGGCAAAAAGGCAAACGTGTGGGTAGCCGAGCACATTAACGGACTTCAGATTGCAAAAAAGGTCTTTAAGCAGGTTATCGGAATTAAGAACGCAACAAGGTCTCAGGACTTCAGCAAGTATGAAACCTACTATGCTCAGCCCACCTTTATCTCCTCAAGAAAGTTTTTCTTCCACTCGCTCACTACCGCAAGAAGCGAATTTGATTTTACGGGTAAGGATTTCAGCGTTGTTACAACCGATGAAATAGCTCCGTTTTATATCGGCTTCGGAAATGATTTTGAGGAGCTTCTCGGCAATCTCAGTGAGATTTTAGGTAAACAGCCCGAAATTCCCGATTGGGTTTATGACGGTCATATACTCGGTATTCAGGGCGGAAGCGACGTTATGATGAATAAGGTTAAAGCCGCTAAGGAAAAGGGAATTGAGGTTAACGGAGCCTGGATTCAGGATTGGGAAGGACGACGCGTTACCGCAGTCGGAAAACAGCTTATATGGAACTGGGAATACGACAGCGAGCTCTATCCCGAGCTTCCCGAAAGAATTAAGGAGCTTAACGCCGAGGGAGTTAAGGTTCTCGGATATATCAATCCCTTCCTCGCGGTTGAAAAGCCCCTTTACGAGGAAGCAAGCAAGAAGGGTTATACCGTTAAGAATAAGGACGGCGAGGACTACTACGTAACTATTACGACCTTCCCGGCAGCTATGGTTGACTTTACAAACCCTGACGCCGTAAGGTGGATTAAGGATATAATTATCAATAATATGATTGGTATCGGTCTTTCGGGCTGGATGGCTGATTTCGGCGAATACCTCCCGACCGACTGCGTGCTTTACAGCGGCGAGGACCCCGAGCTTGTTCATACCTCCTGGCCTGCCCGCTGGGCACAGATTAACCGTGAAG